>NZ_JBWWVS010000003.1:0-509990 GCF_056675615.1 Xanthomonas sp. NCPPB 2864
GCGCTCCTACGTCAGCGCTTCTTCGCTTACGGCGGCATCGCTGCGCACTGTCTTTTCGATGCGATGTAAGCGACACGCAAGGATCGTTTGGAAGACGATTGCGCACCGTGGCTCGCTACCTGATCGCCAACCCACTGCGCGCCGAGCTGGTCGAGCGGGTCGGCGATTATCCATTCTGGGATGCAATCTAGCTGCCGTAGGAGCGTGCTTGCGTGCGATTGGGCATCACCTGGAAAGCCTCATCGCGCGCAGGCGCGCTCCTACGCCAGCGCTTCTTCGCTTACGGCGACATCGCTGCGCACTGTCTTTTCGATGCGATGCCAGCGACATGCAGGGGTCATTTTTGCTGGCTACGGTGGCGTGCTTTCTCACAGGCGCGGCATTCCCGCTGCGCGATCTCGGGATTCCATGCAGCGCTCCGATTCTTACCGTTTGCACTTGTCCGTTCTCGCCGTTGCCATTGCGGCGTGTTCGCCAGCTCCGCAGGCTTGCGCACACGAGTGGGCGGCTATTGCAGCCGATGACTTCGCTCAAACGTCTGTTGCGGCCATGACCGCGACCGCGGGCGCATCAGCGAGCGCAGCTACAACTACAGATGCACCTACAGCTAATAATGACGAGGCATCCACGCCCGAGGCTGAAGTTGCGACTGCAAGGCAACGTTCTCCATTGCCAGCAGATGCATCCGCTGATTCCATAGACCCTGCATCCCCTGCATCCCCTGCATCGGCACAAGGCGAGGCATCCACTAGCGACGCACCGGCCACCCCCACCAAAACCGGCGTGCAGACTCTTGATGCCATGCAGGTCACCGGCGTGCGCCGTGCCAATGCCGCTGCGGTGGAAAGCAAGCGCGCGGCAACTAATATCACCGATGTGATCAGCGCCACCGATGTGCGCGCCTTGCCCGACAGCACCATCGTCGAAGCGCTGCGCCGCGTGCCCGGTCTGTCGGTATTGCCGGCCACCGACAACGAGCATCCGCGCGACGAGGCCGCTACACCGGTACTGCGCGGCCTGGGCCCGTCCTACAACAACGTCACCATCGATGGGCTGACCATTGCCTCGCCCGGCACGCCGAACGGCACGCTCGGCTCGATCACCCGCGGCGTGCGTCTGGACCTGCTGCCGGCATCGATGGTCAGCGAGTTGCAGGTGGTCAAGACCTTCACGCCCGACCTAGACCCCAACGCAACGGGCGGGGCCATCAACCTCAAGACACGCAGCGCGTTCGAAAACGGCGGCAAGCCCTTCTTCAGTGCCGAAGCGGCGCTGGGCCACGCCAACGATGTCGGCAAGCCGCGCGACCAGGACGACCCCGGCTATCGCCTGAACGCCACCGGCAGCCGCACCTTCGGCAGCGAGCAGCAGTACGGGGTCACCCTGTCGGCCAACTACCAGACGCTGAGCAGCTATACCGAAACCCATATGACCACCGACACGGTGCATTACGGGTTCTACGACAACAACGGCGTGCTGCAGACCGGCGCCAATCTCGGCAATGGCTGGGCGGTGCCGCAGCAGGACAAGTACTGGTACGTGCAGAACCAGCGCGACCGCTATGGCGTCACCGGCAAGTTCGAAGTGCATCCCAGTGCCGCACTGGAAGCCTATGCAACGGCCGGCTACTACTATTTCAAGGACAACATGGAGCGCAACGAGGTCATCATCGACCCGCGCAACCGTGGCCAGGTGTTCAATCAGACCGCCACCTCCGGCAGCTATCCCGGCGGCGATATCGAGGTGGGTTACTCGAACCAGATCGTCACCACGCGCACCAAGGTCGCGCAGCTGGGCACGATCTGGCGGCCCACCGATCGGCAACAGTTCTCTGCGCGCGGCGCGTGGTCGGATGCGACCTACGACGAGCCGATCCGCATGATCAAGTACGCCACCGGCATCACCCGCGCCGCACCGGTACCGGTGGGCCAGGCCGGCAGCGGTGTGACCATCAATGCCACGCCCAATTACGCATTCAACTACGACACCTCCGGCTTCGATCAGCGCTTCGGGGTGTCGCCGCAGGCCTACAACGATCTGGGCAACTACAGCCTGTCGTACTGGCGTCCGGACTACAAACGCACCGCGGCCGATCGCATCCTCACCGGCCGGCTGGATTACGGTTTCAACCAAGGCGAGAGCGATCAGGGCATCGGCTTTGCCGCGGGCGTGTCGTACACCACCGACAAACCGTCCTACGACATCTATCGCGTCGAATATCAGCCCAATACCAGTGCGCCGGCGTTTGGCCTGGCCGATGTGGCGGGTACCGGCCGGGCGCCGATGCGCTACGCCGGCCTGAACCTGATCACCATCGATCCAGACAAGGCCAATCGTGCATTGGCTGCAACGCCGTTGAGCGCGTTCAACAGCACCGACCAGCAGGCCTTCAGCAATCAGGACAACTTCACCCATACCGAAAAGACCTTCGGCAGCTATGGCCTGGTCAGCTATCGCAGCGAGCGTTTCAATGTGCAGGGCGGTCTGCATTTCGACAGCACCAGGCTCGATACGGTCGGCCGCCAGCGGCAGCTGGATGCCGCGACCAACCGCTATGTGTATGTCGATAACCCGACCAGTGCCGATTACCACTATCTGCTGCCCTCGGCCATCATGACCTACCACCTGACAGATGCATTGGACCTGCGCGCCGGCGCAAGCCGTACGCTCGGCCGCCCGCCATACGATGCGTACGCGGCGCGCACCTCGATCGGCTTCGTCAACACGGCCGATGCCGGCAACCCGAATGCGCAAGGCGTCACCGTCACCATCGGCAACCCGGACATCAAGCCGCGCGTGTCCAATAACCTGGATCTGTCGCTGGAATGGCGCCTGCCTGGCGACTTCGATGCGTTCGCGTCCACGGCCGTGTTCGACAAACGCATCCAGGACGAGATCTTTACGCTGTCGCGCACCGACAGCTTCACGTTCGACGGCACCACCTACGCCAACGCGCTGATCAGCACGCCGGCCAATGCCGCCAAGGCGCGTATCCGCGGGGTGGAGTTCAACGGCATCGTCAACACCCTGGCGCCGATCGCACCGTGGCTGAGTGGGGTCGGTTTCAGTGCAAATTTTGCGGTGCTCGATGGCAGCCTGGACGTGCCCTACAGCGTTGGCAGCGGCAGCAATATGAGCCAGCGCGAGCGCAAGCTCGACAACCTGGTCGGGCAGCCCGACTACACCGCCAATGCCACGCTGTTCTACAACACCGGCGGGCTGGAGCTGCGCGCGGCCTACAATCGTCAGGGCAAGGCCTTGCGTGCCATCGTCAGCAATATCGACTGGCAGGACCTGTATTGGTCGCCGCGTTCGCAGCTGGATTTCACCGCGACCTATGCGATCAGCAAGCAGCTCAGCCTGATCGGCCAGGTCAGCAACCTCACCCACAGCCGCATCACCAGCGTGACCGGCCCCGGGCAGAACCTGCTCAAGGACAGTTATTCGGTACCCACGACGTATTGGTTCGGTCTGCGCTTTACGCCGACGTTCTAGGCGCGGCGAAGCTGGCATGGCGAGCAGAGCTCGGGCAAGTGCGCGCGGTGCGTGGAAATCAGGATGTTCACCTGGCAGGGCGCCATGCTGAGTAACCGCCGCGCCTACCTGACCGACACGCAATAGTTCTGTTAATCCCTTCAATCGGAGTTGTTCGATGACCTTACGTACTGCCGCCACCGTCGCGGCCATGCTGTGCGCGGCACTGGCCACCCATGCGAGCGCGGCGCCCACCGGCGTGGCCGCAATCCAGGCCCGGCTGACCAATCCTGACGGCGGCATCGTGGTGGTGGCCCATCGCGGTTGCCATGCACCGGCACCGGAACATGGGTTCAAGGACAGCGCACCGGAGAACTCGCTGGCCGCGCTGGAGCGCTGCATCGCCATCGGTGCCGACGTGATGGAGACCGATGTGCGGCGCGCCGCCGACGGCACACTGGTGATGCTGCACGACGCCACCGTGGACCGCACCACCGACGGCACCGGCAAGCTGTCCGAGCTGACCTTGGCCGACCTGCAAAAATTGCGGCTGCGCAGCGACGAAGGTGGCGCGCAGGCGCCGCTGACCGATCAACGCGTGGTCACGCTCGAGCAGATGCTGGCCAGGTCCAAGGGCCACATCCTGCTCAACCTGGACGTCAAGGATGCGATCTACGTGCAGGTGGTCGATGCGGTTGCCCGTGCCGGCATGCAGCACCAGGTGATCGTCAAGGCCGAAGCCGGCATCGCCACGCCGCCGCTGGCGGCGATGCTGCCGTTCGACAAGGTGTATTTCTTCCCGATCCTGATCAACGCCCATGGCACTGCCGACCTGGCCGCGATCGCCACTGCGCAGACACGCAACGCGCATCCGGTCGCGTTCGAGCTGCCCAAGATGTCGGCAGCGCAATTGCCGGCGTTGGTTGCAGTGAGCAAGGCACACAAGGTGCGGCTGATGGTCAACTCGCTGTGGGAAGGCTTCATCGCCGGGTACGGCGGCGACGCCGATGCCGCGCGCGATCCTGACAAGGTGTGGGGCCGCCTGTACCGCGAAGGCGTGTCGATCATCCAGACCGATGCGCCGGAAGCCTTGCTGCGCTATCGCGCGTCGCTGGAGCAGCGGTGAGCGTCGCGTTGCATCATCGCATGCAGCTGGCCTGCGACGGGAGCGGATGTCGCCGCGCAATGTGATCCGTAGAACTGCGGCGGTGGTGTTGCCGTTATAGTCAGCGTTCGTTTGCACGCAAGGGCGTCTGCATGCCGCTCGATACATCCCTGCGCCGACTCACGCCGCATGTCGTCTGGTTGTTGGTGCTGCTGGTCGCGCTGCAGGTGCGTGATGTGGCTAAGGCCCTTGGTTTTCCAATCCCGAAAATTCCGGTGCCTTACGGCGGTGGGATTCTCGACAATCTGCTCAGCGTAGTGCTCGTGCTCGTCGCAGCGGCGTTGCTGCGTCCTGGCATGCCAGGCGAGCTCGCGGCGCGTCTGGGGTTGCGTTGGAACGGCTTACGCGGCCCGGCGCTGACGTTGCTGGCCACACTGCCGTGTTGGCTGGGGCTGTGGACGCAGTCCAGCTCGGTCGGCACCGACGATCTGCTTGGCCTGCTCTGGTTGGCGCTGCTGTTTCCGCTAGCGGAAGAAATCGTGTTTCGCGGTTTCGGTTTCGTCTTTGCCTGCCGTGCGCTGGCCTGGCGTCCGGCAGTCGCGGCGCTGGTGCAGGCGGTTGTGTTTGGCGGTGTGCATTGGCTCGGGGCCGGCGGTGGAGGTGGCGAGGCGTTATTGATCTTCGCCATTACCGGTATCGGTGCGCTGCTGTTTGCCATCGTGGACGCGCAGGATGGCTACACGATCTGGAGCGGCTGGGTGTTGCATGTCTCGCTCAACGCGGCCTGGACGGTCTTTGCGATCTCCGATTCGGCGGCCAGCGGCTGGCTCGGCATTGCGTTGCGCCTGTCTGCGGTATTCCTGGCGATGGGGTTGCTGCGGCTGTTCGTAAGGCCGCGTCGCTCGCCGCACGCGGACGTGGTGGGCTAGCGCACCTGTCGTCGCGCAAGCAGGAGCGTGCAGTCACGTTGATCGCTCAACGCCGCAGCTTGCCGCGCGCGATGGTGGCCGAAATGCGTTTTGCCCTGCATCCTTGGCAGGATGGATGAGCAGCAGCACGCGCAGGCAAGGATCGACCAGACGCAGGAACGCGTCGCTGGCAAGGATGGTGTTGCTCGGCGTGGCCGGCGCTGGTTGACGGGGCTACGCTGGAGCGCCGTGGCACTGTTGTCTGCGGTGTTGCTGCTGGACCTGGCCTTCCCACTGCCACTGCCCAAATCACGGGACACCTCCACGCTGGTGGTGGCACGCGATGGCACGCCGCTGCGCGCGTTCGCCGACCACAACGGGGTGTGGCGTTATCCGGCCAGCCCGCAGAGTGTGTCGCCGCTGTATCTGCAGGCGCTGCTCAATTACGAGGACCGCTGGTTCTGGCGCCATCCCGGAGTCAACCCGTGGGGCCTGTTGCGTGCCGGCGGGCAGTGGATCGGGCAGGGGCGCATCGTCTCCGGCGGCTCGACGCTGACCATGCAGGTGGCGCGCATCCTCGACCCGCATACGCGCACGCCGTGGGGCAAGGCCAAGCAGCTGCTGCGCGCGCTGCAGCTGGAAGCGCACCTGAGCAAGCGCGAGATTCTCACGCTGTATCTGGAGCGCGCGCCCTATGGCGGCACCATCGAAGGCGTGGAAGCGGCCAGCTGGGCGTATCTGGGCAAGCCGGCCAGGGCCTTGTCGCAGGCCGAAGCTGCGTTGCTGGCGGTGTTGCCGCAATCGCCCAGCCGCCTGCGCCCGGATCGCCATCCCGAAGCAGCGCAACGCTCGCGCGACAAGGTGCTCGATCGCATGGTGGAGCTGGGCGTGTGGTCGCGCGCGCAGGTGGACGATGCGCGGATCGAGCCGGTGGTGACGCGCTCGCTCAAACCGCCGTTGCATGCGGCGCTGCTCGCGCAGCGGTTGCACAGCGCGCAACCGCGCGCGGCACGCATCGTGACCACGCTGGATGTGGAGCTGCAGCGCACCCTGGAAGAACGCGTCACGACATACTTTTCGCAGCTGCCCGAGCGTACCTCCGCGGCATTGCTGGTGGTGGACAACACCACCATGGAAGCACGCGCATACGTGGGCTCGGCCAGCTTCGGCGATCGCAAGCGGCTGGGGCATGTGGACATGGTGCAGGCCTGGCGCTCGCCCGGTTCCACGCTCAAGCCGTTCCTGTACGGCATGGCGTTGGACGATGGGTTGATCCACTCCGAAAGCCTGTTGGTGGATGCGCCGCAGAGTTTTGGCAGCTACCGGCCCGGCAATTTCGATGCGGCCTTCAATGGGCCGGTGAGCGCGGCGACGGCGTTGCGGTTGTCGCTGAACGTGCCGGCGGTGGACCTGCTCGACCGGATCGGCCCGGCGCGGTTTGCTGCGCGGCTGTCCAATGCTGGGATCGAGCTGCGCTTTGCGCACGGCAGCGTGCCCAATCTGGCGTTGATCCTGGGTGGCACAGGCGCGCAATTGCAGGAACTGGTCGGTGCATTTGCGGCGCTCAATCGTGGCGGTATCGCCGGGCGCGTGCGCTATACGCCGGACGATCCGCGCATCGAACGCCGGCTGATGTCGCCGGGTGCGGCCTGGATCGTGCGCGAGATCCTGCAAAGCAATCCGCGCCCCGGGTATGGCAGCGGTACCTTCGACACCGCCACGCGCCCGGGCGTGGCATGGAAGACCGGCACCAGCTACGGCTACCGCGATGCCTGGGCGATCGGCGGCACGCGCCGTTACACGGTCGGGGTATGGGTGGGGCGTCCGGACGGCACGCCGCTGCCGGGCCAGTACGGCGCCGTCACCGCGCTGCCGCTGATGTTCGAAGTCATAGACGCCTTGCCGCGCAGCGCTGGCGACAGCGCGCCGGTGCCGATGCCGGCCACCGTGCAGGCGCTGGACATCTGCTGGCCGCTCGGCGGCGCGGCCGAGCGCACGCCACCGGCGCAATGCGCACGCCGCGCCGACGCCTACGTGCTCGATGGCGCAGTGCCGCCCACCTTTGCCGAGCGCGACGCACGGCTATGGCAAAGCGGGCAGCTGCATTTCGACGTGGATGCGCGCAGCGGCCAGCGGCTGTCGCAGGAGTGCAGCCAGGCGCATGAACGCGTGCCGCATGCAGTGGCGCGCTGGCCGGCATTGGTCTCGCCCTGGCTCAGTACAGCCGAGCGCAATGCTGCGCAACTGCCGCCACTTGCGGCGGACTGTCTGCCGGATGGGCGCATGACCGGTGGCGGTGTGCTGCGTATCGACGGGCTGAGCGATCGCGCCACGCTGGCGCGTGCCAACGCCACCTCGCGTCCGGTGCGCCTGCAATTGCGTGCCCTGGGCAGCGACGCGCGCATCGACTGGTTGCTGGATGGCCGCTGGATCGCACAGACCAACGGACGCCAGGGATTTCAGCGCGAATTTGCCGAGGTCGGCACGCATACGCTCACCGCAATGGCCAGCGACGGTGCCTGGACGCAGCTGCGCTTTCGCGTATTGCGCTGACCGCGCACGTGCTGCGCCCGGCCAGTGCAAACACCCGTAGGAGCGCACCTGGGCGCGATGAAGCGTTACCGGGAATGCTTCATCGCGCCCGGGTGCGCTCCTACCGCCGCAGGCAACCACACAGCATCCTGCCGCATAGAAAACAGACAGGGCGCTCAAGGCGCCCTGTCTGCTTAAATCATCGAGTCGATTTCAACTTTCAACTTCAGTGTGAATGTCGATGCCGATCATCGATCACAACACATCGCTCCGTTGCAAGACTCAGCTCACTCGCCGATCCAGCCTTCCAGCAGGTCGGCGAACTCGTCGGCGTGCTCTTCTTCCTGGGCCAGGATGTCTTCCAGGATGCGCTTGGTGGTGGTGTCCTTGTCGCCGATGAAATCGATCATCTCGCGGTAGCTATCAATGGCGATGCGCTCGGCGATCAGGTTTTCCTTGACCATGTCGCGCAGGTCGCTGCCTTCCTTGTATTCGGCATGCGAGCGCTTGGTCAGCGTGTCCGGGTTGAGGTCCGGTTCGCCGCCCAGCTGCACGATGCGCTCGGCGAGCCTGTGTGCGTGCGCCTGTTCCTGCTGCGCATGCTCCAGGAACTCGCCCTTGACCGCGTCGGCAAGCATGCCCTTGGCCATGAAATAGTGGCGGTAATACCGCAGGGTGCACACGTATTCGGTGGCCAGTGCGGTGTTGAGCAGCTCGATCACCGCCTCGCGGTCGGCGTGGTAGCTCTCGGTGATGGCACCGTCTTCGATGCTCTGGCGTGCGCGGCTGCGCAAGGTGGCGGTATCGGTGATGCCGTCGGGGAGTTGCTTGGCTGGCTGGTTAGACATGGCTGGCCGGTTTCCTTCTGAGTGGTTGGGGGGAATCAATGCATCAATCGGGCAGGTGCTGCAGTACGTAATCGGCGGCGGACACCTTGAATTCGCCGGGTTCCTCGACGAACAAGGCCTTGACCACGGCGTCGTCGGCATACAGTGCGTAGCGGCGCGAGCGCAGGCCCATGCCCGAGCCGCTGGCGTCGATCTCCAGGCCTAGTGCGCGGGCCAGTTCGGCGTTGCCGTCGGGCAGCAGGTGCAGGCCGTCGGGGATCAGCTGGCTGCGGCCCCAGGCCTGCATCACGAACGGGTCGTTGACCGCGGTGCACAGCACCTCGATGCCGCGTTTGCGGAATGCGTCGAAGTGCTCCACATAGCCCGGCAGGTGCTTGGCCGAGCAGGTCGGGGTAAAGGCGCCCGGTACCGCGAACAGCAGCACCTTGCGGCCGGCGAACAGGCTGTGGGTGTCCACCGCCTCGATGCCCTCGCGCAGGCGCTTGAGCACGACTTCGGGAATGCGGTCACCAACGTGGATGGTCATGGGGCGGGGCTCCTGCGGCTGAACGAAGTCTAGAAAGGGGCGAGGGAAAAGCGCGTCAACGCGCTTGAAATCCGCAGCGGCACGCCTATCTGACGCACATGGCCGGCGCAACGGCGCACGCCGCGGCAGCCGGCCCCTCACCCAACCTTTTGGAGGCTCGCAATGAACATCGTTCGTTATCCCCAGTGGCCCACCCATGCGCTGCAGAACGAGATCAAGCACGTGTTCGACCGTTTCTTCGAGCAGAACGGCGACACCGACGAATCGGCGGTGGTGACCGCGCAGTGGGTGCCGCGCGTGGACATCAAGGAAGAGGCCAACCACTTCGTGCTGTATGCCGACCTGCCGGGCATCGACCCCGGCCAGATCGAGGTGCAGATGGACAAGGGCATCCTGTCGATCAAGGGCGAGCGCAAGGGCGAGTCCAGCACCGAGACCGAGCGCTTCTCGCGCATCGAGCGCCGCTACGGCAGCTTCCACCGCCGCTTCGCGCTGCCTGACAGTGCCGACCCCGACGGCATCACCGCGACCGGGCACAACGGTGTGCTGGAAATCCGCATCCCCAAGCGCCCGGCGGCCACCCCGCGCCGTATCCAGGTCGGCAACGGCCAAGACCCGGCCGGCAATACGGTGCAGTAAGGCAGCAAAACCTGGAGCGGAGCGGCATGCTTCGCTTCCCGGCGGCAACCGCACCGTAGAATAGGTGCGGTTGCCCGCCCGGCTGCGATATGACTGGCTCGTGGCCTCGGCTGCGGGCCGTTTTTTTCAGAGGTGATTAGATGGAATTCAAGGATTACTACGCAACGCTGGGCGTGGAGCCCAGCGCGGGCGATGCGGAGATCAAGACCGCCTACCGCCGGCTGGCGCGCAAGTACCACCCCGACGTCAGCAAGGAGGCCGGCGCCGAAGACAAGTTCAAGGCGATCAACGAAGCCTACGAGGCGCTGCGCGACCCGGCCAAGCGCAAGGCCTACGACCAGCTCAAGGCGCAGGGCTTCCGCCCGGGCGACGATTTCCAGGCCCCGCCCAGCTACGGTGGTGGGCAGGGTTACGACTACGAGGAAGTGTTCGGCAACGGCGGCGCCGGTGGCGGCTTCAGCGATTTCTTCGAAAGCCTGTTCGCCGGCCAGCGCGGCGGCCGTCCGCGTGGTCCGGGCGCCGGCCCTGGTGCAGGCGCGGGTCCGCAGGCGCGCGGCGACACCCGCGCCAAGCTGGCAGTGCCGTTGGAAGCGGTGTATGCGGGCGACAGCGTGCGCATCACCATCAACGGCAAGCAGCTGGATGTGCGCGTGCCCAAGGGCGTGCAGCCTGGCCAGGTGATCCGCCTGAGCGGGCAGGGCAACGGCGGCGGCAACCTGCTGCTGGAGATTGAGTACGCCGCGCACCCGCAGTTCGAGGTGGACGGGCGCAACATCCTGTACACCTTGCAGGTCATGCCCTGGCAGGCGGCACTGGGCACCGCCATCAGCGTGCCGACCCTGGGCGGGTCGGTGGAGTTGAAGGTGCCGGCCGACTCGGACGCCGGGCGCAAGCTGCGCCTGCGCGGCCGCGGCCTGCCGGGCACCACGCCGGGCGACCAGATCGTGGAGCTGGAAATCCTGGCCCCGGCCCCCACCGACGATGCGCAGAAGAAGGCCTACCGCAATCTGGCCAAGGCGTTCGGCGAATCGGTGTAGGCCGCGTGGGTCTAGCGGGAAATGGGTGAGGGTTCGGCAGGCAGGTGGTGTGCCAGTGAACGTCGATCTGCGCGGTTGAATCGCCGCCGTCCCTTCATCCGGCGCTTTGCGCCACCTTCTCCCGGTGGGAGAAGGGAGCAATCGCCCTCTTTGTGGAGGGATTGGGGTGGGGGTTCGGCAGGCGAGTAGTGCGCCGGTGAACGTCGATCTGCGGCGTTGGATCTCCGCCGTCCCCTCATCTGGCGCTTTGCGCCATCTTCTCCCGGTGGAAGGAGCAATCGCCTTTCCTGTGGTGAGGGATTGAGGGCAGGGCAGCATGCACGCGTTGTGGCGGTGAACGACCTTCTGCAACGTTGTTGAATCCAGTTGCCCTCTGTGCAACGTAGTACGCGTTGACCAGGGCAACCGCAACGCGCCACCGGATCGCACGTCGCAACAGCATCGCCGGGCGCACCGCCTGGCCCAGCTACCGAAAGCGCGGCCGGCGCACTACACTCGCCGCGCACACTAGGGGAAACACATGGCACGCATTCTGATCGTCGACGACTCGCCGTCGCAGCTGCTGGGGATTCAGCGCATCGTCGAGAAGCTGGGGCACGAAACCATCACCGCAACCGATGGTGCCGCCGGCGTGGAAGCGGCCAAGTCCTCGCTGCCGGACCTGGTGCTGATGGATGTGGTGATGCCCAACCTCAACGGCTTCCAGGCCACGCGCACGCTCAAGCGCGAGCCGACCACCCAGCACATCCCGGTGATCCTGGTGACCACCAAGGACCAGGACACCGATCGCATGTGGGGCATGCGCCAGGGCGCACGCGCCTACATCACCAAGCCGTTTTCCGAAGACGAGTTGCTGGAAGTGATGGAGCGCGTGTTCAACCAGAAAGACGAACCGCCGACCGTCTAAGCGCGCCGGCGAGGTGCGACCGGGGCGCGGGTTCGCTCCGCAGTGCGATAAGCCGACGCGTTGACCGCGGCCGGTGCGATCGACGAAGGCCTGCTTGATCCAGCTTCGCGCAGCGTGGAATCGGTAGACCGGTTGGCGCCGCGGGCCTGCCCGCATCACGCGGTCACCGGCAGCAACGCGTATCGAAGGCCGCTCGCCTCCGGCCTTGCCTGCTCCCAACGCCAAGGTCATCACATGCGCGCCTTTTCGGCCCCCGGGACCGCGTCGACACGCGCCTGGACCGGACCGGGCCCTGCCGTCGCCCGATGCGTCGCCGCCCGATCCACCCCAGCGGCTAAACCGGGATGCGTCAATCGGGGCCTTTCAAAACGGTCGGTCTGCCCCATCTAGTAGAATCATCGAATCACACAACACGGCGGCACTGCGGGACTGGCCCGCACAGCCCCTCGATCATGGAGCGTGCATGGCCTGGAACACACCCGGCAACAAGGGCGGAGACGGCCCGGACCCCAACCGTCGCAGGTCCTGGGGCCCGCGCGGTGGTGGCAACGGTGGTGGCTGGGGCAATCTGCCCGCCCCGTTGAAGGAGCTGTTCGATGGCGGCGTGGGGCGCTGGATTCTGGTCGCGGTGGTGCTGATGGTGCTGTTCTCCAGCTTCCAGCTCATCGGCGAGCAGCAGCGTGGCGTGGTGCTGCGCTTCGGCCAGTTCTCGCGCATCCTGCAGCCCGGCCCCAACTTCAAGCTGCCCTGGCCGGTCGAGTCGGTGCGCAAGGTCAACGCCACCGAGATCAAGACCTTCAGCAACCAGGTGCCGGTGCTGACCCGCGACGAGAACATCGTCAACGTCTCGCTCAACGTGCAGTACCAGATCAGCGACCCGCGCAAATACCTGTTCGGTTCGCGCAATGCCGACCTGGTGTTGGAGCAGGCCGCGCAAAGCGCCGTGCGTGAGCAGGTGGGTCGTTCCGACCTCAATACCGTGCTCAACAATCGCGGCCCGCTGGCCATCGCCTCCAAGGACCGCCTGCAGGCGGCACTGGATGCCTACAACACGGGTCTGTCCGTTACCGGTGTGACCCTGCCGGACGCGCGTCCGCCGGAAGAAGTGAAGCCGGCCTTCGACGAGGTCAACGGCGCCCAGCAGGTGCGCGAGCGCCTGATCAACGAAGCCCAGGCCTACGCCGCCAAGGTGGTGCCCGAGGCACGCGGCCAGGGTGCGCGCACCCGGACCGGCGCCGAAGGCTACAAGCAGGCGGTGATCTCCAAGGCCGAGGGCGACGCCGATCGCTTCACGCTGTTGCAGGAGCAGTACGCCAATGCCCCCGAGGTCACGCGCAAGCGCCTGTGGCTGGAAACTGTGCAGAAGGTGCTGTCGGAGAACCGCAAGGTGATCGGCAGCGATGGCCGCCAGGTCATCTATGTGCCGCTGCCGGCCGACGCCAGCAAGTCCGCCAGCAACAGCGGCACTGCGGGCAACGGCAGCATGCCGTCGATGGTGCCGCAGGATGTGCTGTTGAATCCGCCGCAAACCAGTGGCGGCAGCGAGGGCATCCGCAATCCGGAGCGCGGCCCGCGCCCGACCGGCCGTGAGGGAACCGAATAATGAAGAATTCGCTAGTCATCGGCCTGATCGTCGCCGTGTTGCTGACCCTGATGGGCTCGGTGTTCGTGGTGCGCGAGGACCAGACCGCCATGGTGCTCAACCTGGGCCGCGTGGTGCGTGCCGACCTCAAGCCCGGCCTGCACTTCAAGATCCCGGTGGTGGAGTCGGTGCGCGTGTTCGACCGCCGCTTCCAGGTGCTGGACACCGCCCCGGCGCGCTACTTCACCGCCGAGCAGAAAGACGTCAGCGTGGACTTCTTCGCCATCGGCTACATCTCCGATGTGCGGGCGTTCTATCGCGCCACCGGTGGTGAGGAGTCGGTCGCCAATTCGCGCCTGGCCCCGATCATCACCGATTCGCTGCGTAACCAGATCAACTCGCGCACCCTGCAGCAGCTGGTCTCCGGCGACCGCAGCGAGTTGATCGCCAACCAGCTCAAGGGCATCAACGGCGCGATCAAGGGCCTGGGCATGCAGATCACCGACCTGCGCATCAAGCAGATCGACCTGCCGACCGACAGCCAGGTGATCACCGACGTCTACGAGCGCATGCGCGCCCAGCGCAAGCAGGAAGCCAGCAAGCTGCGCGCCGAAGGCGAGGAACAGGCCCTGACCATCCGCGCCCAGGCCGACCGCGAGTCCACCGTGATCGTGGCCGACGCCGAGCGCGATGCGCAGAAGCTGCGCGGCGAAGGCGATGCCGACGCCGCCCGCATCTACGGCCAGGCCGGTGCCAAGGATCCGTCGTTCTACGCGTTCTATCGCAGCCTGGAGGCCTATCGCGGCTCCATGACCGACGGCAACGGCGTGGTGGTGCTGGACAAGAACGACCCGTTCCTGCAGTACCTCAAGAGCGATCGTTGATCGCTCTGCGCTGAATCGACAACGCCCGCGGAATGCGGGCGTTGTCGTATGTGCCTCTCGCTGCCGCGCCCCCACCGTAGGAGCGCACCCGGGCGCGACGGGCATGCCAGGTAAGGCGATCGCGCCCAAGTGCGCTCCTACGCAGGGCGCGCGTCGGCCAATGGATCGGGCGCATGGCGCTTCGTGCACTGTGATGCTGATGGGTATGTCGGGAATCCGCAGCTGCCTGGAGCGTCTCTCCCGTCGTGTTGTCCAGACTCGACCCGGTAGGAGCGCACCCGGGCGCGACGGGCATGCCCGGTAAGGCAATCGCGCCCAGGTGCGCTCCTACGCAGGGCGTGCGTCAGCCGATGGATCGGGCGCACGGCGCTTCGTGCACTTTAATGCCCATGGGTATGTCCGGAATCCGCGGCTGCCTGGAGCGCCTCTCCCGTCGTGTTGGCCAGACTCGGCCCGGTAGGAGCGCACCCGGGCGCGACGGGCCTTACCGGCGGACCCCGCTGATTGCCGTTGATAGTCAGTCGCCATATGGATTCCCCCTAGCGCAGAACGCGGCAACCGCCGATATCCCGCGTGGTCCAAGGCCGTCAGCATCGCGGTATGGCCAACATCGACTCCCCAGGGCATCGCGCGCTGCGCCGCGGCAGGCAGTCTTCGCCCAACAGCGTTTACCTGCTGACCACCACGACATGGCAGCGTCGCGCCGTGTTCGCAGATTTTCTGCTTGCAGCAACCGCCTGCCGGGCATTCACCGCAGCAACGCCTTGCGATGCCAGGCTGCTGGCCTGGGTGTTGATGCCGGATCACGCACATTGGCTGTTGCAGCTGGGGAGCGTCACCGCGTTGGCCGACGCCGTGTCCCGTATGAAAGCGTGCGTAGCGCGTTCGGTGAACGATCAGCGGCAGCATCACGCACCGGTCTGGAGCCGCAGCTACCATGACCACGCGTTGCGCAAAGACGACGACCTGCACGCAGCCGCGCGTTACCTCATCGCCAATCCGCTCCGGGCCGGGCTGGTCACCCACGTCGGTGATTATCCGTTCTGGGACGCAATCTGGCTCTGAGCGTCGAGCCGCGAGCAAGGCCTGCATGCCCACCGTTTGCCGCGCGCCGCCGCGTAGGAGCGCACCTGGGCGCGACCGGCTTTACCGGGAATGCCTGTCGCGCCCGGGTGCGCTCCTACGGGGTGGGTTTGTCGGGGGGGCGCCTGTCGTGGATCGGGCGATGGTGCTTTGGGCGGTCTGCAGGTTTGCCAAGGCTCGCTACGTTGCCGCGTAGGAGCGCACCCGGGCGCGACCGGCTTTATCGGGAATGCCTGTCGCGCCCGGGTGCGCTCCTACGCTGGGCGCGTGGAGGGCGCTGACGCGGCACACTGCAGTTCCCCACGTCCTGGTGTTGCTGATGCATGAATTTCTGTCCGCGTTATGCCTGATCGCCCTCATCGAAGGCCTGCTGCTGTTTGTCGCGCCTACCGCCTGGAAGCGTATGGTCGAGCAACTGTTCAGTCTGCCCACCGCGCAACTGCGTGCGATTGGTGGTGTGACCCTGGTGCTGGGCGCGATCGCGCTGTGGGTGGTGCGTCACTGAGTGGGTGGTCCATTCCGACCGCAGCGGGCAGCGTAGGAGCGCACCAGGGCGCGACGGCGTTACCGGTAGTGCCGGTCGCGCCCTGGTGCGCTCCTACGAGCCATTGGGATTGTCGCGACGGGATCTCCCGGGCTAGGGGCCGGCAGCGCTCGGAGCACCGCGCAACCGACGGCCAGCCGCAATCTGACCCGCGCCCGGTCCGCCGTCCGCCAGGGGTAGTGCACGTCACCGGAAACCCGGATAATGCACAAAAGCCGGCCGGGCACGCTCACACAGGGCACCTCGTTCGGCTTTTTCCGTGTCAGGGCTTCACGCGCCGCTGCAACGCTCCCCGATGGAGCCGCGCGCCAGGTGGCGCCGCCAGCCGTGAACCGGTCCCATCCCGCGGCCCCGATGGCCGCAGCAAAACTCAGGAGTTCACCCGTCATGGGTCAGTCAGTTGTCGTGCTCGGTGCCCAGTGGGGCGATGAAGGCAAAGGCAAGATCGTCGATCTGCTTACCGAAGAGATCGGTGCGGTGGTCCGCTTCCAGGGTGGCCACAATGCCGGCCACACGCTCGTCATCAACGGCAAGAAGACCGTCTTGCATCTGATTCCGTCCGGCATCCTGCGCGACGACGCGCTGTGCCTGATCGGCAATGGCGTGGTGATCTCCCCGGCCGCGCTGATCAAGGAAATCAGCGAGCTGGAAGGTGCCGGCGTGGAAGTGCGCTCGCGCCTGAAGATCTCCCCGGCCGCGCCGTTGATCATGCCGTACCACATCGCCCTGGATCAGGCGCGCGAGAAGGCCGCTGGCGGCAAGGCCATCGGCACCACCGGCCGCGGTATCGGCCCGGCGTACGAAGACAAGGTTGCCCGCCGCGGTATCCGCATCGCCGACCTGCATTACCCGCCGCAGCTGGAAGAGCTGCTGCGCACCGCGCTGGATTACCACAACTTCGTGCTGACCAAGTATCTGGGCGTGGAAGCGGTGGACTTCCAGAAGACCTTCGACGAAGCGCTGGCCTTCGGCGACTACGTGCAGCCGATGAAGTCGGACGTGGCCGGCATCCTGCACGACCTGCGCAAGCAGGGGAAGCGCGTGCTGTTCGAAGGCGCGCAAGGCGCGTTGCTGGACATCGACCACGGCACCTATCCGTACGTCACCAGCTCCAACACCACCGTCGGCGGCGCACTGGCCGGCACCGGCGTTGGCGCCGATGCGATCGACTACGTGCTGGGCATCGCCAAGGCCTACGCCACGCGCGTTGGCGGCGGCCCGTTCCCGACCGAGCTGGACGATGGAGTGGGCCAGGGCATCCGCGACCGCGGTGCCGAGTACGGCGCCTCCACCGGCCGCCCGCGCCGCTGCGGCTGGATGGACATCGTTGCGCTCAAGCGTGCGGTGGCCATCAACGGCATCTCCGGCCTGTGCATCACCAAGCTCGACGTGCTCGACGGCATGGAAAAGCTCAAGGTCTGCATCGCCTACGAATACCGCGGCAAGCGTACCGAATACGCCCCGCTGGACGCGCAGGGCTGGGAAGAGTGCACCCCGGTGTACCTGGAGTTCCCGGGCTGGACCGAAAACACCCACGGCATCACCGAGTGGGACAAGCTGCCGGTGGCCGCGCGTGCCTACCTGCGCGCGCTGGAAGAACTGGCCGGCTGCCCGATCTCGATCGTCTCCACCGGCCCGGATCGTGACCACACGATGGTGCTGCAGGATCCGTTCGCCTGATCGGCTGACGCCAGACGCGGCATCGTCCAACGGCCCGGCTTGTCCGGGCCGTTGGCATTTGAGGATTGCTGAGATTTGCCATGACTTCCGGCGGTGCCTGCGGGCACTGTTCCGGCGGATCATCCGCGGCCTGGCGCCGCTTGCCTGCCCACTTCGCCCACATCGAGAATTTCCCATGCGTCTTCCCCTGGTGACCGCCATCGCACTGGCCCTGGTCGGTACAAGTCCGGCTGCCTGCGTGCTCGCCGCCACGCCCGCGCCGACGAGCGCCGCCGCCTCGTCCATCACCACCCAGTTACCGCGTACGGCCAAGCCCACGCATTACGCGGTGGAGATCACGCCGCATGCCGACAAGATGACGTTCGACGGCAAGGTCGCCATCGACGTCAGCGTGCTGCAGGCCACCGACCGCATCGTGTTGCAGGCGGCCAACCTGAGCTTGGCGCATGGCACGCTCACCCAAAAAGGCGGCAAGCCGCAAGCTGCCAAGGTCAGCACTGATGCCGAGGCGCAGACCGCCACGTTCGCGTTCGACAAGCCGCTGGCAGTGGGCGAGTACGTGCTGTCCATCGACTACAGCGGCGTGATCAACACGCAGGCCAACGGCTTGTTCGCGCTGGATTACACCACCGCGCAAGGTGCGCGCCGCGCGTTGTTCACCCAGTTCGAAAACTCCGATGCGCGCCGCTTCATTCCTTCCTGGGACGAGCCCAACTTCAAGGCCACCTTCGACCTGGCGATCAATGCGCCGGCCGGGCAGATGGCGGTGAGCAACATGCCGGTGGCCTCGTCCAAGCCGGGCGCAAACGGGCGCACCCGCATCGCATTCCAGACCTCGCCCAAGATGTCCACATACCTGCTGTTCGTCAGCGTGGGCGATTTCGAGCGTGCCACCGTCACCGCCGACAACGGCACCGAGATCGGCGTGATCGCGCAGAAGGGCAAGGTGGACCAGGCGCAGTTCGCGCTGGAATCCGGCCGCGATGTGCTGCACGAATACAACGCCTACTTCGGCATCCCGTACCCGCTGCCCAAGCTGGACAACATCGCCGCGCCCGGGCGCAGCCAGTTCTTCAGCGCCATGGAAAACTGGGGCGCGATCTTCACCTTCGAATACTCGTTGTTGCTGGATCCGGCGGTGGCCAACATCGACACCAAGCAAGGCGTGTTCACCGTCGCCGCGCATGAGATCGCGCACCAGTGGTTCGGCAACCTGGTGACCATGGCGTGGTGGGACGACCTGTGGCTCAACGAAGGCTTCGCCAACTGGATGGAAGCGCGCACCACGGCAAAACTGCATCCGGAATGGGATATCGACAAGACCGGCCCGGCGCTGAAGAGCCGCGCGGCGATGCGGCGCGATGCGTATGCGACCACCCATCCGGTGGTGCAGCACGTGGCCACCGTGGAGCAGGCCAGCCAGGCCTTCGACGCCATCACCTACCAGAAGGGCGAGGCGGTAATTGCCATGCTGGAAGACTATGTCGGCTCGGACCACTGGCGCACCGGTGTGCGCAGCTACATCAAGCAACACCAGTACGGCAACGCGGTGACCGACCAGTTGTGGCAGCAGATCGACGCGCTGGCCCCGGGCAAGCAATTCACCCAGGTGGCGCACGACTTCACCCTGCAGCCGGGCGTGCCGTTGATCAAGGCCAGTAGCCGCTGCGTCGGCGGCCAGACCGCAGTGACGCTGGAGCAGGGCGAGTTCACGCTGGACCGCCCCGACAAGCAGCCGTTGCGCTGGCATGTGCCGGTCGTCCTGCGCAGCGGCAATGGCGCGCCAGTGCGCGTGCTGGTAGACGGCACCGCCCAGGTGCAGGTGCCCGGCTGCGACGCACCGGTGGTGGTCAATGCCGGGCAAAAGGGCTACTTCCGCACTTGGTATGCGCCCGCGCAGTTCAAGGCGCTGACCACCAGGTTTGCCGCGCTACCGGTGGTGGACCAGGTGGGCGTGTTGAACGACACCAGCGCACTGGCCGGTGCCGGCGTGCAGGCGCAGGCCGACGTGCTGGATCTCACCGCCCAGGTGGCGGCAGGCGCATCGCCCGATGTCTGGGACATGGTGGCCAGCATCTACGACGATGTGGATGGCAGCTTCGAGCGCGACCCGGCTGCGCGCGCGGCGTGGCGTGCCTATGCCGTGCCGCGGCTGACGGCCGAATTCGCAACGCTGGGCTGGGACAACCGCGCTGGCGATTCGGCGCAGATCCAGCAGTTGCGTACCCGCCTGGTCGCCACCCTCAGCGACATGGGCGATGCCGCCGTGATCGCCGAGGCACGCCGGCGCTTTGCCGCCTTCCAGGCCAACCCCGCCTCGCTGTCGCCGGAGCTGCGCGACAGCGTGCTGGGCGCGGTTGCGCACAATGCCGACGCCGCCACCTGGGACGCCTTGCATGTCTTGGCCACGCAGGAAACCTCGTCGATGGTGCGCGACACCTATTACGACTTCCTCTCCATGCCCAACGACGAGGCACTGGCCAGGCGCGCGCTGGAACTGGCGTTGACAGCCGAGCCGGGCGCCACCACCGGTGCGAGCATGATCGACCGGGTCGCTTCCCGGCACCCGGAACTTGCTTTCGACTTCGCGGTGGCGCATCGCACGCAGGTGGACACCCTGGTGGATTCCACCTCGCGTGCCCGCTACTACCCCGGCCTGGGCATGGACTCGGCCGAGCTTGCCACCGCCGACCGGATCAAGGCCTATGCCGAGCAGTACGTCGCACCCACCTCGCGGCAGGCCGCAGACAACGCCATCAACACGATCCAAACGCGGGTGAAGCTGCGGGCGGCCTCGCTGCCGCAGATCAAGGCATGGTTGAAGGCACGCAAGCGCTGAGCGTTGCGGTCATCGCAGCACAGGAAACAGCCCGGTCTTGCCGGGCTTTACAACCATCCGCCTTCCAGACGAACTCAAGATGCGCGTTGCTGCAGCAGCGAAGCGGGGCGGCACGACGTCACATGGTTTCATCCTGAAAGCGATCGCCGAAAAGGCGGAATCGGTCGAGCGTCGTGCCGATTTCGATGCGGTTGCCGAGCAGCGTGATGCCGGCATTGTGGCGTCCGGGAAGACCATCGCCTGGGACGACATGCGTGGCCATCTGGAAAAGCGCATGGCCGGCGAGCCGGCAAAGCGTCCCACGGCTCGCAAACTAGCCCGGTAGCATGGCGCATATCGCGCTGGCACCGGAGGTTGCACAGGATCTTGAGCGGATCTTCGACCACCTCCAGCGCCATGAGGCCGCACATGTCGCAGCACGCCTGCACGAGATCATTGCGGCCATCGACGTGCTGGAAACCAATCCGCTGATCGGCCGGCCGGCGGCGACAAGCGCGAACTGGTGATCGGTCACGGCGCGCACGGCAATCTGGCGCTGTACTGCCATGTCGCGCAGATCGACACGGTGTTTGTGCTGGCCGTTCGCTCGCAACGTGAGGCGGGCTTTGCGGGGCCGTGATGTTCGCAGTTCCCTGATTGCTGTAGCCCGGTGTCCCTGTTATTCGATGCACTGCCACCCGAGCCGCACAAGCCGGTGCTGGAGATCGTCGTGCGCCACGCCGACGTTGCCAACCCGTATCGCCTGCACGCCATAGCCCAAGAAGCCGCCGCAATGCCTCGCCACCCGCCTAGCGCCGTTATCCCATGCGCATCGACGCACTCTCACGCTGGCGGGTATCCATCTCCTGCTGCTGGCTCTGCGCCAACGCCTGCTGGCGATCGGTACTGGCGACTTCCAGTCGCTGCAGCGACTGCTCCACCGGCGTCTGCACGGCCACGTCGGTCGGCATGTGGGCGCGCAGGTGCGCCGGGTTGTTCAACTCGCCCTGCACCACAAACACATTGCGGCCGGCCGGGCTGTCGGTCGTCTGCTCGCTCAGTACCACGTGGTCGGCCCGGTCCAGGTTGTTCTGGCGGGCGAGGGTCATCACGCTGGCGATGAGGCGCTCGCTGTTCTCGTCTGGTGTGCGCCCGGCTTGCGCATCGATCGCGTTCACGCCTGCGCGCACCTGCTGCAGCAATGCGTAGTCCCGGTGCTCAGGGCCGATATCGGCGAGTTTGGTGGGCGGCTGCATCCGATCGGGCAGCCCGTCGACCGATACCGTGAGCGGGCTGCGGGTAATGGAGCGGTGCGAATCGTCTTCATGGAACTGCGTGGCTTTCTGCTGCCGTTCAAGACGCACGGCGCGGGCATCGTCGAGTTCGGCGATACGGCCGGGATTTGTTTCTTCGCGCATGGAAAGATGCCCACCGCCTGCGCTGACGTTCACCCATTTCTGCTCTTTTTCAAAGTACATCGCGTAGAAGCTGTTGCTGCCGATGACGTTGGGGTCGACGGCTGAGCGGCCTTCCAGCATCTGGATCGCCTCGGTGGTGCCGAGCTTGGCCAGGTACTGGCTGCCGGCCGCCAGTCCCATCTGCGCAAAGGTCTCGTAGCCCGTGTTCCTGATACGGGCAGCGCCGCCGTACTCGTTGTCGAGCATGTTGGTCCAGATCTGTTCCAGCTTTTGGGGACCGCTTTTTTCCAGGGCCGCTTGCAGGAGGACGCGTGGGGTCCAGCAGTTGGGGTCGAGCTCATGGTCCAGGAAGGCTTGATCGTGTGCCCGCATGACATCAGCACCAGGCAAATTCTGCGCTAGGTCCGGACGGTGTTCGCTCATCCAGTATTGCCTGGCTTCAAGATCCTTTTTGAGGAGGGTTTGCCCAAACGCTTCCCACTGCCTCTCGCTCAGGTTCGCGTTGGCAAAGTGAGAGCCGTTATCGTGCTGTGTCCTGGCATAATTCTGTGCGTAACTATTTGCAACCTGACCGGGCAAGCTATCGTTACGCACCACGCCCAGTGCCAGTGTCCCGTAGCCATCTGCACCATCTAGCTGCGAAAGATAATTCCAGTACAGCTCGCGGTTGCCCGCGTCCGCATAGCTGGAAAGAATCTTGAGGTCCTGCTCTTTCAATCCGCTCATGTCCTGCTCCTTATCGTCGCGCCGATCACCTGACTTTGGTGCGGGCCAGTACGGTCCTTACCGCGTCTTCCATGCGTTTCCAGTCCTTCAAGAAGGCGCGCTTATAGTTCAGGGTGATAGAAAGCTTGTTCTCGATATCAGAGAAGTAGTGGACACAACTTGCAGCAACAGCGCCTTTCTCGTGTACTACTTCAGCTCCCTCCAGCCGCACACCGTCTCCACGAAATTTGGTGCTGTCGCACTTGATGAAGGTGATGAGGCCGCCGCTTGAGTCGCGCGCGACGTACCAGTCATCTTCGTAGGCAGGGTTGCGAATCGGCGGTTTCCCGTAGTGGTCTTCGTACTCTTTCGAATACGCCAGCATTTTCGCTTCGTCGATTGCGTAAGGCGTTAGGTCCAACGTGTCTTGCTGGGCAAGGCGGAGATCGAGGCGCTGCCTCGGATCTCGACGTTCCACTGAATTGGCCTCGGTTATCGCATCATTGGAAGAATGTCGCTCTAATGATGTCTCGATAGGAGCCCGGTCGATGTAATTGATTCGAACTGAGATCTCCTTTCGGAAATCATTCGTACGCGGGCTGGCCCGTGCCCCGGGCGGGGTGGGGGTCATGTCTGGCCATTCGATGACCAGCGTGACGCCTTCGCCCGGCCATGGTGCGATCTGGCTGTCCAGATAGTTGGCGGGGATGCGGAAGGTGTTCGGCCCCAGCTTTACGTCAACCGGCGCGTCCGAATAGGTGTGCCCGTTGATGGTGCGGCCTGTGGTAACGGTGCCTGACATGGGGGAAGTCCTTTTTTGTTCGGGTGATGGCGTCCGTGCACAGGCACTGCCGGTCACGGCGACGGCGAGTGCAAGAGCCAGGCACCGGCCGGATGACATCATGTGCATTGGTCAGTCCATTGCAGGGTTCGCCGCAACTATAGGCAACTTGGGATCAGCGCGACAGCAAGGGCCAAGCCTGCGATTGTCCGTGCCATGCGCCGCATGACATGGGAATGCGATCACGCTCTGCCGGAAGGAAAGGCGCGTGGATCAAAACGCGGGCGGTGCAACGGCAGCTCGCCGCGTCATGCCCCAAACGCGCCATCGATCGTATGCATCGCTCCGGTGACAAAGCTCGCTTCCGGGCCTGCCAGCCAGGCCACCATGCCGGCCACTTCGTCGGCGCGGCCGTGGCGTTTGATCGCCATGAAGCTGTGCATCAGGTCTTTCATCGGCCCGTTTTCCGGGTTGGCGTCGGTATCGATCGGACCCGGTTGTACCACGTTGATGGTGATGCCACGCGGCCCGAAGTCGCGCGCCAGCCCGCGCGCAAGCCCTTGCAGCGCGGATTTGCTCAGCGCGTAGGACGCCATGCCGGGCAGCGGCATGCGGTCGCCGTTGACCGAGCCAATCACGATGATCCGCCCGCCGGGCGGCATCTGCCGCGCGGCCTCCACGGCGGCGTGGTAAGGCGCGTGCACGTTGATGCGGAACAGCCGGTCCACCGCGTCCGGATCCTGGTCCAGGGCATCGCCGAACAAGGCGATGCCGGAGTTGACCACCAGCACATCCAGCGGCCCGCTGCGGCGCACCGTGTCGATGACCGCATCGCGGTCGGCACTGTCGGCCAGCACCGCGGTGCTGCTGGTGTCACCGGCCAGGCGCTGCGCCGCCTCGGCAGAGCCGGCATAGGTAAACGTCACCCGTGCGCCCTCGGCCACGAAGCGCCGCACGATGGCGGCCCCAATCCCCCGGCTGCCACCGAGCACCAATACCGACTTGTCTTTGAACGCTGACATGCATCACCTCGCAATTAATGTAGCGAGTAATACATAATAGTTTTCGCCTGCCGTCAAGGATTTTGTAACTATGACTACAGAAACCCCCCGGGCCCGCGGCCGGCCGCGCGCATTCGACCCGGACCAAGCGGTCGCCACTGCGCAGCAGCTGTTTCATGCGCGCGGCTACGACGCACTGAGCGTGGCCGACCTCACCCAGGCACTGGGCATCAACCCGCCCAGTTTCTACGCCGCCTTCGGCAGCAAGGCCGGCCTGTATGCGCGCATCCTCGACCGCTACGCGCAGACCGGGGCCATCCCGTTGCCGCAGATCCTGGACACCGCCCGCCCGCTGGCCGACGCCCTGGCCGACGTACTGGAGCAGGCCGCGCGCTGCTACGCCGCAGACCCCGCCGCCACCGGCTGCCTGGTGCTGGAAGGCACGCGCAGCAACGACGCGCAGGCGCGCGAGGCGGCCTGCGGCTTCCATGTCGCAGCCCAGGAGTTGATCCGCTCCCACATCGCCAAGCAGCGCCCGCACGACGCCGACCGGCTGGCGGATTTCGTCAGCACCACCATGGCCGGGCTGTCCGCCAGCGCCCGGCATGGGCAGAGCCTGGAGCGTTTGCTGGCGAGCGCGCGGTTGGCGGGGGAGGCGCTTCGGGTGGCGCTGCGCGGATAGGCAGAGCGCGGGTAGGCAAGGTGCGAGCGGGTAGAGGGCTTTCGATGGCGTGCGCGCACCTGCTCGCTAATCGAGGTGCGCTTGCCGCTACCCAGTACGGTCAATGGTCAGGTGGTACGAGACGATCGTGATTGGCCGTCGCTCAGGCGAAGTCGTTGTCGGATGATTGGTGCGGTAAATCAGGAAGGGACGGGGCAGCGCCTGTGGGACATCCATGTTCTAGGCTGGCTTTAACACAGGCCACTTCAACCTCCTTGTGCAATGCTGGTGAGCACATGGAGCCGCGCGCAGCGTGTTGGTTAAACGTTTCAAACTATCCGAATTGCTGCTCACCCCGGACAGTCGCGCTGAGTCCATACCAGATGGCGTCGTTGCGGGATGCAGCGTCTATTTCGGTCCCGAAATGAGAGTGTCGCTGAACCGTTTTCGTCTGCGATCAATCACTTGACCGAGCCTGCTCATACGGCCACAGTCCGGGACGTTCGCCCTCTCCGTTCAAGGATGCCCGTGAAGAAGCTGACGCATTGCATCGTGGCGACCGCGCTGGTGCCCATCATGACGCTTGGGTGTGCACGGCTTTCGATGGAACAGGCTGCCGCAAAACCCCCAAGTGGTGCACAAAAAGCATCGTCTTTTCCTCAGGCGCCTGCTGCCACGCCTTCACCTTGGGTGTCCTTCAAACTGGAACGGCAGATGGGCGCCGTCTGTGTGGACCGTACGCAATCACAGGGCTCCTCGCCCGCGCCTTTGCTAAGGGACGGGTTTTGCAAAGGCCCGGCACCTGCGCATATGGCGGCTGCATTGCTTGCCCTGCCTGCAGATGCGGTCGATGCCTCGCCGCAAGCGCGCGAAGCGGGCCTGCGCGATGCCGTATACGTGGCCGCACCCGGCCTGGGACGGCGCGCGGACTTTACCGTGGTGGCGGGTGAACTGACGATCCGTTCGTTTGAAAGTGCTGATCCCGACAAAACGGTGTACTTGGTCTGGCCGGTGAAATGTGGCGCGGGCGAGGCAGGCCTTGCGTGCCAGTCAGGCAAGGGGCGAAAGGCGTATCGCGTCACCAAGGACGGCACCGCACGCGATGTCAGTGCAGCGGTGTTTCCACCAGCGCCTAGCCTGACTGCAGAAGATGTTGCCCGGCAAAACGACCACGGCGGCTCGGAGCTTTTTCTGTTCGATGACAAGCTGCCCTTGGCGCCGACAATGCGATGGTTGATGGAATTCGATCCTGACCAGCCGCTGGCCACCGATGACCCAAAGCGCGTCGGGTCTTACGCCCATTTTGGTTTTCTTCGGTGGACAGGCGAACGCTTCGAGCTGGTAGAACGAGTCGCTAGAGCGCAGTGGCCTTGTCGCCAGCAGCGCACAGGCGAACCGGCATGTGCGGATTATCCAGATGGTGAGGACCGTTTCATCAGCGAGTGACCACTTCTGCAAGGAGCATCGAAATGGCGAGATCCAACGATTTAGACATCCGTGCGACTGCCGACCAGATTTCTGCGTTGTTCAACGCCAATCGACAGGCCGAGGCGCTGCGCATGCTTGATGAGCGCAGACAAGGACAGGCAGAGGTCGTGCGTGACGCACTGGATCGCTATATCGGCGCAGCGTCCGCCGGTGCAATCGCCAATCATCAACAAGGGCCGGTCGCCTCTGCGGATGCCAGTGTGCTGCAACGCTTGCAACTAGCCGCGTCAAATCAGCCAGCAATTCCGCCGCAAGCGCAAATGGCTGCCTTGAGCGACGCACAGCGCTATGACGTCTACGCCAGCATCGTACAGGTGCGAGGTAACGAAGCCGCGCACGAGGCACTCTCGCGACCCAACGAGCGCGTGGTATTAGGCCTTCGCCAGGAAAACTCAACGCTTGCGGCCATGCAGGATCGCGCGCATGCCGGAAGCTTGCGGAGCGACGATCCGGCAACCCCTGCCATCAACGAAGCTCAGGGCGGCACGGGCGTCTACAACGACCGCCTGGTCGTACTGTGGAAGGATGCCGATGGCACGCGTCATACGCAGGTCGCCCAACAAGCAAACACCGAGCCGACTGCGCAGTACGATCATCATGCAGGCAACACGGGGCGGCGCCCGCGTGCGGAAGGCGGCATGGAGAACAGGACATTTGCACCGTCGCCAGGCTTTGAAAGCATCACCAGGCCCAGGAAGATCGAAGGCGAGGATGTCAATGCCGATGGCATCAGGGATCTCGGTCGCCTGAGCGAAGGCACCATCGAGATGCGGATGGGGCAGCACCCAAATCCCAGCCGGCCAGGCACCCAAGACAACGCATTACGCCCGAGTCAGGCGGCAGTCGATGCAGGGCGGGGCGGGGTACAGCGGGATAGCAATGCGGACGGCTGGTTTGATCAAGCCGATCTCAACGGTGTGCAAAATCTCAACGACACCTTCAAGATTCATCGCGGTTCCAGCGGCAGTACCGATTCGGCTGGCTGCCAGACAATTCATCCAGCCGAGTACGATGGGTTCATCGCGGCGGTTCAAGGCAACCCCGCGCAGACACGCTGGCAATACGTATTGACCAGCACCACACCCGGGCCGGTGCGGGAGCAGCATCAGGACCAAGGGCGAGGGCGTGAAGGGGTACGGCCAGGGCAGGAGGAGCAGGGGCATCGGCCGGCCCAGCCGCAGCTGCAGAACGGCGGGCCTGCAGCGCCGGCGCCTGGGAGGCCACGACAGGCAGACGCAGAAGACGCCCACCCCGCGCCTCATCCGTTGCATGCACAAGCCAGCACCTTGGTTGGCCGGTTGGATGCCAGCATGGGCCGCGCAAGCGATGCGCACAGCGAGCGGATGAGCGCCAGCCTGGCCCACCTGGCAAAAGAGCACGGGCTCGAACGCATCGACCACGTAATGCTGAGCAGCCAGATGCCGCGTGCAGCGGCCGGTGCCACCGTGTTCGTGGTACAGGGCGAACCCAGCAACCCGGCCCATCTGCGCGCCAGCATGCCCACTGACGTGGCAGTCAGTACGCCGGTGGAGCAATCGCTGGCAAAGCTGCAAGAGCTCGACGCGCGTACGTTGGCGCAAGCGCAAAGTCTGGCACAGGAAAGATCGATGGCGCAGGATGAGGCGGTCAAGCCGCGAAGTATTGGGTGAGAGCTTTTGGCTTTTGCTTTTGACCTGTAGACCCACCGGTCCAGGCAGCGTATAGCTGAGACTGCCTGCACAAACATGTCGTTCGCCGCATTCCATATTCCGGAATATGGAATGCGGCAGACTCGGATGTGGCATTGAAGCCCAAGGATCTCGTGGTGCCACACAAGCAGGGTTGCCCAGGCGGACCTCGACCTGTGCATCCCTTGGAGAAGTGCTGTGTATGCGACATCGTCGGCTTAGGTTCGCAAAGAAAACCTTGAAGCACCGGCGCTCACTTGCGATGATGCATCGCAATTGCAACGCACTGGGCCTGCCATGAAATCCGCATCTCTTCCGTCGCTCCGGGTAGATCCCGCGCTGCGCGAAGCGGCCGAAGCCGTGTTGCAGGAGGGTGAGACGCTTTCTAGCTTTGTCGAGCACTCCGTGCGCGCCCAGGTGCAGCAGCGTCAGCAGCAGGAAGCCTTCATTGCGCGCGGGCTGGCCTCGCGTGACAGCGCCAAGGCGTCTGACCGGTAAATTGACGCGAGGGATGTGCTGGCCGGGCTGCAGTCCCAACTGGACAAGGCGCGCAAGGGCTGAACCAGAGTGCGCTTCACGATCCGCTTCACCGAAGAAGCGCGCGACGATCTTGCGCGGCTTTACGACTGGCTGCTGCAGCGTGTCGATGGCGATTTCGCCATCGCTGAGCGTGCATTACAGGCCATTCGTGAGAGCATCGCTGCACTTGAAGTGGCACCGCTGAGCTGTCGTAAAGTTCGCCAAGGCGACCCTTTCCAGCGTGAGCTGGTGATTGGCTTCGGCCCAAGTGGCTATGCGCTGTTGTTCGAAGTCCAAGACAAGCAGACGGTGCTCGCGCTCGCAGTGAGGCATCAGCGTGAAGACGACTGGTGCTAAGGTCTTGCGACGAAGAATGTATAGAAAATTCTGAATTTAAGAAGAAGGTCGTGATGGCACGGATGTGGATGGTGCGCGGTGAGGGCGGGAGCTTGTACGAAGCATTTCGCGAGCAAGGCGTGGTTGCAGTAGGTTGGACACAGCTCGCGGCTGAGGCCAAGCCAGGTGTTGATCGCAAGCAATTGATCGCCATTTATCAGGCTGCTGAGCCATTGGCCAGACCTGGTACCGTCATTTCCGGAGCCTCTCAGGTATGGCGTTTCGTAAATGAAATTCAGCAAGACGATTGGGTCATTACTTACTCGCCAGCGAATCGCCTTTACGCAGTTGGCACTGTGGCGGGGCAGGCGGAGTACCTCCCGGAGTCGGCTGAATCAGGCATAGCACTTGCGCGGAAGGTGCAATGGCTGCAGCAGGAGCTTCCCCGCGATCACCTGGGTATCTCAACCAAGAATAGCCTTGGCTCCACACTGACATTGTTTGAGGTGCCGCCCAGTGCCGCCGACGAGATATTGGCAGTGCTCAAAGGTAAGCCGGTACAGGAGATCGAAGAAGCGCTGGACGAAGCCGTTGCCGACCCTCTCGCAGGTATCGAATCCCAGGCGCTCGAGCGCATCAAGGATCTGGTCAGCGAGCTTGGCTGGAGTGATATGCAGCAACTTGTGGCCGGCATTCTGCGAGCGATGGGCTACAAGACCCAGGTCTCGCCTCCCGGCTCGGACCGTGGGAAAGACATCGTTGCATCGCCCGACGGGTTTGGCTTCGAACATCCACGTATTGTCGTGGAGGTCAAGCATCGTAAGGGGCAGATGGGCAGTCAGGACATTCGCAGCTTTCTTGGTGGGCGCCACAAGGATGATCGCGGTTTGTATGTCAGCACCGGCGGCTTCAGCAAGGATGCGCAGTACGAAGCAGATCGCGCGTCCATTCCACTGGCGCTGTGGACGCTGGACCATGTGGTGCGCGCGCTGATCGAGCACTATGCGGCTACCGACGCCGAGACAAAACGCATTGTGCCGCTGAAGCGGCTTTACTGGCCCGCCTGAAGCCAGAGGAAGAAAAAGTGACATCTACCGAACAAAAGATCGAGCGCTTCATCGCCGCCTTGGCTTCGCTTGGCGGCAGCGCGGGCAATCAACGCCTGCGTGAGGAACTGGGCTGGCAGGACAGCACCTACCAACGCATCAAGCAGCAACTGATCGACGACGGCCGCATCCGCGCTGGTCGGGGGCGAGGTGGATCGGTTGCCTTGACGGCGGCGATACAGATGCCAGCTACGCCCAATGTTGCACCCGAGCCCAAGCCGGCACGGGCCAAACCCGCGCCTGCACCGCTCAAGAAGGAATCTGTGTCCGAACTCGACTACGCCGACAAGCTCTGGAAAACCGCCGACAAGCTGCGCGGCAACATGGAGCCCAGCGACTATAAGCACGTTGTGCTCGGCCTGATTTTTCTCAAATACATCTCGGATGCCTTTGAAGCCCGGCACGCAGCATTGCTGGCCGAAGATCCACAGGCTGCAGAGGACAAGGACGAGTACCTCGCCGAGAATATTTTCTGGGTTCCCAAGCAGGCGCGTTGGTCGCACCTGCAGGCAAACGCCAAGCAATCGAGCATCGGCACGCTGATCGATGACGCCTTGCGCGCTATCGAGAAGGACAACGAATCGCTGAAAGGCGTGCTGCCCAAGGACTACGCGCGCCCCGCGCTCAACAAGGTGATGCTGGGCGAACTGATCGACCTGATTTCTGGTATTGCGCTCAACGACAAGGGCGCCAAGTCCAAAGACGTGCTGGGCCGCGTGTATGAATATTTTCTCGGCCAGTTCGCCGGCGCCGAAGGCAAGCGCGGCGGCGAGTTCTACACACCGCGCAGCGTGGTGCACACCCTGGTGGAGATGATCGAGCCATACAAGGGCCGCATCTACGACCCCTGCTGCGGCAGCGGCGGCATGTTCGTGCAGAGCGAGAAGTTCGTCAACGAGCACGGCGGGCGCATTGGCGACATCGCCATCTATGGGCAGGAAAGTAATTACACGACCTGGCGCCTGTGCAAGATGAACCTCGCCGTGCGCGGCATCGATAGCGACATCCGCTGGAACAACGAGGGCAGCTTTCACAAGGACGAACTGCGCGACCTGAAAGCCGACTTCATCCTGGCCAACCCACCGTTCAACATTTCCGACTGGGGCGGCGAACGGCTGCGTGATGACGTGCGTTGGGCGTTCGGGCCACCACCGGTGGGCAATGCCAACTACGCCTGGTTGCAGCACATCGTCCATCACCTCAGCCCGCACGGCTTTGCCGGCGTTGTCCTGGCGAATGGCTCGATGAGCAGCCAGCAAAGCGGCGAAGGCGACATCCGTAAGGCGATGATTGAAACCGGCGTGGTCGATTGCATGGTCGCCCTGCCTGGGCAGCTGTTCTATTCCACGCAGATTCCGGCCTGCCTGTGGATTCTGGCCAAGGACCGCAGCAACGGACTGGTGCTACAGAGCAAGCTACGCGACCGCCGTGGCGAGATCCTGTTCATCGACGCTCGCAACATGGGCACACTGGTTGACCGCACCCGGCGCGAATTGAGCGATGCCGAGGTGGCCAGGATCGCGGCGACCTATCACGCATGGCGTGGCGAGCAGGATGCAGGCGACTATGTTGATATCGCCGGGTTCTGCAAGTCCGCTTCTCTGGACGAGGTGCGCAAGCACGGCCATGTACTCACGCCGGGTCGCTATGTCGGCGCAGCGGCGCAAGAGGATGACGGCGAACCGTTTGCGCAGAAGATGCAGCGCCTGGCAACGCTGTGGCGGGAGCAGCAGCAGGAAGCGGCGAAGCTTGACGCAGCGATCGAGATCAATCTGAAGAACCTGGGGTTCTGACAGGAGAGACATGATGAACGAGAAACTCGACCTCACAGCACTGCGCAATGCGGTGTCTTCTCTGGAAGACAGCCTGGGCGTGGTCAGCGACAGCACCTGGTTCGACCAGCAATCGAAGCAGGTGAAAAACACGCTGGTGGCAGGCGTCATCCAGAATTTCGAGTTCGTCTATGAAATCGGCATCAAGATGCTCAAGCGCCAGATCGAGGCCGAATCCGCCAGCCCGGAGGAGGTGGATGAAACCAACTTTCGCGAAGTGCTGCGCGTGGCTGCCGAAAAGGGCTTGATTGCCGACGTAGAAGCCTGGTTCAAGTATCGGCAGATGCGCAACATCACCGCGCACACCTACGACCACGAAAAGGCGAAGAAGATGTACCAGGGCAACCTGGACTTCATCGTCGATGCGCGCGACTTGTTGCAAAAGCTGGAAGCACGCAATGTCTGATACGCCCAATATCGACATCCGGCCCGATCATTTGCAGATCGTGCGCGACATTCTGCGTAAGCACGTTCCGCAATATGAAGTATGGGCTTTCGGTTCGCGGGCCAAATGGCTGGCCAAGCAGTATTCCGATCTGGACCTGGCCATCATCACCGACCAGCCCTTGTCACTGGCGGTGAGTGCGGCGCTGGCCGATGATTTTTCCGAATCGGATTTGCCGTGGAAGGTCGATGTGGTGGATTGGCAGACGACGGGCGAGTCGTTTCGTAAGATCATTGAGCGTGACAAGGTGGTGGTAAAAGAAGGAAAAAAAATCTTGGCGATGAAGGGTGAAATTGACTACGTTCCTTTACGGGATTTAACGACTCGTATTACCAAGGGGACGACTCCATCGAGAGGCGAGGGCTTCGTCTCTGTCGGGATCAACTACATTAAGTCGGAATCGATCACTTCAGATGGCACGATTGATACAGATAAATTTGCGTACATCGATAAGCTAACTCACGACGCGCTCGCTAGATCTCAGCTTTGCGCAGGCAATGTTCTCTTCTCGATGGCGGGCGCCTATTTGGGAAAAACGGCAATCGTACAACCAGAGCATGTTCCTGCAAATGCTAATCAAGCAGTAGGTATCATCACTCCTGATCAATCTAAGGCTGATCCACGCTTTATTCACTATTCAATTCAATCGCCAGCCTGTCGCTCTTGGATTAAAAATTCATCGGCGCAATCAGCGCAGCCGAATTTCAACCTGAAAGAGATCGGCGATCTGCCGATCCCGAATTTCTCCCTCGAAGAACAGCGCAGGATTTCAGGGATCCTCGGCGCGTTCGATGACAAAATAGAGCTAAACCGACGTTCGAACCAGGCGCTGGAAACGCTGGCCCGCGCCCTGTTCAAATCCTGGTTCGTGGACTTCGACGGCTTACCGCCAGAAGACATGCAGGAATCGGAATTGGGCTTGATTCCGAAGGGGTGGCGTGTTGCAGATTTCAGTAAAATAGTGGAAATCATTGGCGGTGGAACGCCGAAGACTAGCGTGGATGAGTACTGGGATGGTGATATTCCTTGGTTCTCAGTCGTGGATACACCTGCTGCAAGTGATTTATTCGTAACTAGGACGGAAAAAAACATCACACAAGCCGGTGCTAAGGAAAGTTCTGTTCGCCTTATTCCTAAAGGCGCAACCATCATTTCTGCACGGGGCACTGTGGGTAATTTGGCGCTGGCTGGGCGCGAAATGACGTTCAACCAGTCGTGCTATGGATTGCGAGGAAAGTACGGGGTGGGCGACTATTTCGTGTTTCTCGCTGCGCAATACATGGTGATCCAATTGCGCTCCATGGCGCATGGCTCTGTGTTTTCGACTATAACGCGTCAAACATTCGACGCAATAAAGATTGCTGTTCCGTCTGAAAAAATGTTTCAAAGATTTGAGAAGGCTGTGTCCGTGTGGTTCGAGAAAATCTTGTTGAATGTTCAGCAATCCCAGACCCTAATCCAACTCCGCGACACCCTGCTACCCAAACTGCTCTCCGGCGAACTGCGGGTAAAGGATGCCGAACGAATGGCGGAAACTGTCTGATGGCCTTTCTATCCGAAGCCGCCATCGAGCAAGCCTTGCTCGAACAACTCAGTGGGCTGGGCTACGCCGTCACCTCAGACGAGGCCATCGGCCCTGATGGCAGCGCGCCGGAACGCGAAAGCCACGATGTCGTGGTGCTGCACCAGCGATTGGCCGATGCCGTCACCCGGCTCAACCCGCAGCTGCCGCCGGAGGCGAGGGAAGACGCCATCCGCAAGCTCACCCAAAACGACTTGCCGAACTTGCTGGAAGAAAACCGCCGCATCCACACGCTGCTGACCGAAGGCGTGGATGTCGAGTACTACGCAGACGATGGTGTGCTGACAGCGGGCAAGGTTTGGCTACTCGACTTTGACCGCCCGGAGAACAACGACTGGCTGGCTGTTCAACAGTTTGTGGTCATCAGCGGCCAGACCAGACGCCGGCCGGACGTGGTGCTGTTCGTCAACGGCCTGCCGCTGGCCGTGATCGAACTAAAAGCACCCGGCAGTGCAGGTGCAAACCTGGTGGGTGCATTCAACCAGTTGCAGACCTACAAACAGCAGATCCCCGCGTTGTTCCATACGAATGCGGTGCTGGTCACTTCCGATGGCATTGCCGCGCGTGCCGGCTCGCTGTCCGCCGATCTGGAGCGGTTCATGCCGTGGCGCACCACCGACGGCAGGCAGGTGCTGCCCAAGGGGCAGCCGGAGCTGCCAACGCTGATCGAAGGGGTGTTCGCGCCGCAGCGGTTTCTGGAGCTGCTGTGCTGGTTCACCGCTTTTGGCGAAACCGGTGGCGGGCTGGTCAAGATCATTGCCGGTTACCACCAGTTCCACGCGGTCAACCACGCGGTGGAATCGACGATTCGCGCCTCACGCACGGCCATTGCCGAAGATCCAGCCAATTACGGCTTGGCCAGCGTTAAAGCGCAGCCGGCAGGCGACCGCAGGGCGGGCGTGATCTGGCATACGCAGGGCAGCGGCAAGAGCCTGCTGATGGCCTTCTACGCCGGGCGGCTGGTGCAGCACCCGGCGATGCGCAACCCGACGCTGGTGGTGTTGACCGACCGCAACGATCTGGACGACCAGTTGTTCGGCACGTTTTCGATGTGCAAGGCGCTGCTCCGGCAGACACCGGTGCAGGCCGATAGCCGCGAGGATCTGGCGCGGCTGCTGGATCGCGCAAGCGGCGGTGTGATCTTCACCACCTTGCAGAAGTTCGGCGAAGTGGAGGCGCCATTGACCACGCGCCGCAACGTGGTGGTCATTGCCGATGAAGCGCACCGCAGCCAGTACGGCCTGAAAGCCAGAGTGGACGTAAAGACCGGCGTGGTCTCGTATGGCTTTGCCAAATACATGCGCGATGCGTTGCCCAATGCCTCGTTCATCGGCTTCACCGGCACGCCCATCGAAGCGACCGACGTAAATACCCCCGCGCTGTTCGGCCATTACATCGATGTCTACGACATCAGCCGCGCGGTGGAAGATGGTGCAACCGTGCCGATCTATTACGAATCGCGGCTGGCGCGCATTGAACTGGATGAAGACGAAAAGCCCCATCTGGATGCCGAGGTCGAGGCCCTGTTTGAGGGGGAAGGCACAGATGAAAAGGAAAAGCTGAAAGGGCGGGCAGCGGCAGTGGAGCGGCTGGTCGGCAGCCAGAAGCGGCTGGCCCTGGTGGCGCAAGACCTGGTGACGCACTTCGAAGAGCGTGTGGCTGCGCTGGATGGCAAGGCGATGGCGGTGTGCATGAGCCGCGAGATCTGCGTTGACCTTTATAACGAAATCGTCAAGCTGCGCCCGCACTGGCACAGCGACGACGACACGCTGGGTGCGGTCAAGATCGTGATGACCGGCGCGGCCAGTGACCCGCAGCAATGGCAGCAGCATATCGGCAACAAGGCCCGGCGCGATGCCTTGGCGCGCCGCGCCAAGGACCCGGCCGACCCGTTGAAGCTGGTAATCGTGCGCGACATGTGGTTAACCGGTTTCGACGCGCCTTCCATGCACACCATGTATGTGGACAAGCCGATGAAGGGGCACGGGTTGATGCAGGCCATCGCGCGGGTCAACCGCGTGTTCCGGGACAAGCCGGCCGGATTGATCGTCGACTACATCGGTATCGCGCAGAACCTGAAATCCGCCCTGGCGCAGTATTCGCCCCAGGACAAACAGAACACCGGCATCGACGAAGCGCAGGCGATCGCCGTGATGCGGGAGAAGTACGAAGTCGTACGGGACATGTACCACAGCTTTGATTACCTCACTGCACTGAATGGCACACCGCAGCAGCGTCTGACGATGATGGCCGGTGCGATCGAATGGATCCTCGATCAGCAGCAGCAATGGATGGCCGCGGCAAGCAGCGACGATGGCAAGAAGGCGGCGCAACGCCGCTACCAGGACGCAGTGCTGGCCTTGTCCACGGCCTATGCGCTGGCCTCCGCCTCGGATGAGGCGCTCGCGGTGCGTGAGGAGGTGGGCTTCTTCCAGGCTATCCGCGAAGCCTTGGTCAAAAGCGCGACGGGTTCAGGCATCAGCTCGCAGGAGCGCGATTTCGCCATCCGCCAGATCGTGAGCCGTGCGGTGGTCTCCACCGAGATCGTGGATATCCTCAAGGCTGCCGGCATCCAGTCGCCGGACATTTCCATCCTGTCGGACGAATTCCTTGCCGAAGTGCAGCGGATGGACAAGAAGAACCTGGCATTGGAAGCGCTGCGCAAGCTCATCAACGACGGTATCCGTTCGCGCAGCAAGCGCAACATTGTGGAGACCAAGGCATTTACGGAACGGCTGGAAGATGCGATTGCGCGCTACCACGCCAATGCCATCACCACTGCCGAAGTCTTGCAGGAACTGATCCGCATCGCCAAGGACATCCGCGCCGCACGTGCGCGTGGCGAAGAGCAGGGATTGAGCGAGGATGAAGTCGCGTTCTACGATGCGTTGGCAGAGAATGATTCTGCAGTGCAGGTGATGGGCGACGATGCACTCAAGGTTATCGCACACGAGCTGCTTGTGAACCTCAAGGGCAGCGCTTCGGTGGATTGGGCGCGCCGCGATTCGGCTCGTGCGCGCATGCGCGTGCTGGTGAAACGCATCCTGCGCAAATACGGCTATCCACCTGATTTGCAGGATGCCGCGGTTCGCACGGTATTGCAGCAGGCAGAAGCACTCTCTGCTACCTGGTCTGCATGAGTTGCGCTATTGACGCCAGGCTGCTGCAGTAGCAGGATTCGACTACGGAGCCTCGAAACTCCACGTGTAGCGGTACCCACCTCCGACAAACCGGTGGGTTTTTTGTGCCTGCATATTTTGTGGGTGCAACCGACGTGATGCCTGCGTCGGGAGGGCGGCTAATACAACACCCGCAAGGGGAATACGCCCGCCGGCTACACGCGGTTTCGAGCCTCCCGACTTCCCTTCCGTCGCCTTGCGGCGGGCGGGCTGATTCCATGGAATGAGGAGCAGGCCATGTCGGACGTTGTACGAGATGCGCAGTCATACCCAGGCTACTACCTGCCAGAAGGCGCGCAATACCGCTTGCAGCAACTGCGCGACCATATGCGGTTTCTGGCGCGTCTGGCGCAGCCACGCACGCAGGCTGAAGAGCAGGCGCGGCAGCCAGCCATCTGCATGGACGAGTTGGCGTTTTGTCTGGAGCTGCTTGCCGATCAGATGACCCATGCGCTGAAGCAGATGCAGTGGGCGGCGAGTCTGGAAGACCAGGCGGAAAGTGGCTGACGCTACACCGGCGCAGACTTCAAAATCCCCGACAGACTCTCCCGCAGGATCAACTGCAGATGCATGCGGTTGAGTTCCATGCCGCTGGTCATCACGCTGTGCAGGCCGCCGCACATGGCGGCGACGGCGAAGACGCGGGCCTGGAATTCCTGTTCGCTGCTGGCCGGGTCGGCGTGGCCGCGCAACAGGCGCTTGAGCAGGGCGCTGAGGTGTTCGATCAGCGATGCGCTCTGCCGGCGCATGAAGGCGGCCAGCACCGGGTCGCGCAGGGTGGCCAGGTGCAGTTCCAGGTCGATGCGGGTGCGCTTGATGTTGATTTCCTGCAGCAGCCATTCTTCGAGCAGGCCGGCGATGAAATCCACCACGTGCACGTTGGCCGGGCGCTCCACCAGCCACATCTGGCGGATGGCGCGCATGTAGTTGCGCTCGAGCAATGCGCGCACCAGCGCGTCCTTGTCTTCGAAACGTTGCAGCAGGCTGCCGCAGCTGACCTTGGCGCGCTCGGCGATCAGCTCGAAGCTGGTGGCACTCAGGCCGATGACGTCGATGCACTGCTCGGTGGCGTCCAGCACCTCTTCCAGCAGCAGTTCTTCGCGCTCTTTTGCCGTGCGCAGCAACAGGACGTTGGACATGGGCAGCAGGGTGTCGGGGGGCTGCAGTATACCGGCGCGGCGTTACCCATCCGTTGCGTTCGCTTGTTGCTGTGCCATCAGTCATGGATGCGCGTGCGTATTGAAACACCGGTCACAGATGCGCTGGTCGACCATGTTTTCACGGCGGCTGTGCGACACGTGAGGTCGACGTTGTGCAGGAGAAGCATGTGAGTGAGAACAGTGCGGTAGCCGGTGTCTCGGCGCAGTGGCCGGCGCGGTTGTGGGTGGTGAGGCATGGGCAAAGCGCGGGCAATGTGGCGCGCGATGTGGCCGAGTCCAATGGCTCGGCCTTGATCGACCTGGAGCACCGCGATGCGGATGTGCCGTTGTCGGCGCTGGGCGAGCGCCAGGCCGAGGCGTTGGGGGCGTGGATGGCCGGTTTGCCCGAGCAGGAGCGCCCGACCCTGATCCTGAGTTCCACCTATGTGCGTGCGCGCCAGACCGCCGCTGCGGTGGCGCGTGCGCTGGGGCAGCCGGCCGATTCGGTCAGTGTGGACGAGCGTTTGCGCGAGAAGGAGTTCGGCGTCCTCGACCGTTACACCACGGCCGGCATTCTTGCGACCTTTCCCGAGCTGGCCGAGCAGCGCAAGCTGGTGGGCAAGTTCTACTTTCGCCCGCCCGGTGGCGAGAGCTGGTGCGATGTGATCTTCCGCCTGCGCGGGGTGGTGGGCGATCTGCAGCGCAACCATGTGGGCGCGCGGGTGCTGATCGTGGGGCATCAGGTGATCGTCAATTGCTTCCGCTACCTGATCGAGCGGATGGACGAGGCCACCATTCTGGGCATCGACCGCGAGGGTGATGTGCCCAATTGCGGCGTCACCGAATACGCGGCTGCGGCCGATGGGCAATCGCTGGAATTGCTGCGCACCAAGTTCGTGCCGCCGGAGCTGGCCGACGAGCCGGTGACCACCGAGTCCGATCGCCCGGCCGGGGCGCGCTGATGGCCGCCCCGCGCATGCGCATGCTCACCGCCGCCGCCTTGCGGGCGATGCCGTTGCCGGCCCCGGGTGGCGACAAGGAGCAGCGCGGGCGCGTGTTGATCGTGGGTGGCTCGATGCGTGTGCCCGGTGCGGTGCTGCTGGCCGGCGAGGCGGCGCTGCGCACCGGTGCGGGCAAGCTGCAGATCGCCACCGCCGCCAGTGTGGCGCCGGGCATGGCCTTGGCGGTGCCGGAGGCGCTGGTGCTGGGGTTGGCACAGAACGGGCAGGGCGAGATCGTGCGCGGGCATCGCGCGCTGGATGGGGCGATGGCGGCCTGCGATGCGGCAGTGATCGGGCCGGGGATGGCGTCGTCGGCCACCACCACGGCGATGGTCAGGCGCGCCGCCGAGCAGGCGGTGTGCACCTTGGTGCTGGATGCCGGTGCGTTGTCGCGTGGCCTGCGGGCGCCGATCGGCCGGCCATTCGTATTGACGCCGCATGCGGGCGAGATGGCGACCCTGGCCGGCGACGACAAGGCGGCGGTGGAAGCGGCGCCGGGCGCGTACGCGTTGAAGTTTGCGCAGAAGCTGCGCAGCGTGGTGATCGTCAAGGGCGCGGACAGTTTTATTGCCGGCCCGGATGGAGTGGTGTGGATGCATCGCGGGGGCGCGTCCGGGTTGGGCACGTCCGGGTCTGGCGATGTGCTGGCGGGATTGATTGCCGGCTTTGCCGCGCGCGGCTGCGATGCGTTGACCGCTGCGTTATGGGGCGTGTTTGTGCATGCGGCCGCGGGCAGGCAGTTGGCCAAGCGGATTGGGCCGGTGGGTTTTTTGGCGCGCGAACTTGGGTTGGAAGTGCCTGGGATTTTGGATCGGTTGGCGCGCCGCTGATCGACGCTCGTCGCGTTGAGGCCGCGCGCAGATCCAAAGCCCTTCTCCAGCGGGAGAGGGGTTGCGGTGAAGGTGCGTTTGCTGGAGTCGTGGGGCTGTCTTTCCAGTTGGGGTTTAGGTTGTTGCCTTGATTGCAGTGGGTTGGTTGCACTCTGAGCAGACGTACCCGCATCCGGCCCTTCGGGCCACCTTCTCCCGAGGGGAGAAGGGAAGGTCCGGCGATGGAAGGATGCACGGTTGCGCTCGTTTGTTGCGCGATGTTGCGCCGCGTTGGTCGGTTAGGCTTGTTCACCAACCTGGGAGGGTGCACGGTGAAGCGAACGATTGCGTGGTCGATGGTGGGGGTTCTGGGGGTTTGGGGTGCTGCGACTGAGACGGTGTTGGCATCTGCAGCAACAGCAGCAACAGCAACAACGCCGATTCCGGCGCCGGCATCGACGGCATCTGCATCCACGCCCGCATCGAAGGCGGTAGAGGCTGCGGCTGCGGATGCTGCTGCTGCACCAGCGGCACCCGCCGGCGCACTACGCGTTTACACCTCCGCCCAAGGCGCCACGCAGCAGATGCGTGTCAGCACTGCCGATGCGCCCACCGCCGGACATGCGTTGACCGAGAAAGAGAACTCCATCTTCGTCAATCCGCAGCGGCGCTTTCAGGAGCTGCTGGGCATCGGCGGGGCAATCACCGATGCCAGTGCCGAGACCTTCGCCAGGCTGCCCAAGCCCGCGCAGCGCGCCTTGCTCACTGCCTATTACGACCCGCAAAAAGGCATCGGCTATACGCTGGCGCGCACCACCATCCACAGCTCGGATTTCAGCAGCGGCAGCTACACCTACATCAAGGAAGGCGATGCGGCGCTGAAGAGTTTTTCGGTCAGGCACGATCAGCGCTATCGCATCCCGATGCTGCGCCAGGCCATTGCGGCGGCCGGTGGCAAGTTGACGACATTTGCCAGCCCGTGGAGCGCGCCGGCGTTCATGAAAGACAGCAACAACATGCTCAAGGGCGGCAAGTTGCTGCCCGCGTATGCGCAGGCCTGGGCCACCTATTACACGCGCTTTATCGCGGCCTACGAAAAGGCCGGCATCCCGATCTGGGGCATCAGCCTGCAAAACGAGCCGATGGCGGTGCAGACCTGGGAGTCGATGGTGTTTTCCGCCGAGGAAGAGCGCGACTTTTTGAAGAACCACCTCGGCCCGACGATGGAGCAGGCCGGCTATGGCGACCGCAAGATCATCGTGTGGGACCACAACCGCGACATGATGCTGCACCGCGCGCACGTGATCTTCGACGATCCGGAAGCGGCGAAATACGCGTGGGGCATGGGCTTCCACTGGTACGAGACCTGGGCCGGGTTCGCGCCGATGGTGGAGAACGTGGCGGCGGTGGCGCAGGCGTACCCGGACAAGCCGCTGTTGCTGACCGAAGCGGCGGTGGAAAAGTTCGACCCGGCAAAGTTGCAGTACTGGCCCAACGGCGAGCGCTATGGCACCGCCATCATCAACGATCTCAATCATGGTGCGGTGGGCTGGACCGACTGGAACATCCTGCTCGACCAGCACGGCGGGCCGAACCACGTGGGCAATTACTGCTTTGCGCCGGTGCATGCCGACACGCGCACCGGCGAGGTGACTTACACACCAAGCTATTGGTATATCGGCCACTTTTCCAAGTTCATCCGTCCCGGCGCGCGGCGGGTAAGTGCCGCCAGCAGCCGCAGCAATCTGGCAACGACGTCCTTTCTCAACACCGATGGCAGCCTGGCGACGGTGGTGATGAATGCCAGCGATGTGGCGATCCGTTACAACCTGTACGTGGGCGATGCATCGAGTGAGCTGGAGATTCCGGCGCATGCGATCCAGACGGTGGTGCTGACGCAATAAGCGCGGGCCGTGGGCGGAGCATTGTTGGGGTTGCGTACCCTCATCCGCCCTTGGGGCACCTTCTCCCGGCGGGAGAAGGGGGCTTCGCATGATCGAAGCCGTCTTCGCTTAGCTGGTCGAACTACCTTGCGTCTGCGTTTTCGCCGATGCATCGGGCGTCGAGACTGTCGCCAATACTAAAAACGCCACCAAAGAAACTCCTGCCGATCGCTACGCGTGCAACGATCGGCAGGGTTCTGGTGGCGTGACGTTGGAAGTGCGCTTCAAGCTAACTCAGGACAGCAACAAGCCACCGGTGGCACCAAACACTTCGCCGGTGACATAGCTGGATTCCTGCGAAGCCAGGATCACATACAGCGGCGCCATCTCCACCGGCTGGCCGGCGCGCTTGAGCGGGGTTTCCGAGCCGAACTCGGGAATCTTTTCCGGCGGCTGGCCACCGCTGGGTTGCAGCGGGGTCCATACCGGGCCGGGGGCGACGGCGTTGACGCGGATGCCCTTCTCGGCAACCTGTTGAGCCAGGCCCTTGGTGAAGTTGACGATGGCCGCCTTGGTGGACGCGTAGTCCAGCAGCGTCGGCGAGGGCTGGTAGGACTGGATCGAGCCGGTGTTGATAATGGATGCGCCCGGCGGCAGGTGCGGGATGGCCGCCTTGCACAGCCAGAACATCGCGTACACGTTGGTCTTGTAGGTGGCGTCGAACTGCTCGGTGGTGATGTCGGCGATGTCTTTCATCGCGGTCTGCTTGCCGGCGATGTTGACCAGCAGATCCAGCCCACCGAGCTCCTTGACCGCGCGTGCGACCAGTTCGTTGCAGAAAGCCTCATCCTTGAGATCACCGGGGATGCTGATCGCCTTGCGGCCTTCGGCCTCGATCAACTTCACCACTTCCGCAGCGTCCTGCTCTTCTTCCGGCAGGTAGTTCAACACGATGTCGGCGCCTTCGCGTGCGTAGGCGATTGCAGTGGCGCGGCCAATGCCCGAGTCGGCGCCGGTGATCAGCGCCTTGCGGCCCTTCAGGCGGCCGAAGCCCTGGTAGCTCTGCTCGCCGTGGTCGGCCTTGGGCTGCAATGCATGGATGGTGCCCGGCGCTTCCTGGGTCTGCTCGGGGAACTTGGGCTGCGGAAACTGGGTGAGCGGGTTCTGCATTTCGTACTGGTTCTTGGTGCTGGACATGCGCTGGCTCCTGCAGTGGGGGATGGCAGTGCCGCAGCGTGCTGCGGCCGATGCGGAGCAGTCTGGAAACCATGGCGATGCGTGCGGGTGAACGAATGTTGTGCATGATGTGAACGCGCCACGCAGATGGCGCGCGTGCGGTGCTGCTGCCCCGTACACGCAGGCCACGACCGGGAGGATCGCAATGCAGTGTGTAGGGATCGATGGCGCCGGCAGCTGCTGGCTGGCGGTGTGGCAGGCCGGCGATGGATTGCAGTTTGCCGGCTACCCCACGGTGGCCGCGGTGGCGAGCGCATTGGGGGACGTCGCCGTGCTGGGCGTGGATATCCCGATCGGTCTGAGCGAGCACGCGCCCCGCGCTGCGGATGTGCAGGCGCGGCGTTTTGTGGGTGGGCGCCGCGCATCCAGCATCTTTGCCGCGCCATTGCGCGGCATGCTGCATGCACCCACGCAGGTGGAAGCGTCTGCGTTGCATCGGGTGCTGGACCACGACGGGCAGCGTGGCTTTGGCGTGCAGTCGTTTGCGCTGCTGTCGAAGATTCGCGCCTGGGACGATGCCTTGCGCGCCGATCCGGCGTGGGCGGAGCGCGTGTTCGAAGTACACCCGGAAGTGTCGTTCGCCGTGCTCGCCGGCGGGCACGGCCTGGCGGCGGGCAAGAAGAGCAGTGCAGGCCACCAACAGCGCGCCGCCTTGCTGGGCCAGTGCTATGGCGCCAGGCAGGTGGCCGCGTTGCTGGAGCGCGTGCCGCGTGCGCTGGCCAAGCCGGACGATGTGCTGGATGCCCTGGTGGCCTGCTGGAGCGCGCAGCGCATTGCCGCAGGCACCGCCGGCAGCCTGCCGGCGGTGGTGGAGCGCGACGCCTGCGGGCTACGCATGGGCATTCACTACTGACTCAGCGCGTCTGCGTCGACATCGAATACGGCCGCTGCGCCGGATCGGTGGCCCACTGCGTGTTCGGCGTAGCCTGCATGCGGAAGCGCAACTCGCCGCCGGCCTGGATTTCTTCATGCGTGAGGTAGGCGCGGGTCAGCGGCTGGCCGTTGAGGGTGGCGCTGCCGACGTAGCTGCGCGCCTTGCTCAGGCCATCGGCGATCACGCTGAAGCGCTTGCCATTGGGCAGCTTGAGCGTGGCGCGCGGCAGGAACGGCCGGCCGATGATGTACTGGTTGCTGCCCGGTGCTACCGGATAAAAACCCAGCGTGGTGAACACGTACCAGGCCGACATCTGGCCAAGGTCATCATTGCCGGCCAGGCCTTCGGGGCCGGCGTGATACTGGGTGTCCATGATCTGGGTCAGCCGCGCCTGGGTGCGCCAGGGCTGGCCGGCGTAGGCGTACAGATAGGCGACATGGTGGCTGGGTTCGTTGCCGTGCGCGTACCAGCCGATCAGGCCGGTGATGTCTTCCATATGCGCGAACACCTTGGGGTCGACCTTGGCATCGAACACCGCATCCAGGCGCGCCAGCAGCTTGTCGTCGCCGCCATGTGCGGCGGCAAGCCCGGCGACGTCCTGCGGCACATACCAGGAGTATTGCCAGGCATTGCCTTCAGTGTAGTCGCTGCCGTAGCCGCTAGTGGATGGATCGAATGGTTCGCGGAAGTTGCCGGCACGGGTACGCGCGCGCATGTAGCCAGTGGCCGGGTCGAAGGCATGCTTCCAGTTGCCGGCGCGCTTGCTGAATTCTGCGGCGATGGCGGGCTTGCCGAGCTTGTCGGCCATGCGCGCGATGGTCCAGTCGTCGAAGGCGTATTCCAGCGTCTTGGAGGCGGCTTCGCCTTCTTCGTCGATGGGCACGTAGCCCAGCTCGAGGTACTGCGCGATGCCGTCGTAGGGGCCGTAGTTGGCGCTGGCGACCATGGCATCGAGCGCTTCGTTGGCATCGAAGCCGCCGATGCCTTTCATGTAGGCGTCGGCAATCACCGGCACGGCGTGGTAGCCGATCATGCACCAGGTTTCCAGGCCGTGGAACGCCCAGACGGGCAGGATGCCGTAGGCGCTCTCGCGGCGCGAGGCGAGCAAGGAATTGACCATGTCGCTGCTGCGTTGCGGCGGCTGCACCAGGGTCAGCAGCGGATGCAGGGCGCGGTAGGTGTCCCACAGCGAGAAGGTGGAGTAGTTGGTCCAGCCATGCGCTTGATGCACGGCGTTGTCCGGCCCGCGGTACTGGCCATCGCTGTCCATGAACAGGGTGGGGCCAAGCAGGGTGTGATACAGCGCGGTGTAGAGCTGGGTGCGTTGTTGCGGCGTGCCTTGCGCATCGATCGCCGACAGCGCCTGTGTCCACTGCGCGCGCGCATCGGCGCGCACGCGGTCGAAATCGAAATCGGGCACTTCCGCATCGAGATTGGCGATGGCGCCGGCCTCGCTGACCGGCGACAGCGCAACCTTGACCACCAGCGGCGTGCCATCGTTGGCAACGTCGAACACGCCGACCAGTTGCCGGCCTTCGATCTGTGCGCGCTGCGCGGGGTTCTTCTCGCCCGGCGGCGGAAAGCCCTTGTACGGGACGTCCTGCTCGGTGTCGTGCAATTGGGTGGCGGTGAGCGGGCGGGAGAAGCGCATGGCGAAGTACAGCTGGCGGCCGGGTGCCCAGCCGCGGGTTTCGCGAAAGCCGGTCACGGTGCCATCGCCGCGTACGCGCAGCCGCGACCACTGCACCTTGCCGGGGTAGTCGTACAGGCTGGTGCGCAGGTCCACCAGTACATGCGCCGGCGTGCCCTTGGGGAAGGTGTAGCGATGCACGCCCACGCGCGCACTGGCGGTGAGTTCGGCGCGGATGTTGCGGTCTTTCAAGGTCACCGCGTAATAGCCGGGTTGCGCCTGCTCGCTGGCATGGTCGAACTGCGCGGTATAGCCGCTGCCCGGTGTAGCGACATCGCCGCGTTCGAGTTTGACCTGGCCGGTCTGCGGCATCAGCAACACATCGCCCAGGTCCGAATGCCCGGAGCCGGAAAAGTGCGTGTGCGAGAAGCCGACAATCGTGGTGTCGCCATGCCGGTAACCGGCGGCCCAGCCATAGGCCTCCTTGCGCGGCTTGATCTGCGTGTCCGGGCTCAGCTGCACCATGCCGAACGGCAGCGTGGCACCGGGATAGGTGTGGCCTTCGCCACCGGTGCCGATCAACGGGTCCACCGCGCTGAAACCCGCGTCGTCCGCGCGTGGCGCCGCATTGCCGGCAAAGCTGACGCAGGCGGCAAGCAGCGCCAGCCAACGCAAAGGAGAGAAGGCGATTGAGCGATGCTGCATGCGAACGGTTCCAGGCGGATGCAGCGCCGGACCGTAGCACAGCTGTCGGGCCTGATCGCATGACATCCATGCCTGCATCGTTGAGCTCGCTAACCCGTGCGCGGCGGGCGGCGGTGATGCGTGCGCCTGTCTTGGAGAGGTTGCCGGCGCTGCGCGCAGGAGGCAGCGGATGCGCAGGTCGGTCGCCTTTCTGTGCGCAACGAGCGCAATGCCAGCAACTGCGAGAGAGCGTGCGAATGCGGGGCTTCGGCTACGGGCAATCTCAACGCCGGGCTGCTGAAATCGCGCAAACCGTCCGCATATCACCCGGATGGATCTGTTCGATACTCCCACCGCGCCCGTGCAGCTGCTGCACGATACGCAGGGCGGCGTGCGCTATTGGCCGCAGCTGCTGGCGCCTGCTGTGGCGCAGCAGTGCTTTGCCGCGTTGCGTCAGGCGACCGACTGGCGCAGCCAGCGCCGCGAGATGTACGACCGTGTGGTGGAGGTGCCGCGCCTGCTGGCCTCGTATCGGCTGGACGCACCGCTTCCGCCCGGGTTGCCACTGCAGGCGCTGCTCGATGCGGTGCAGGCCGTGTTGCCCGCGCCGTACAACGCGGTGGGCCTGAATCTGTATCGCGATGGCCGCGACAGCGTGGCGATGCATCACGACAAGCTGCAGACGTTGCTGGCGCCGCATCCGATCGCGTTGGTGTCGCTGGGTGCGACGCGGCGGATGCAGCTGCGCGCAAAGGACGGCAACACGCGTGCGATCGGTGTGGAGCTGGCGCCCGGCAGCCTGCTGGCGATGAGCCATGCCTCGCAACTGAGCCACGAGCACGGCATCGCCAAGACCGCGCGTGCGGTGGGCGAGCGCATCAGCGTGGTGTTTCGCGTGCGCCCGGCCGAGCGCATGGCCGCCGGCCAGCACGGGCCGCACTGGGAGGCGGTACAACCGGAGCGTGACTGACAAGGCGTGGTGTGGCTTCGTCGGCACGGTGCGGAGCAAGCCGGAGTCTCCCGGGCAACAGGAGCGACGGGATCACACGAGTGCCGTGTACCGGCTGCGGGCCCAGTGCCGTGTTCGCTTGGCCGCCAGCGCAGCAGCTACGTCGGCAACGTTCTGCGCGTACGGTTGCGGTTGATTGTGCCGGTCACCGCTGGTGAGCGTGCGGTACCGCTGGCAGCCGCGTGAGGTGTCTTGCCTGCGCAAACACCGCACTGGAGTGCACGCGCGTACTGCTCGTGCATGCGCGCTCTGTCGCGCCCGGCATGGCCCTTTCGGGTGATTGCCATCACCCTCACGGCTGGCCATGCTTGCATGTACTCCCCCTCAGCGTCGCCATTCCATGTCCCTGGCCGATACCCGCCACCATCAGATGTTCCCCGAGCTGGACTCGGGCCAATTGGCGATCACGCGGCGGTTTGCCAGCGGGCCGGCGCAGCGTTTCGATGCGGGCGAGCTCGTCTTCGACGTGGGCGATGCGCACGCGCCGGTGTGGGTGGTGCTGGAAGGCGCCATCGAAGTGGTGCGTCGCGACGGGTTGGGCAACGAAAAGCCGATCACCTTGCAGACGCCCGGCCAGTTCACCGGCGAGGTCAGCCAGCTGGCCGGGCGCGCGTCGCTGGCCGGTGGGCGTGCCGGGCCGCAGGGCTGCCTGGCGCTGCCGTTCGACACCGCACATCTGCGCGCGTTGATGATCAGCTCGGCCGAAGTGGGCGAGGTGGTGATGCGTGCGTTGATCCTGCGCCGCGTCGGCCTGATCGAAGGCGATGCCTCCGGCTCGGTATTGATCGGCGAGCCGGACGATCCGCATCTGACCCGTTTGCAGGGCTTTCTCACCCGCAACGGTTACCCGAATACGGTGATCGATGCCTCCGACGAGGAAGGCCGCGCGTTGGTGCAGCGCTTCGGCATCCAGGAGCAGGAACTGCCGGTGATGGTGTGCCCGAGTGGGCGGGTGCTGCGTCAGCCCAGCGATGCCGAAGCGGCGCATTGCCTGGGCATGACGCCGGACATCGACCCGGACAAGCGCTACGACGTGGCCATCGTCGGCGCCGGCCCGGCCGGTCTGGCGACGGCGGTGTATGCGGCCTCCGAAGGCCTGTCGGTGCTGGTGCTGGACCAGCGCGCCATCGGCGGCCAGGCCGGTGCCTCGGCACGCATCGAAAACTATCTTGGCTTTCCGACCGGCATTTCCGGCCAGGCGCTGGCCGGGCGCGCCTATAACCAGGCGCTGAAATTCGGCGCCGAACTGGCGATTCCGATCGAGGCCGGTACGCTGGAATGCGGGCGCGACGATGGTGCGCTGAAGCTGGATCTGGCCGACGGCAAGCAGCTGCTGGCCAGCACCGTGGTGGTTGCCTCCGGGGCGCGTTACCGGCGCCCGGAGATCGACGGACTGGAGCGTTTCGAAGGCCATGGCGTGTCGTACTGGGCCTCGCCGGTGGAAGCGCGGCTGTGCGAGGGCGGCGTGGTGGCGCTGGTGGGCGGCGGCAATTCCGCCGGCCAGGCCGTGGCGTTTCTGGCACCGCGGGTGAAGGAACTGCACCTGATCATTCGCGGCGAAGGGCTGGAATCGTCGATGTCGCAATACCTGATCGACCGCATCGCCGTGCTGCCGAACGTGCAGCTGCATACCGGCACCGAAGTGTCGGCGCTGGAAGGCGACCCGGAGCGCGGCCTGCAGGCGGCGGTGTTGCGCACGCGCGCCGATGGGCAGACCACACGGGTGGAATTGCGGCACCTGTTCCTGTTCGTCGGCGCCGACCCCAACACCGGCTGGCTGCAGCAGTGCGTGGAGACCGATGCGCGTGGCTTCGTCGTCACCGGCAACGCACGCGGCGATGGCGTGCCGGCCTGCCTGCCGCTGGAAACCAACCGCCCCGGCGTGTTCGCCATCGGCGATGTGCGGGCCGGCTCGGTCAAGCGCGTGGCCGCGGCGGTGGGCGAGGGCGCGGCGGTCGTCGCGCAGATCCATCAATACCTGGCACACCAGGCCAACCCGGTGCCGGCATCCGAACTTGTCAGTGCCTCACAGGAGTCCACCACCTCATGAGCGACCAGTGCACACATACCGCGCAGATCAGCGAGGTTACGCCCAGCGCACGTGGCTGCGAAGACTGCCTGGCCATCGACAGCACCTGGGTGCATCTGCGCCTGTGCCGCAGCTGCGGCCACGTGGGGTGCTGCGATGATTCGCCGCACAAGCACGCCACGGCGCACTATCACGCCACAAGCCATCCCATCATCGAAGGCTACGACCCGCCCGAAGGCTGGGGCTGGTGCTATGTGGACGAAGTGGAAGTGGAATTGCCGGACCAGACGCCGCAGCTGGGGCCGATACCGCGGTATGTGTGAGGCGGCGCGGTTGGTTGGCGGGGTGTGGATGGGGCTAGGCGCCGCTGGGAATCGGGATTGGGGAATCGGGAATCGTAAAAGCGGTTTGCGTGCTGTTTGATTTGATCGGGTGGGGATTTTGTGTGGGGCGATGGCAAGTCTGCTGAGGGGGGCGGTTCGCTTGTTTCGTGGCGCCCACTTACTCCGGCCAGTGCACCTGCGGTAGCTCGCCGATTGTTGGGCGGGCGAACAGATAGCCTTGCTGCAGGTGGATGCCCATGTCGCGCAGGGTGCGGTATTCGTCCGGGTGTTCGATGCCTTCGGCAATGACGGCGATGCCGAGTTCCTCGCACATGCGGGTGGTGTGGCGGACGATGGCCTGGCGGCTGCGGTCGGCGTCGATGCCGCGCACCAGGGCGATGTCCAGCTTGAGCAGGTCCGGCTGGAAATCGGCCAGCAGGCCGAGGCCGGAATAGCCGGCGCCGAAGTCGTCGATGGCGGTCTTCAGGCCGCGCGCCTGATAGGTGCGCATGATGTCGAGCAGATGCGCCGGCTCGGCCAGGTGTTCCTGTTCGCTGACCTCGAAGATGATGGCGTCCAGCGGCCAGCCGTACTGCGCGGTGGCCGAGAGCGTGGCGCGCAGGCAGTGTTCGGGGTTGTAGACCGCGTTGGGCATGAAGTTGATCGACAACAAGGCCGGCAGCGCGATCTGCGCGGCGCATTCGATCGCCTTGATGCGGCAGGCCTGGTCGAAGGCGTAGCGGTTGCGCTCATCCACGGCGGCCAGGATGCTGCCGGCCGATTCGCCGTTGACGCCGCGCACCAGCGCCTCGCCGGCGTAGATGCTGCGGGTGGACACGTCCACGATCGGCTGGAACGCCATGGTGATGGCGGTGGGAAAGTCCTGGCCGTCGCGGCAGGCGTTGCAAACGGGGAGCGTGGGCATGGCTGAGCAATCGTGCGGCGTGGAGGTAGCCTAGCGGTATCGGCCGCAACAGCGCGTCATTGAGTCTGCACACGCATCCTCGCGCCATCCTCACCTGGGGCGTCACCGGGCTCGGCGATAATGCGCCATTCCCCGCATCGGACGCCCCATGACCGCTCTCACCGAACGTTACGCCCTGGCCGTGGATTACGCGCGCATCGCCCATGCCGGGCAGGTACGCAAGGGCACGCAGATTCCGTATCTGAGCCATTTGCTGGGCGTGTCCACGCTGGTGCTGGAATGCGGCGGCGACGAAGAGCAGGCCATCGCCGGGCTGCTGCACGATGTGGTGGAAGACTGCGGCGGCGGTCACGAGGCCTCGATCCGCGCGCAGTTCGGCGATGCAGTGGCCGACATCGTGATGGCATGCACCGATGCCACCGCCGAAGACAAGGCCGAGGTGGACAACACCGCCAGCGCACGCAAACGCGACTGGCGCGAGCGCAAGCTGGCCTACCTGGAGCACCTGCGCAACACGCCCGAGCGCGCCTTGCTGGTGTCCGGCTGCGACAAGCTCTATAACGCGCGCACCATCGTGCAGGACCTGGAAAACCCGGACGTGGGCCAGGACATCTTCAACGTATTCACCGCAGGGCGCGCCGGCACGTTGTGGTACTACGGCGAGCTTGAGGAGATCTTCCGCACGCGTGGCGCGGCGACTGCACGGCTGTTCAGTGGTGTGGTGGCGCGCATGCAGGCGCTGGCGGAGAACGGCGAGCAGCCGGTGCCGGCGCACGCGCTGGGGTGATTGCGCTGCAGAGCGGCTGGTTTGCTGGTTTGTGAGTTGGCTGCAGGGCCCTTGCCCGCCCACCCTCGCAGGACACGCCGCAAGTACGTCCGTGTAGGCTCTTACGCGGCATCCATGCCGCGTAAGGTCCCGCGACGGTGGGCGGACAAGGGCCAGTTGAGTTGGCCGGCGCGCATGGTTTTCGATAAGGCAACCGACTGACTTTCTGGTGAGGTGTTCTCGCCGCTCTTGACGCTGTGGGTTTGCTGCAGGGCCCTTGCCCGCCCACCCTCGCAGGACACGCCGCAAGTACGTCCTTGTAGGCTCTTACGCGGCATCCCTGCCGCGTAAGGTCCCGCGACGGTGGGCGGACAAGGACCAGTTGAGTTGGCCGGCGCGCATGGTTTTCAACAAAGCAGCCGGCAACTGTCTTGTGCGGTGTCCTCGCCGCTTGCGGGACCGTGTGGTGGCATGGATGCCGCCATCTAGCCCCCACGAACGGGTTTACGGCATAGCCCGCGAGCGGTGAGGGCACCGCGCCTTCGACCGATGCATTCCAGGGCGATCAGCGGGTTGCTTGATTGAAGCACCGCAGGACTCGCTGTCAACACTGACACCGGCTGTATGCGGCACGCGGTAGGCTGGCGCATTGTCGAATGTCGGTGTGTCACTCATGTCCAGCGCAGCGTCGTCTTCCTCCGGCCTGGTGCGCGTGCGCGGTGCGCGCGAGCACAACCTCAAGAACGTGGACGTGGACATCCCGCGCGACGCGCTGGTGGTGTTCACCGGGGTGTCCGGCTCAGGCAAGTCGTCGCTGGCGTTCGGTACCGTATTTGCCGAAGCGCAGCGGCGTTACCTGGATTCGATCTCGCCGTATGCGCGGCGCCTGATCGACCAGGTCGGCGTGCCGGAAGTGGATTCCATCGAAGGCCTGCCGCCGGCGGTGGCCTTGCAGCAGGCGCGCGGCGCGCCGAGTGCGCGCTCGTCGGTGGGCAGCGTCACCACCATCTCCAATTCCCTGCGCATGCTGTATTCGCGTGCGGGCAGCTACCCGCCGGGGCAGGACATCATCTACGCCGACGGCTTTTCGCCCAATACCCCGGCCGGTGCCTGCCCCACCTGCCATGGCCTGGGGCGGATCTACGATGCGACCGAGGCGACCATGGTGCTGGATCCCACGCTGAGCATCCGCGATCGCGCGGTTGCCGCCTGGCCCGGTGCCTGGCATGGCCAGAACCAGCGCGACATCCTCACCACATTGGGCCACGACGTCGATCTGCCGTGGCACAAGCTGCCGAAGAAAACCCGCGACTGGATCCTCTACACCGACGAGCAACCGGTGGTGCCGGTGTACGCCGGCTACAGCCTGGACGAGGCCAGGCGCGCGCTGCGCCGCAAGGAAGAGCCCAGCTACATGGGCACCTTCACCAGTGCGCGGCGCTATGTGCTGCACACCTTTGCCACCACGCAGAGCGCGCAGATGAAAAAGCGCGTGGCGCAGTACCTGGTCAGCACGCAGTGTTCGCAGTGCGACGGCAAGCGGCTGCGCCGCGAGGCGCTGTCGGTGACCTTCGCCGGCCTGGATATCGGCGAGCTGTCGCGGCGGCCGCTGGATGAGGTGGCCGACCTGTTGCGCCCGGCTGCGGAAGGTGCCGGTGGCAAGCGCAACGACAAGCGCAAGCAGGCCGACACGCATCCCGAGCAAGCGATTGCCGCGCAACGCATCGCCGCCGACCTGCGTGCGCGGATCGAGGTGGTGCAGGCGCTGGGCCTGGGTTATCTCAGCCTGGAGCGCAGCACGCCGACGCTGTCGCCGGGCGAGCTGCAACGGCTACGGTTGGCCACGCAGATCCGTTCGCAGTTGTTCGGCGTGGTGTATGTGATGGACGAGCCATCGGCGGGCCTGCATCCGGCCGATGCGCAGGCCTTGCTGGGCGCGCTGGATCAGCTCAAGGCCGCCGGCAATTCAGTATTCGTGGTCGAACACGAGGTGGATGTGATCCGCCACGCCGACTGGATCGTCGACGTCGGCCCGGCTGCCGGCGTGCACGGCGGGCAGGTGCTGTACAGCGGCCCGCCCGCGGGACTGGAGCAGGTGGAGGCCTCGTCCACGCGGCGTTACCTGTTCGGCACCCCGCCGCAGGTGCACAGCCATGCGCGTGCGGCCACCGGTTGGCTGCAACTGCGCGGCATCACCCGCAACAATGTGCGCGAGCTGGATGTGGACCTGCCGCTGGGGGTATTCACCACCGTGACCGGTGTGTCCGGCTCGGGCAAGTCGTCGCTGGTGAGCCAGGCATTGGTGGAACTGCTGGCCGCCCATCTTGGACAAACCCAGGCAGATGAAGACGAAGCGCTGGACCCGCTGGAGCGCGGCACGCAGGTGCCGCTGGGTGGTGCGATCGTCGGCGGGCTCGACCAGGTGCGCCGCCTGGTGCGGGTGGACCAGAAACCGATCGGCCGCACGCCACGTTCCAACTTGGCCACCTACACCGGCCTGTTCGATCCGGTGCGCAAGTTGTTTGCCGCCACACCGGCCGCGCGCCGCCGTCGTTACGACCCGGGGCAGTTTTCGTTCAACGTCGCCAAGGGCCGCTGCGCCACCTGCGAGGGAGAGGGCTCGGTGCATGTGGAATTGCTGTTCATGCCCAGCGTGTACGCGCCATGCCCCAGCTGCCACGGCGCGCGCTACAACGCCAAGACCCTGGAGATCGCGCTGCGGGGTCACAACATCGCGCAGGTGTTGGCGATGACGGTGGACCAGGCCGCCAGCTTCTTTGCCGACGACGCCAGCGTGCTGCGCCCGTTGCAGGTATTGCGCGAAGTGGGGCTGGGCTATCTGCGGCTCGGCCAGCCGGCCACCGAGCTGTCCGGCGGCGAGGCGCAACGCATCAAGCTGGCCACCGAGCTGCAACGCGCGCAGCGGCGCGACACCGTGTACGTGCTGGACGAGCCGACTACCGGCCTGCATCCGGCCGATGTGGATACCTTGATGCGTCAGCTGCAAGGCCTGGTGGAGGCGGGCAATACAGTGATCGTGGTCGAGCACGACATGCGCGTGGCCGCCAGCAGCGACTGGGTGCTGGACATGGGCCCGGGCGCGGGCGGCGCGGGTGGCGCTGTCGTGGCGGCGGGTGCGCCGGAGGCGGTTGCGCGGCAGCGCGGCAGCCGCACTGCGCCGTTCCTTGCAGAGGTGTTGCGCGGAAATAAGATCGGCTGACAAACCTTTCGAAGGTTGTAGCGATGGCGTCAGCATGTTGGCCAGACGCACCTTCGATGACGCGTGAATCGATCTCGGCATGGCAGCGAGTTGCTCGCGTCGAAGAACTGATCAGACCGCACTGCATCGCATCGCATTGCAGGGCACGGCATCACTGCTCCTGACCACGCACACCGACCAACCCGACGGGTTCTTGCCCGCCTACCGTCGCGGGACCTTACGCGGCATGGATGCCGCGTAAGCGCCTACAGGGACGTACTTGCGGCGTGTCCTGCGATGGTGGGCGGGCAAGGACCCCGCAGCAAACCCGCAGATCGTCCGCTGTAAACCGGGGCACACGCACCGTCCAATCCCCCCTCAAGACCCAGTTCCGTCTCAATGCGACCGAGAGCGTGAGCGCAATAGGGATGTGTTCCCGAGCCAACCTGGGCGCGATGCCCTCTGCGTGAGCGGGATACGCCCCATATCCATCCCCTGAGCTGAGCCATTCCGATTGCCGCTGGCGCTCAGCCCATCAATTCAAAACTCGCAGACACGCCCTCGGCCTCTGCAGAGGGCGCCACCCACACATCGAACACACCGGGCTCCACGGTGGGCGCGAGCGTCTGGCCGATAAACAACAGGTCAGCCCGCTGCAGCACGAACTCCACCACCGCGCTGCCGCCCGCCGGCACCGCCAGCTTGCGGAAGTCCTTCAGCTCGCGCACCGGGCGGGTGATGCTGGCGCTGCGGTCGCGGATGTAGAGCTGCGCCACTTCCTCGGCATCGCGCGTGCCGCGGTTGTGGATGCGCGCGCTGATGCGCAGGCTGCCGGCCGCCGCCATGCGTGCATCGCTCAAGCGCAGCTCGCCGTATTCGATGCGGCCATAGGTCAGGCCGTGTCCGAACGGAAACAACGCGGCATTGGGCGCGGTGCGGTAGCGGGTCTTGAACGGTTGCAAGGCATCCGGGCGCGGGTCGGCACGGCCGCTGGGCTTGTGCGCATAGCTATAGGGCACCTGCCCGGCGGTGTGCGGAAAACTCATCGGCAGGCGCCCGGACGGACCGTGCGCGCCGAACAAGATGTCTGCCAGCGCGGCGCCCGATGCCGAGCCCAGGAACCAGCCGACCAGGATCGCCGGCGCCTTGAGCACCGGGCCATCGATCACCAGCGCTCGGCCGTTGCTGAGCACCACCACCACCGGCGTGCCGGTGGCTGCCACTGCGGCCAGCAGCGCTTGCTGCACGGCGGGAATGACGATCTCGCTGCGCGATTGCGCTTCGCCGGAGTAGCGCATCGGCTCGCCGATCGCCAGCACTGCCACATCCGCAGACGCCGCTGCGGTGACGGCCGCCTGCACGCCGCCGGGCAGGCCATGTTCGAAGTCGCAGCCTTCCACCACCTGCAGGCTGTCCGGGTTGCCCAGCCGCGCGCGCACTGCAGTGGCCAGGTCGTTGCCGCTGTCGTCGCCGCCGAACAGCGTCCACGGGCCGGCGCTGTCGGTCCAGTTGCGTGCCATCGGCCCGATCAGCGCGATGCGTTGCCCCTGCGTCTTGAGCGGCAGCAGCTCGCCATCGTTCTTGAGCAGCACGATGGATTTGCGCGCCGCCTCGCGCGCCAATGCCAGGCTGTCCGGGCGCCGCTGCCGCGCCTGCGCGCGTGCCGGCACAATGCGCAGGAACGGATTGTCGAACAATCCAAGCTCGGCCTTGAATTGCAGCACGCGCCGCACCGAGGCATCCAGCTGCGCCATCGTCACGTCGCCGGCGGCCACCAGCGCCGGCAGATGCTGCAAGTACAGCCCGCTCTGCATGCTGATGTCAACACCGGCCAGGAACGCCAGCCTGGTCGCCTCGCGCGCATCGCTGGCAAACCCGTGCCCAATCAGTTCCAGATCGCCGGTGTAGTCGGACACCACCAGGCCGCGGTAGTCCCACTCGCCGCGCAATACCTCGCCCAGCAACCAGCGATTGGCGGTGGCAGGGATGCCGGCGATCTCGTTGAAGGCCACCATCGTGGTCACTGCGCCGGCATCGAAGGCAGCCTGGAACGGTGGGAAATAGACTTCGCGCAGGCTGCGCTCGGAGATGTCGACGGTGTTGTAGTCCAGCCCCGCCTCGGCGGCGCCATAGGCCGCGAAATGCTTGGGGCAGGCCGCGAGTGCATCGGCATGATCCAGGCCCTCGCCCTGGAAGCCGCGCACGCGGGCCTGCGCAAAGCGCCGGCCGAGCAGCACGTCTTCGCCGCTGCCTTCCACGCCGCGCCCCCAGCGTGCATCGCGCGCGATATCCACCATCGGCGCGAAGGTCCAGTCGATGCCGACCGCACTGGCCTCCAGTGCGGCCGCACGCGCGGTGCGTTGCGCCAGCGCCGGCTCGAAGCTGGCGGCCTCGGCCAGCGGCACCGGAAACACCGTGGTGAACCCGTGGATCACATCGGCGGCAAACAGCAGCGGAATCTTCAGGCGACTCTGCAGCGCGGCCTGTTGCAGTTGCTGATGCCACAGCACATTGGAGCCATTGAAGATGCCGCCCACCCGCCCGGCACGCGCGGCGGCAAGCTGGCCCTCGGCCGTGGGCACGGTATTGATCGGATTGGCCGCTGCGGCCGCATCGGTCTGCTGCGCCGAACCGGACAGCGTCAGCTGGCCGGCTTTTTCCTCCACGCTCATGCGCGCGATCAACGCATCGATAAAGGCCGGCGCCGCGGCCGCACGACGCGGCAGCGCAACTCCCAGCGGTACCTGTGCCAACACTGCTGCCGAGGCGGTGCCCAGCAGCAACCCGCGACGCGTGATCCCTTTCCGCATGCCCGCCATCCCCGTCTGTCCAGGCCAGACGCTAACGGATCGCCAGCGAAAAGCCGTGATGCGCTGCACGATGGATGCCGGGCGGGCGGTCTCGGCAACGATGGCGACAGCACGGCGCCTTCACCGTTTCCGCACTAGCGTGCGCCATCGATCAACGGCGGTCAGGACACACGATGCTGGACGTGGAAACACGCGTGCGCTTTTACGAAATGATGCACCTGGACATGCCGTGGTGGGAGTTCGTGCTGCGTGCGGTAGCGGTCTATACCGTGGTCCTGCTGTTGACGCGCCTGACCGGCAAGCGCGCGTTGGGCCAATCCACGCCGTTCGACGTGCTGCTCATCGTGCTGCTGGGAACCGCGGTGCAGAACTCGTTGATCGGCAGGGACGTCTCGCTGCTGGGCGGCATGATCCTGGCGGCCACCTTGCTGGTGTTGAACTGGCTGGTGGGCATGGCCACCGCGCGCAGCCGGCGGATCGATACCTGGGTGCAGGGCACCCCGGCGCTGCTGGCGCGTGGCGGTGAGATCTACTGGAAGGAACTGGTCCGCCACAATGTCAGCTACGCCGATTTCGAAGTGGCAAAACGCAAGGCCGATTGCCGCGACGATGCCGATATCGACATGGCGATCCTGGAGACCTCCGGGGAGATCAGCATCCTGAAAAAGCGCTAGCGCGCCGGCAGGCCGGCGTGCATGCCGGCGGTGCCGCCGCACCAGCGTGGCAGCCAGCCTGGCGCATGCGCGCCATGGCGTGGCGAGCGGCGGCTCAGCGGGCCTTGCAGAACAACGACAGGTCCACCGATTCGGCCATGCGCTGGTAACCGGCATCGTTGGGATGCAGGAAGTCGCGGGTCAGCGCGGCGGGTAGCCACTCCGGCCTGGCCGGGTCGCGCAGCGCGGCGTCGAAGTCGATCACCGCATCGAATGCCTGCCCGTCGCGGATGAAGCCGTTGAGCGTCTGGCGCGTGGCCGCCGCCACCGGTTCGTAGCGGTCGGAGTTGCCGAACGGGGTCAGCGTGGCGCCGATCACGGCGATGCCGTGTTGCTGCAGCCGGGTCACGATCTGGCGATATCCCAGCACCATGTCGGCGGCATTGCGGCCGGCAATCGCATCCGGCGGACCGCTGTGGCGGATGTCGTTGATGCCTTCGAACAGGATCACCTGGTCCACGCCGGGCAGTGCCAGCACGTCGCGATCCAGCCGCGCCAGCGCGCTGGGGCTGCGGCCGTCGTCGAGCAGCTTGTTGCCGCTGATGCCGGCGTTGAGCACCACCACGCTGCCGGGGCAACGCTGCTCCAGCCGCCTGGCCAGCAGGGCCGGCCAATCGCCATTGGCGCCGCGTGTGGCGGTGGCGCCTTCGGTGATCGAATCGCCCAGCGCCACCACCACCGTCTGGCGTGGATGCGGTGGTTGGACGTAAAGGGCGGAGATGACGTTCTGGCGATACGCCAACGCTTTGCTGTCCGGCACCTCGGCCTGGCCCTTGACCACCCGCACCGCCGTGCGGCGTACCGCCGGGCGCGCCGGCGTGGGGAAATACAGGCTGACCGCCACCTCGCCCAATGCCGGTGCACGCAGCGGCACCGGGTCGCTGAGCAGCACGCCACCGGGCGGCACGGTCACGCTGGCGCGCCCGTCAAAGCGCAGCGGTTGCGCACCGCCGCCGCCGCCGAGCAGGCGCGCGGTGCCCGCAGCGACGGTCAGCGGTGCGGTGCCCAGCTCGTTGCTGATGCGCACGCGCAGGGCCACTGCTGCACTGCCCAGGCGCATGTCCTGGCGCACCGTTTCATCGGCAAATTGCAGCGGCGTGTCGGCACCGCCGTCGAGCCGGTCCGGCGTTGCCGAAGCAATCCAGGCCGGCACCCAGCGGGGCGCCGGGTGCGCCGTGGCCGGGCCTGCCAGCACCACACTCAGTGTCGCAGTCATCATCCATCGCCAGCGCATGCGCAGGACTCCTTTGTCGGTCAGGAAAAGAACACGCCGCCGTTGACGTCCAGGTTGGCGCCATTGATGAAGCTGGCCGCATCCGATGCCAGGTACAACGCCGCATCGGCGGCTTCCTCCGGGCGGCCTTCGCGCCGCAGAGGGGTGGCATTGGCGACGAAGGCACGCACTTCCGGCTTGGTGAAGTCGTCATGGAAGCGGGTGGAGATCATGCCGCAGCACAATGCGTTGACGCGGATGCCGCGCGGGCCCAGTTCCTTGGCCATCGCACGCGAGAAGGTCATCACCGCCGCCTTGGCGGTGGCGTAGATGGCCGCGCCCGGCCCGCCGCCATCGCGCCCGGCAAGCGAGGCGAAATTGACGATCGCGCCGCCTTCGCGCATATGCGGCGCCACCGCCTGGGTGGTCAGGTAGACCGACTTGAGGTTGAGGTCCATCACCTGATGGAAGAAGGCCTCGTCGATGTCGGCCAGTGGCTTGCGCGCCAGCATGCCGCCGGCCACGTTGATCAGCACGTCGATGTGCTGGCCGAAGGCGGTGCGCGTGGCGGTCAGCAGGCCGGCCACGGCGGTGGCATCGGTGACGTCGGCGCGGTGCAGGATGCCCTGGCCGCCGGCGGCCTGCAGCTGTGCCAGGGTGTCGCGCGCGCTGGCGTCGTCGTTGGCGTAGTTGATGCAGACCTTTGCGCCGGCCGCGGCCAGCTTGAGCGAGATGGCGCGGCCGATATCGCGGCCACCGCCGGTGACGATGGCGACCTTGTCGTGGAAGTGCATGCGGGTGTGTCCTGTTGGTGTGGGGAAAGCGGGGTAGGCAGCGGGCACGCTCAGGTGCCCGCTGCGTCGAGTCGGTGGATGCGGCCGGTGACCAGCCACAGCGCGGCCAGCGAGGCCGGCACCAGCGCGGCGACCAGAATGAACATCGGTGCGTACGAGGTTGCGGTCATCACCGGGACCAGCCAGGTGGTGATCAAGGTGCCGGCCACCGCGGCCATGCCGCCGATGCCGGCCAGCGAGCCGACCGATTTGCCGGCGAACAGATCGCCGGGCAGGGTCTGGATATTGCCGATGGCGATCTGGAAGCCGAACAGCACGGCGGCAATCGTCAGCACCGCCATGCGCGGGTCGGCGGCCTGCACGGCGCCCAGCAGCGCCGGCGCCATGATGGCCCCGCCCAGGGTGATGGTCCATTTGCGCGCGCGGTCCACGCTCCAGCCGGCCGCGATCAGGCGCCCGGACAGCCAGCCGCCGCACAGGCTGCCCAGCATCGCGCCGACGAACGGCACCCAGGCGAATGCGCCGATCTGCTTGATGTCGAAGTGGAAGGTCTCGGCCAGGTAGATCGGCAGCCACGACACGAACAGCCACCAGATCGGGTCCAGGAAGAAGCGCGCCAGCACGATCCCCCAGCTTTGCCGGTGCGACATCAGCTGGCGCAGCGTGGGCAGGTAGGCCGGCGGCGGCGCGCTGCCGGCGTCGGGCGCATCCAGGATCAACGCACGCTCGGCCGCGTCGACCCAGGGATGCCGGTCCGGCCCGGCGCGGTAGATCACCAGCCACGGCAGCAACCACAGCATGCCCAGCACGCCGATCAGCACGAACGTGCCCTTCCAGCCGAACGACAGGAACAGCAGCGCGATCAGCGGCGCCGAGACGATCGCGCCGATGGAGGCGCCGGCATTGAAGATGCCCTGTGCCAACGCACGCTCGCGCGCGGGAAACCATTCCGCATTGGCCTTGACCGCGCCCGGCCAGGCGCCGGCTTCGCTGATGCCCAGCAGCGCGCGCACCACCGAGAACGCCATGATGGAGTGGGTGACCGCATGCAGCGCGATGGAGAGCGACCACACCGCGATGGACAGGGCAAAGCCGAGCCGGGTGCCGATGATGTCGAACAGCCGCCCGAACACGAACTGCCCGGCGGCATAGAACAGCATGAAGATGGTGACCAGCAGCGCGTAGTCTTCCTTGGTGGCGCCGATGTCGCGCGAGATCGCCGGCCACATCACCGCCAGCGCGTTGCGGTCGATGTAGTTGATCACCGTGGCCACCGCGATCAGCGCCACGATCAGCCAGCGCACCGCCGAGCGCTTGCCCGCGGGGCGCGTGCGGGCGGTGCTCATTGCGCACCTGCAGTGCGATCGAAGCGCGCGTAGCCGCCGCGCCAGCTGTAGCGCTGACCGGCGGCCTGCACCTGGTGGCTGCGTTGTGCATCGGCGTCGTCGGCCACCGCCAGCGCGATGCGCTGGCCGCCGACCAGGGTGAGCACGATCACCTCGGCATCGTCGCCGCGCACGCGCTCGATGGCGCGGATGCGGCTATTGGCGCCGTGCACGTATTCGGCGGTGCCGTTGTATTCGCCATGCGGTTCCAGCACGCCGAAGAAGCTGACATTGGCCTGCCCATCCACGCGCTGGATCAGCGCCGGTTCGCGGCGCAGGTTGAAGTTCGGGTCGTTGGCTCCGCTCTCCACCAGCAGGGCACGCGCCGGCGCGCTGCTGCCGAAGCGGTAGCTGTAGAAGCGGCCGGCGAGCAGCCAGCTCAGGCTGCGCGTGTCGGTGCTGGCGTCGCTGGAGGCGTCCACCCACAGGTGCTGATAGCCGTTGGCCTTGCCCAGCACCGGGCGTTGCGTCAGTGCGCGCTCTGCGGTGAAGCCGACCTGCATGATCTGCCCGTTGAAGTGCAGCGGCAGGTCGTAACGTGCCGGAGCGCTGGCGTTGACGCGCAGCAGGTCGACCACCACCGGCAGGGGCAGCTGCGGGTGCGACAGCAGCGCCTGGGTGCGGGTGAAGCTGACCCCGTCGTAGGCCTGCTGCATGCGCGCCGACACGATCTGGGTGTCGGCAGTGCTGGCGAACAGCAGCTGCGTCGGCGCGTGTTGCTCGCCCACCTTCCAGTCGCCGTTGAAGTGGCTGGTCTCGTTCACCACCAGCGTGTTGTGCGCAACGGTCTGCTTGGCCCAGCTGGTGTTCTCCGGTAGATAGATGCCGCCGGCCTTGGCTTCCACATTCAAGAAACGCGCCGCGCCGTAGTCGGTGACCACGCGCTGGCCGTTGTCGTAGAACAGCCAGTTCAACTTGTCGAAGTGGCCGTGGCCCATGCCTTGCGAGGTGTTCTTCATCACCAGCGTCTGGCCGTCTTCGCCGCCGCTGCGTAGGATCGCCAGCGCGCCCTGGTCGCCCCGTGCGCCATCGCGCAGCAACACGCTGCCAAAGGCGAACGGTTGGGCGCGGTCCTGCGCGAGCGCGGTGGCCACGGCCAGGCCTTCGGGGGTGAGCAGCACGCGGCGCTGGCGTTGCGCGATGGACAGCAGCTGCGCATCGTGGGTCTGCGCGTAGGCGATGCCGATGCCGGCCACCAGTTCTTCGGTGTCCAGGCCCTTGTCGAGGATGGCATCGTTGATCGGGAAGAAATAACCGCCGTAGCTGCTCTGCACCAGGCTGTTTACGGCCTTGAGCAGCACGCCGTCGCGGCGCTGGAAGATGCGTTTCTGCGGCTGGTTGCGCTCGATCGCGTTGGCGAACAGCACGAACGGCGCCAGGGCATAGCGTTGGTAGTACGGGCCTTCGGCGTAGTAGCCGTCCGGCGAGAACAGCTGGTCCACCTGCGCCAGGAAGCCGGCCTTGCCATCGCGCCTGCTGCCGCGCAGTGCCTTGTCCACCAGCGCCTGATCGCGCAGCACATAGCCGGTCATGCCGACCGCGGCCACCGCCCAGGTGGCGTGGTTGTGGATCTTGTCGAAGTTGTCGGCGCTTTCGTCGCACAGGAAGTGCGCCATGCGCGCGAACACGTCGCGGTCGACGGTGGCGCGGTCCTGCGCGCTGAGCGTGTCGCGGATGGCGTCGTAGCCCTGGCTTGCGTAGACCAGCCACACCGAGTCGTTCAAGGACTGCCAGAACAGCCGCCCCGGCACCTGGCCGCGCCCGGCCGGGTGTGCGCCCAGCGTGGGATACAGGCGCGCGTAGGCCAGCAGCACGTCGCGCACATAGTCGGCATAGGCGCGATCGCCGGTGAGCCGGTACAGCGCGCCGGCGGCCTGGATGGCTTGGTAGTTGCGTTTGTGCTGCTCGTGGCTGGCGCCGCCGCCGGGATCGCTGGGCACCGGCACGTCCACCCCGGCGCGCATCGCCGCGCGCACGCTGGCTTCTGCGCGTGCCTGTTCGCGGGCGAACACCGGCAGCCTGGCGCCAGCGCTGGCCATCTCGCGCCATTGCTGGGCGGTGACCAGCACCGGCGCGGCGTCGGTGGCGCGCGGTTGCGGCTGCGCTGCTTGTTCGGCCGCGGGTAACGGGGCGGCGCTGCAGGGCAGGGTGCTGCCGGCGCCGACCAGGACCAGCAGCAACAGGCGGGTGGAACGGGTCATAGCAGGGGCTCCGCTGCGTCGGCGTGCAAGGCCGGGGTGCCGACGAACTGATTGCCGCTGGCGATGAGGTGGGGTGTGCCGGTGGTGTGCTGCGCCAGGATCGCGGCGCTGTCGACGAAGCGGTTATTGCGCAGCGCAATGCGCTGCACGCCGTGCAGGCGCAGCGACGCACCTGTGTTGCGGCCGACCTGCGTGAAGTGCGAGTCGCTCACCTGCAGCACCGGGCCGAAGGTGCTCTCGTCGCGGCCGCCGCGATACAGGTCCAGCACCGGCCCGGCGACGCGGTGGAACTGCGACTGCTGCACCGTGACCTGTTCGACGTTGTAGGTGCCACGGTCGTCGGTCTCGGCGTGTGCGGACAACACCTTGCCGGAGACGTCCTCGACCAGCAGCCGGTCCAGCAGAATATGGTCGGCCAGGCTGCCCTTGCCGAGTGCGATCACATCGAAGCCGGGTTGCGCGTCCAGATGATGCAGGTGCGTGTCGCGCAAGGTGAGCTGGTACTGCGCCACCGCTGTGCCGGGTGCGGTGCGGATCACCGCATTGCCCGGCTGCGCGGGTGCGGCGCGGCCATCGATCTCGAGCCGGGCCAGGCTGAGCGAGCCGCCGGGCGCGATCTGGAACAGCGCCGGCTGCGAAAAGCGGATGCGCGCGCGGCCGCGTTGCGGGCCTTCCAGCGTCAGCGGCCGGTCCACGTCGAGGATGTCATCGACCTGGTAGCGGCCTGCGTCCAGTTGCAGGCGATCGCCGGGGCCGGCCTGCCCCACGGCGTCGGTCAGGCTGGACTGCCCCGGCCTGACGCGGGTGCGGCGGCCGCTGTCGGTGACTGCCTGCGCTGCCTGCTTGGGGTACCAGCTCACGCCCACCTGTGCGCGCGCGATGTAGCTCAGCGCCGGGTCGGCGCCGACGCCAGTGGCGTTGTCGGCGACCAGCAAGCCGGTGCTGGCGCGGGTCATCGTCACCTGGCGGCTGTTGACGCCGCCGGGCAGGCGGGTGGAGGCCAGCGGGCTTTGCAGGTTGCTGGTAAAGGCAATACCGGACAGGTCGCCCAGCACGCGCACCGGGTCGCTGGCGGCCACGATCAGGTTGCCGGCAAAGCGGCTGTTGATCGGCGCGGCGGTGCGCTCGGCATCCATGCCGGCACCGAAGTACAGCTGGTTGACGGTCACGAAGGTGTTGCGCTCGATGCGCGCCTGGTCCACCTGCACGTAGCGGTTGGCAGGCGAGTTGGGCACCCCGTACATGATGCTCAGCGCCGACGAATAGCCATCGCCGGCCAGGTTTTCCAGGTAGTTGTGGCGCACGGTCTGCTTGCGGTTGATCACGCGGATGCCGCCGGTGTTGGCCTTGCCGTCGCCGAAGAACACGTTGCGCTCGACCAGGTTGCCATCGCCATGCCGCAGCACCAGCGCGCCGCGTGATTGCTTGAACACATTGCCCCGGTAGGTGTTGCCGCCGGACTTGTTGGAGACCACCTCCACCTCGCCGTCGCAGCCTTCGAACCAGTTGTTGTCCACCACCGAGTTGGAGGCGCTGTCGGCATCGCTGCTGGTGCCGATGCGTAGCGTCTCGCCGCCATTGGCGCCCAGGTTGGGGCGTGGCCCAAACCAGTTGTGGTCGATGCGATGGCGATTGTCCAGGCCCTGGGTGGCGTCGCGCACCACCACCAGGGTGGGGCCGGCATTGGTCTTGCCGACCAGCTGGTTGTGGTCGAAACGGTTGTCGCTGTCGTACAGCGCCACCCAGTTGTCCGAGTCGCTGCGGGTGGGCTTGCTGAAACCATCCACCACCACGCCGGTGATGCGGCTGTTGCGCGCGCGTTCCTTGCTGGAGATGCGGTACGACAGCACCGCATCGCCGGGGCTATGGCCGTCGCGGAACACCAGGTCCGACACCACCAGGTAGGTGCCGGCCATGTGCAGGTCGGAGGTGCCGCTGATGATCACCTTGCCCGGCGTTTGCGCGGTGAGGGTGATTGGCTGCTCGGCAGTGCCTTGCCCGCGCAGCACGATGGCGAAATCCCGCCACTGCCCATCGGCCAGCACGATGCGATCGCCGGCACGCAGCGCGGCCGCCGCCACGGCGTACTCGCTCTGGTCGTGCACCAGGTACGAGGTGGCCTGGGCCGAGCCGACCCAGGCGGGCGCACACAGCAGCAACAGGCAGGCAAGGGAGACGGGGGATCGCATCGGGATGCTCCTGGACGCTGGCGCGTCGGTGATGGCCGAGGGTAACAGTGCAAACTGGTTCGTCAACCAAAACGATAGTCCAGTTGGTCTGTATTGAAGCCTGCGATCGGCTCGATGTCATGCTGCAATTGCACAAAATAATCCACATAACTGGCCTAGTCAGGTGGCTCGTTCGATAAATCGCAGAAATTGTTGACTTGGCGTTGATCCGCGTGGAGTCTCCACCTCGCTCGGTCTCGAGCATCCTTTGGGAGGAGGAATTGTGCGGTATCTGAAACTAGTCCAATCGCGTAGACCAATTATTCGAAATGTCCTGGGCCAGGCGCTGCTCGGTGCCGTTGCACTGGCAAGCGCGCAGGCAGCCCTGGCTCAGCAGGGCGATGCTGCCCGGCAGGCACCGGAGCAAGCGCCCACCACGCTGGACCAGATCAAGGTCACCGGCATCCGCAGCTCGATCCAGTCGTCCATCGACAGCAAGCGCGAGCAGACGGTGGTGGCCGACGTGCTGTCGGCCGAGGACATCGGCGACCTGCCGGCGCTGTCGATCGGCGAGGCGATCGAGACCATCACCGGTGCGGCCACGCATCGCGAAAAGGGCGGCGCGTCGGAGATCTCCATCCGTGGCCTGGGGCCGTTCCTGGGCTCGGCCACCTTCAATGGGCGCGAGGCCAGCAACGGCAGTGGCGACCGTTCGGTGAACTTCAACCAGTTCCCCTCCGAACTCATCAACACCGTGGCGATCTACAAGACCCAGCGCGCCGACTTCGTCGAAGGCGGCATCGCCGGCACGGTCAACATGCAGACCGTGCGGCCGCTGGAATTCGGCAAGCGCCGCGTGCAACTGGACGGGCGGGCGACCTATGCCGATGGCGACAGCAAGTTGCGTAACGCCGATGGCGTGGGTTGGCGCGGCACCGTCAGCTACCTGGACCAGTTCGATCTGCGCGGGGCCGGCAAGCTGGGGGTATCGCTCGGCCTGCAGCGGCTGGAAGGCACCAACCCGGAAGAGGTGATGAGCAGCAGCTCCACCTGGACGGCCTGCAACGCCAACGAGGTGGTGGGCGCCAGCCGCAACTGCACCGCCGTGACCCCGGCACAGGTGCAGGCGGGGACGCCGTATTACCTGGCGCCCGGCAGCCGCGTGTACCGCCAGATCAGCGAGCACGATCAACGCGACGCGGCCTTCGCCGCACTGCAATGGCGGCCCTTCGACGGCCTGGAGGTGGCCCTGGATTACCAGGATTCGCAGCGCACCGTGACCGAAGACCGCGCCGAGCTCAATTTTTCCGAAACACTGCGCAACCTCAACAACCGCCAGGTGGGCGACAACGGCGCCTTGCTCGGCCATACCGGCAGCAGCACGGTGGAATCCTCCACCGACTACAAGGTGCGCGACGAGCAGTACCGCGGTGGCGGGCTACGCGTGGAATGGCGCCCGAACGCGGCCTGGATGCTGTCCACCGACCTGTCGTATTCGCGCACCGAGCGCAGCGAGATCGACCGCCTGATGCGGCTGCGCTCCAATGCCACCGACATCAACGGCAACCGCGTGCCCGGGATCAACGGACAACGCGTGGACTACACGTATACCTCTGCCGGCGATGTGCCGGGGATCGTGGTCGATCCCGCGTTCGACCTGAACAACCCGGACAATTTCAGCGCCGCGGCGCGCGCGCGGCGCGACGAGTTGCGCCGCGAGCACACCATCCGGGCCTGGCGTTTCGATGGCGCCTTCACCCCGGAAAGCGGGCTGCTCACCTCCATCAAGGGCGGCGTGCGCCTGTCCGAGGCGACTTACCGCGACCTGGACGACCGCGTCGAACGCAACGTCACCGATCCGGCCACGATCCGCGCCGCCAACCTGGCCTGCCGGCAACCGTTCCCGCAGGAGGATTTCCTCTCCAGCGCCAGCGGCAACACCATCCAGCAGTGGGCCACCTTCGACAGCCGCTGTCTGTTCAGCGCCATCACCGGCGTGGACGACACCGGCCGCAATGCCGACCCGCGCGGCACCGCCGACTCCGACGTGGAAGAAAAGACCCGCGCGCTGTATGTGATGGGCGAGTTCGCCAGCACGCTGTTCGGGCTGCCGCTGGACGGCAACCTGGGCGTGCGCTGGGTGCGCACCGACGTCAGCTCGGTGGGGTTGCGCGGCGAGCTGGACGTGGTCGACAACCCCGACGGCACCATCCAGCTGGTGGAAACCGGGCGCTTCGCCGCGCAGACGGTGCGCGCGTCCAACCGCGTGTTCCTGCCCAGCTTCAACGCCAACATCGGCCTCACCGAGCAGACCCAGCTGCGCTTCGGGCTGTACCGGGCCATGGCGCGCCCGGATCTGGTGGCGCTGTCTGCCGGGCGCACTTTCATCCTGGAGCCGGGGACCGAATTCACTACCGTCGGCGAGGCGATCGGCAGCATCACCGCCACCGGCAACCCACGCACGCAGCCGCTGCTGTCGTCCAATGCGGACGTGTCGCTGGAGTGGTATCCCAATGCCGACTCCCTGCTCAGCGCTGCGGTGTACTACAAGCAGTTCACCGGTGGCGCGGTGCCCACGGTGGTGGACGAGCGCTTCGTCATCGACGGCACCGCGGTGGTGGTGCCGGTGGTGCAGGACGTCACCACCCGGCAAAAGAGCGAGCTCACCGGGCTGGAGTTGACCGGCACCCACCGCTTCTCCTACCTGCCGGCGCCGTTCGACGGCCTGGGCGTCAAGCTGAGCTACAACTACGCCGATTCCAACTACAAGACCCAGGATCTGCGCCTGGGCGACCAGATCGACCCGGCAACCGGCCTGGTGAGCAGCGGCATCGTCGCGCCGGCCAATATCTTCGGCCTGTCGCGGCACGTGTTCTCCGGCCAGCTGTATTACGCCATCGGCGCGGTCGACCTGCAGGCCATCTACAAGTACCGCTCCGAGTATTTCCAGAAGTTCGTCGGCGCCCCGGCGCAGAACCGCTACGTACGCGACAGCGGCACCCTGGACCTGCGTGCCAGCTACCGCGTCAATGCGCAGCTGTCGGTGTCGCTGGAGGCTTCCAACCTGACCAACGAGCCGCGGATCTCCGACATGCCGGTGCCCGGCAGCTTCCGTGAGTACAACACTTACGGGCGACGTTATTATTTGGGGGTGCGCTACCGGTTCTAGCGTCGCCCACCTGTCCGGCACCCGTGTGCCGGGCCGATCACCCTGAGGGTTTGAGTCGCCGATGTCCGAAAACCGCCTGTACCACTCCGTTGCCGCCAAGATCCGCGCGCTGATCGACACGGGCGAATTCCCGGTCGGCTCGCGCCTGCCGGGCGAGCGCGAGTTGGCCGAGCGCTTCGGCGTCAGTCGCGTCACCGTGCGCGAGGCCGAAATCGCGCTGGAAGCGCAGGGCCGAATCGTGATCAAGATCGGCTCGGGCGTGTACGTCAAGCCACGCCTGGCCTCGGACGAGGGCGCGTTGCCGGATGTCAGCGCGTTCGAGCTGACTGCCGCGCGCGCGGTGATCGAGGCGGAGGCGGCCGCATTGGCCGCCAGCCACATCACCGATGCGGAGCTGGATGAGTTGAACGGCATGATCCAGGCGCTGTCCGCACCGGGGCTCAGCGATGCGGCCGCTGCCGACTACGACCGCGCCTTCCACCTGGCGATCGCGCGGATTAGCGGCAACCCGGTGGTGGCGCACTGCGTGCAGCTGATCTGGCGCATGCGCAACGAATTGCCGCGCGTGCGCGAGGTGTATGCGCGGGTCTGCCACGACGACGGCGCCACCCGTGTGGACGAACACACCGCCATCCTGCAGGCCCTACAGCAACACGACCCGGTCGCGGCACGCACGGCCATGCGCAACCACTTCCAGCGTCTGTTCGAATCCATGCTGGAAGCGACCGAGAACGATGCACTGGCGGAGATCCGCCGCCGTACCCAGCAGGACCGCGCGCATTTTCTGGCGGCCACGCGCACCTGAGTGCACGTGATGATTTGTTGGACTCTCTGCTTCGACCACCAGCGGCACTTTCGTGCCGCTAACGCTGGACTCTCCGAAAGACACATCCACTGATCAGCTGGACGCGCCGTCTGCGCCGGTTCGGCACCACCGACACGCGGCTGATCTGAGTGTCGCGCCTGCGGTTGCCGCGGACGCTGCAGTGATAACACGCCGCAGCGTCCGCCCTCAGGCAGATCGCTCTACCTGATAGGGCGTAGGCACCTGCAAGTGCAGGTCTCAGTCCGCCATCACCTTGTCCGGCGTCATCGGGGTGCTGCGGATGCGTTTGCCGGTGGCATGGAAGATCGCATTGCAGATCGCCGCCGAAACACCGACCAGGCCGATTTCGCCCACGCCTTTTGCGCCCAGGCTGCTGACGATGCGGTCGTCCTCGTCGGCGAAAATCACGTCGATGTCGTGGATGTCGGCATTGGCCGAGACGTGATACATCGCAAAATCGTGATTCATGAAACGACCGAAGCGGTGATCGGACTGGGTGTGTTCGTGCAGCGCCTGGCCGATGCCCCAGACCACGCCGCCGACGATCTGGCTGCGCGCGGTGATCGGGTTGAGAATGCGCCCGGCTGCAACCGCGCTGACCACGCGGGTGACGCGGACCGTGCCCAGCTCTTCATCCACCCGCACTTCCACGAACACTGCGCCGTGGGTGGCACGGGTGTACTTGCGTTGCTTGAGCACATTGGGCAGCAGCAGGAACTTGTCTTCGATCTGTTCCAGTTCTGCTGCACGCAACAATTCGGTCAAGGCAATGGTGGTGCCGGCATCGGCGCGCAATGCCAGCGTGCCATCGGCAAACACCACCTCGTCCAGCTTGGCCTTGGTAAAGCGCGAGTTCGGCAACGCCTGTGCCAGGCGCAGCAACCGCGCGCGCAGCTTCGCGCACACCCCATCCACCGCCGAGCCCACCGTGGTCACATGCGACGAGCCGCCTTCGATCGGTGCGACCGGCAGAGTCGAATCGCCGAGTTGGAAAGTGACCTGTTCCAGCGGCAGGCCCAGTGCTTCGGCCGCGATCATCGCCATCACCGTATAGGTGCCGGTGCCGATATCGCTGGCTGCGCTGCTCACCACCAGCCGGCCATCGGCGTGCAGCACCGCATGCGCGCGCGCAAACATCTGCATCGCATCCCATTGACCGGTGGCCATGCCCCAGCCGACCCACTCGTTGCCTTCCTTGCGTGCACGCGGCTGCAGCGGACGCTGCGCCCAGCCGAAGCGTTCGGCACCTTGCTGGTAGCACGCGCGCAGCGCCTTGGTGGAGTAGGGCTTGTCGTCGGCCGGGTTGACCTCGGCATAGTTCTTCAGGCGCAGCGCCAGCGGATCCATGCCCAGCTCATAGGACAGCTCGTCCATCGCCACTTCCAGCGCATGCACGCCGTGTGCGGCACCGGGTGCGCGCATGTCCATCGGGCTGAACTGGTCCAGGCTCACCAGGTTGTAGCCCAGATGCACGTTGTCGCAGGCATACAGCTGCCCACTCCAGTTGACCACCACCTCGACGTAATCCTCGATGCGCGATGTCTCGGCAATGGCCTCGTGCCAGATCGCACGCAAGCTGCCGTCGCGGTCGGCGCCGAGCTTGAGCCGCTGCAATGTCTCCGGGCGATGGCCGAAAGTGAACATCTGTTGCCGCGTCAGCACCACGCGCACCGAGCGGTCCAGCAGGATCGACGCCATCACCGCCAGCGGCAACTGATACTGCGGGCGCAGCCCGGAACCGAAGGCACCGCCCACGTACGGATTGCGCACGGTGACCTTGCGCTTGCTCAGGCCGAACACATGTGAGACATACCAGCGGCTGTTCTGCGAGCCCTGGGTCTTGTCGTAGATGGTGAAGTGGCCATCGGCATCGCGGATCACGGTGGAGGCGAACAGCTCCATCGGATTGTGGTGCTCCACGCCGCTGTAGTAGTCGGCCTGCACCTGGACAGCGGCATTGGCAAAGGCGGTGTCCGGCTCGCCCTTGTCCTTGGGCGGCGGCGAGAAACCAGCCTTCATGGCCTTGGGCTTGTGCGCGCGGTCCAGGTTGGTCATCAGGTTGGTGTCGTGCGGGTCCTGCAGCAGTTCCACCTCCACCAGGTGGGCCGCGTGGCGCGCCGCTTCAAAAGTGTCGGCCACCACCAGGGCGATCGGCTGGCCGCTGTACAGGATCTTGTTGTCGTACAGGGGCCGGAACGGCGAGCCGGCCGGTGCGGTCATGTCCTTGTAGAACACATCCATGCCGCGCATATGCGGGCGGTTTTCATGGGTAACGATCTCCAGCACGCCCGGCACCGCACGCGCGGCATCAAGATGGAAGGCGACGATCTCGCCCTTGGCGATGCTGCTGTTGACCACCACACCATAGGCCAGATCCGCCACCGGCCATTCGGCGGCATAACGTGCCTGGCCGGTGACCTTGGCGCGTCCGTCGATGCGGGTGACGCCGGTGCCGGTGGGGCGATACCCGGTGCCGCTGTCGGCAACCGGCGGGATCAGGTCGTTGTCGGGTAGATCGGTGCTGCGTGCGTTCATGGCGCTTCCTCCAGCGCGCTGGTTCGCCCGCGGTTGTCGATGGTGCCCTCGCGGGCGACGTCCAGGGCACGCACGATCGCGCGGCGTGCCAGCGGCAGCTTGAAGGCGTTGTTGCCTTGCGGTTGCGCACCCTGCAGCAAGGCATCGGCCAGGCTGCCGAAGCTCTCGGCCGTGGCCGGTTTGCCCACCAGCTGCGCTTCGGCGTCGGGGTTGCGCCAGGGCTTGTGCGCCACGCCGCCCAGGGCCACGCGCACCTCGCGGATGCTGCCGTCCTCGGCCAGGTCCAGCGCCGCCGCCACCGACACCAGCGCGAATGCATACGACAGGCGCTCGCGGATCTTCAGGTAGGCGCTGTGCGCGACGAAGCGCTGTGCATCGGGCAGATCGATATGCACGATCAACTCGTCCGGGGCCAGGGTGCTGTCCAGCTCCGGGTGCTCGCCGGGCAGGCGGTGGAACTGCGCGAACGGGATGTCGCGCTCGCCGTTGGGGCCCTGCACGTGCACCACTGCGTCCAGCGCAGCCAGCGCGACGCACATGTCCGACGGGTGCGTGGCAATGCACTGCGCGCTGGCGCCGAGGATGGCGTTGTAGGTGGTGAGCCCGCCGATCGCCGAGCATCCGGTCCCGGGTGCGCGCTTGTTGCACGGGGTAGCGTGGTCGTAGAAGTACAGGCAGCGCGTACGTTGCAGCAGGTTGCCGCCGTTGCTGGCCATGTTGCGGATCTGCGGCGAGGCGCCAGCCAGAATCGCCGCGCTCAGCAAGGGGTAGTGCGTCTCCACGTCCGGGTGATAGGCGGTGTCGGCATTGCGTGCGAGTGCGCCCAGGCGCAGGCCGCCTTCGGGGAGCGTACTGATGCTGTCCAGCGGCAGGCGATTGATATCGACCAGGCTGCCCGGCCGCATCAATTGCAGCTTCATCAGGTCGGTGAGATTGGTGCCGCCGGCGATCAGGCGCACCGGGGCTTCGGCAGGCACCGGGTGCGGGTCACTGCCGCGCACCGAAAGCGCAGTCAGCGCCGCATCAACGCTGTCCGCGCGCGTATAGGTGAGCGGGATCATGCCGGCACCGTCCCTGGCGTCCATGGTGTGGCGGCACTCTCGCTGCTGTCGCTGGGCTTGCCCATGACCTGCATCACCGCATCGGTGATCTGCGGGTAGGCACCGCAGCGGCACAGATTGCCGCTCATCAACTCGCGCACCTGGTCGCGGTCGTGCGCCTTGCCCTCGTTGATCAGGCCCACTGCCGAGCACAACTGCCCGGGCGTGCAATAGCCGCACTGGAAGGCATCGTTCTCGATGAAGGCACGCTGCAGCGGATGCAGCTGTTCGCCCTCGGCCAGGCCTTCGACGGTGGTGATCTCGGCGCCGTCCTGCATGACTGCAAGCGTCAGGCAGCTGTTGATGCGGCGCCCATCGACCAGCACCGTGCAGGCGCCGCATTGGCCGTGGTCGCAGCCTTTCTTGGTGCCGGTGAGGTCGAGCCGGTCGCGCAATAGATCGAGCAGGCTGACCCAGGCTTCGAGCTGCAATTGGTAAGGCTGACCATTGATGCGCAGGTTGACCGGGTAGGTCGGCGCAGCAGTGGCGGTGGCCGGCGCCAGATGCGTGGCAGTGGCGGGTGTGGCATTCATGCGAACCCCGTGGCGATGGCTGAGAGGAGGACCCTCACCTTGATGCCTGCGTGGTCAAGGTGTGGTGTAGGTGAGTGAGGTCTCTTTCACGCGTTCGTGAAGCCTGAGCGTGGTCATGCGCGGAACATGGCGGCGTTGCTGCGCATGACATCGCTTGATCGCAGGCCGCTGCCATCGTCGATGCGTCATCGTGGTGTCACCTGCATTGGCCAGGCTAGCGGGCCCAGCGCACAGGGGAACGCGCCCGCATGAAAGCCAACGCCACCCGCGCCTGGACGCAGGTGTTCACCCAGCACGGATCGGTGCTGCGTGGCTTTTTCGTGCGTCGCGGCGCCAACGAGGATGCCGAAGACTTGGTGCAGGAAACCTATCTGCGGCTATTGCGTGCGCATCAGGATCAGGGCGAGGCGATCGCCAATCCCGAGGCGTATCTGTACACGGTGGCGCTGAACCTGGCGCGCGAGCAGGCCGCGCGACGCAAGCAGGCGCCACTGCGCATCGACGAGATGGAACAGTTTTCGCAGTTGCTGGCCGCAGGCGACGACGTGGAAGACGCCGCGCACCGGCAGCAGCGCCAGCACCGCCTGCAGGCCCTGCTGGCTACCTTGCCGGAGCGCACCTGCGCGGTATTGGTGATGCAGTACCGCGACGGGCTCAGTTACAAGCAGATCGCCGAGCGCATGGGGGTGTCTGCGCATATGGTCAAGAAGCATGTGGTGCGTGGCTTGTCGGCCTGCAGGCGAGCGGTCGCCGACAGCGGGGACAGCTGGTGAGCAAGCCGGTGTTACCGAGCCGCAGCGTTGTCGGTGAAGCCGCGCACTGGCATGCGCTGCAACGCATGCAGGCGCTGGATGCGACGCAACAGGCCGGCTTTCTGCAATGGCTGACCGCATCGCCGTTACATGTGCGCGAATACATAGCGGTGCTGCGTGTGGCCGGCGAGCTGGGCGATGCCATGCGCGGCATGGACCTGGACGTGGATGCCCTGCTTGCTGCCGACCGGCGCAAGACTGCCGATGCCGCGCCGCCCAACGTGATCGCACTGCCGCTGCGGTCACAAGTTCAGCCAGCACCGCAACCCGCTGCCCGGCCGCGCCGCAGCGACGGCCAACCCAGGGCACGCATGCGCAGCTGGCGCATGGGCCTGGCCGCGGCGCTGTGCGGCGTGGCGATCCTGACCGGCTGGGCCTGGCCACGCACGCAGACCTACGCCACCGCGCACGGCGAGCAGCGCAGCGTGCAGTTGGCCGACCGCAGCGTGGTGCATTTGAATGGGCAAAGCAGCCTGCGTGCCACCATGACGCCGTGGAGCCGCCACCTGCAGCTGCTGCGTGGCCAGGCCAGCTTCGTGGTCGCGCCGGATCGGCGCCCGTTGCAGGTGCATGCAGGCCATCTGCGTGTCGAGGATATCGGCACCACCTTCGATATTGCCCTGTATCAACACCAGGCACGCATCGAGGTCGCCGAGGGCCGTGTCCATGTCTGGCGCGACGCGCGCGATGGGCAGCCGATGCTCGCCAACCTGGGAGCGGGGCAGAGCGCACGGATCGATGCGGCCACCGGCAAGATCGAACTGGCCAGCGAAGAGGTGGCCGCCATGCATGCCTGGCGGCAGCGGCGCATCGTGTTCCGCGACGCGCCGCTGGCCACGGTGGCCGAAGACTTCAATCGTCTCAACCGCACGCGTTTGTCGATCGACGATGCTGCCGCCGGTGCGCTGCGGCTCACCGGCAATCTGCGCGGTGACGATCTCGCCGCGCTGCGTGCCTTCCTGGATGGCCAGCCGAACCTGCGCGTGGTCAGCGCGCCGGGGATGCTGCGCGTGAGCAGCCGGCCTGCGCCGGTAACGGCGACACGATAGCCACGGCGCTGCACGACGCCGTAATGCGTGCAGCGCGTGCGCATGCCGCATCGCGCGCGTAGCCCACATGCATTGATCCTGCGCGCAGTGGATGAGGTTGTCGATGCCATTGCGCCGCGTGCATGCCGATGGCCGTCTGCGGCTGCGTCCACGCACATGCAAGACCTCACGTCCTCGTGCACGCAAGGCGCAGCGCGATGCAGATGCCGTGCGTCGTGCCCGCACCGTTCGGTGCCTGCGCAGATGTCACAGAAAATTCATCAAAAAACGGTGCCCGATCGTTGCTGTCGATGCTCGTAGTCCAGGTACAACGCAGCATTCCCGCGTGGCGGGTGGTGTTGCGCATTGCTTCCTCCCCTACTGGATTTCACGATGCGCCGTACGTTGTTTCTTTCGATCGCTCTCGCCCTGCACGCCGGTACCGCTGGCGCCCAGACGGCTGCTGCCACCGTCGCGGTCGATGCGATTCCGGCCCAGCCCCTGGCGCGCGCGCTCAATGCGCTGTCGCGCCAGACCGGGCTGCAGTTTGTCTATGCCGCCGGCGTGGCCGGCAACCCGCAGACCCGCGCCACCGCGGCCGGCGTCGCACCCGAGCAGGCCCTGCAGCAATTGCTCGACGGTACCGGCCTGCGCTACCGCTATCTCGATGCGACCACGGTGACGATCGAAACCGCCGAGCCGGCGCCCGGCCTGCCGCCAGCGGCTCCGGCAACGGCCGCGGTCGCCACGGCACCGGTGCCGCGTGCAGACGCGCCGGTGCAGGAACTGGACAGCATCCAGGTGCTCGGCAGTTACGCCGGCAGCCTCAGCGCCGCGTTGCGCCAGAAACGCTACGCCGACAGCGTGGTGGATGTGATCGCCGCCGAAGACATCGGCAAGCTGCCCGCGCAGAACGTGGCCGAGGCGCTGCAGCGCGTGCCGGGCGTGTCGATCGTGCGCGACCGCGGCGAAGGCGTGTACGTGCGCGTACGCGGCCTGGGCCCGAATTTCCAGGTCACCACGCTCAACGGCCAGACCATGGCGGTCAACGAGAACGTGCGCACCTCCGGCCAGACCGGGCGGCAATTCCGCTACGACACGCTGCCGGCCGAACTGGTCTCCGGGCTGGATGTGATCAAGAGCCCCACCGCCGACCTGGACGAAGGCGCCATCGGCGGCATCGTCAACGTGCGTACATTCCGCCCGCTGGAGCTGGGCAAGACACTGACCAACGTATCGCTGGAATCCAGCCAGGCCCAGCGCACCCAGGCCAACGATCCGCGCGTCTCCGGGCTGTTCAACTGGGTCAATGCCGAGGGTACCTTCGGCATGCTGATCTCCGGTGCATATGCGCAACGCACCTTGCGCCAGGACCGCGTCAACGAGGTGAGCTGGGACTATTACCGCAACGGCGTGCCGGGCGTGCCCGGTGCCAATTACGTTCCCACCGGCCTGCGCCCGACACTGGAGCTGGAGGAGCGCGAGCGCACCGGCGTGGCGGCCTCGCTGCAATGGAAGCCCAGCGCGGCGTGGGAGACCAATCTGGATCTGCTCTACGCCAGGCAAACCGTGCATTACGACGAATACAGCATGGGCGTGGGCTTCGACAGCCTGGCCAAGCTGAGCAATCTGCGGGTGCAAAACGGCGGTATCACCGGCTTCGATTATCGCAACGGCCAGGTGCAGATCTCGCGCGAGACCTCCGGCATCACCGACGACAATCGCAGTGCACGCCTGTCCAGCACCTGGAGCGGCGACCAGTGGACACTGGGCGCAGTGGCGTTCCACTCGCAGGCGCACAGCTACGACTCCGATCCGATCCGGCGCACCCGTCTGCGCAGCGGCACCAACCTGTCGATGCGCGTGGACATGCCGCAAGCCGACGGCGACAACGTACCGGACTGGAGCTTCACCAACGGCTTCGATCCGACCAACCCGGCCACCGTGGCAGGGCGCCGGCTGGAATGGCGCGAGATCGACGCGCGCGACAAGGAAGACGCGCTGCAGTTCGATGCCAGGCGCACACTCGACGGCAGCTTCTTTCGCGACTTCAAGGTGGGCGCCAAGTACCGCCAGCGCTCGCGCACCTACGATCGCGCCGACCTGCTGCTCAACAGCATTGCCGGGGTACGTTTCCCGGGCAGCTATTTCACCGCGTTACCGGTGGGCGACATGCTGTCGGACGCCAACGGCAACCTGCCGCGGCAATGGCTGGCGCCGATCGAATCCGCGTTCTGGGGCAATTGGCCGACCAGCGCCGATCTGAGCAACACGCCCAACAGCGCCGACCTGCAGAATTCCTACGAGGTGCAGGAAAAGATTGCCTCGGCGTACGCGATGAGCAACTTCGCCACCCAGCTGGCGGGCCGCGAACTGCGCGGTAATGTCGGCGCGCGCGTGGTGCGCACCGAGCAGGCCACCGATGGCCATGCCGATGTCAACGGCAGCGCACAGCCGGTGCATTTCGAGCGCAGCTATACCAATGTGCTGCCTTCGTTCAACGCGGCCTGGGACGTGCGCGAGGACATGGTGCTGCGGACTTCCGCGGCCAAGGTGATCACGCGCCCGGACCTCACCGATCTGTCGTCCAAGCTGACCTTCAATTCCAGTGGCGAACGCCTCACCGCCAGCGGCGGCAACCCTGCGCTGCAGCCGTTCGAGGCATGGCAGTACGACCTGACCTTCGAGTGGTACATCGACGGCACCTCGGCACTGACCGGCGGCCTGTTCTACAAGGACATCTCCAGCTTCATCCAGACCCAGATGTCCAACCTGGTCTACCAAGGCCAGACCTATCTGCTGTCGTCCAAGACCAACGGCAGCAAGGCGATGGTGCAAGGCGCGGAAGTGGCGTATCAGCAGGTCTTCAGCGGCCTGCCGTCGCCGCTGGACGGCCTGGGCATGCAGCTCAACTACACCTGGACCGACAGCAAGGCGACCTATCACGACGGCACCGGCAGCTTCACCGACAGCCTGGAAGGCGTGGCCAGGAACACCTACAACGCCGTGCTGTTCTACGAGAAGGGGCCGTTGATGGCACGCGTCAGCTACAGCTGGAGCGACGACATCCTCAACGCGGTGGGCACTGCCAATGTGGCAACGCTCAACAGCGACCGGTTCGGCAGCCTGGATGCAAATGTCGCCTACAAGGTCAACGACACGCTGTCGGTGTTCGTCAACGCGATCAATCTCACCGGCGAAGTGCAGCGCCAGTTCGTTGGCAATCACCTGTTCGGCGGCTATACCGACTACGGCCGCACCTGGTCGCTGGGGTTGCGCGCGCGCTTTTGACAAGGGCTGGAGACCTGGCGAGCAGTTGTCAGCGACGTGCGATGTGCATTTGGGGCGCTGTGTTTGCGGGTGACATACCGCCATGAAGGCCTTGCGACGAGCGCAGCCGTCGTGATCGCCGATCCAGTTTGTTGGCGGCAGCCAATGCCGCCACCGGGCGCCTTGCTGCAAGGCGCCATCTGCAAGGGCCATGGCTTCGGCTATGGCGCTGTTGCCAGCCGCACATCGCCTCGTATCGCGGTGTGCAACAGCTGCATCACGTGTTGAGACCACTCATGTCATTACTGCTTCGTAGCTGTATCGGTTTTTTTGTCTTGATCGTGGCCGGCCTGGCGACGCCGGTAGCGCCTGCCGCCACCACGTCGGAGACGCTTGAAAAAGTCGTCATCCTCAAGCGCCACGGCGTGCGTGCGGCGATGTCCAGCCCGGAACAACTGGGTCGCTATTCCGTGCGTCCCTGGCCCCGCTTCGATGTGCCGGCCGGCCACCTGACCGCAAACGGTGCGCGTCTGGAGGCATTATTCGGTGCCTACTACCGCGCCCGTTACATGCCGTTGGGTCTGTTCGATGACGATGGCTGCGCCAACGTCTACTACTGGGCCAATCGCACCCAGCGCACCATCGCCTCGGCGCGTGCGTTGGCAAGCACGCTCACCCCGGGGTGTACGAACACGGTGCACCACGTGGCCGATGACGCGTCCGATCCACTGTTCGACGGCGCGCCGGCATTGCGACAACCCGCTGCGGCGGCATTGATGCGCGCGGCCATTGCCGGCCGCGTCGGCGGCGATGTGGTCGCCTGGAATGCGGCGCAACGCGATGCGATCGACAGCTTGCAGCAACTGTTGCTGCAATGCGCGCAGCGGCCGTACCCGACCCAGGCCGGTGCCGGCAAGCAACGTCTGGATGCGGTGCCCGCAGGCATGGGCGCCGCCCACGACGGAATCGCCGGTGTCCAAGGCCCGGCACCGGCAGCTTCCGGCATCAGCGAAAGCCTGTTGATGGGCTGGGCCGACGGACAGGACTTTGCCGCGTTGGGATGGCAAGGCGTGGACGAGGCCAGTCTGCTGCGCGCGTTCGCCCCGCATCAGGCCGAGTTTGCGCTGCGCCTGCGTGCGCCGACGGTGGCGCGCATGGCCAGTACGCCGCTGGCGGCGCGGCTGCTGGCGACACTGCAGCAAGGCAGTGTCGCCAGTGGCAATCGCAATCCACCGCAGGCCACGCCGATCGGTGGCGATGCACGGCTGGTGGTGCTGTCCGGTCACGACGGCACGCTGACCCTGCTGGCCGGCATGTTCGATCTGCATTGGCAATTGCCCGGTTACCAACCCGACCAGACCGTGCCTGGCGGCGCCTTGGTCTTCGAGCGCTGGCGGCGTGCCGATGGGCAGCGCGTGATCCGCCTGCGCTACACCGCGCAGACGCTGGCGCAACTGCGCGAACGCCGCGCACTGACACCGCAGGCGCCGCCGCCGTCATCGCCGGTGTTCATTCCCGGCTGCAGCAGCGCCACCCCGGAGTACGACTGCCCGCTACCAGCCCTGGCGACATTGATCGACGCCGCGATCGACCCGCATTACCTGAGCGAATGACGCCGCGCGCGCCGGCTGCGACCGGCGCGTGTGGTTGCATCGGCGCATCGGCGCCGTTTCCCTGGCCACCGTGCCAGCCGCTGTTTCTCACCACTGCAAGAGGCGATTTATGCTCCACCAGCGACGTACTCTCGTCAGTCTCGCAATCACTCTCGGTCTTGCCTGCGCAGGCATCGCCCAGGCGCAAACGGACGTCGGCGTACTCGACGTACTGACCTACAACGTCGCCGGCCTGCCCGAAGGCCTGTCCAGCGGAACGCCGGCCACCAACACCGCACTGCTCGCACCGAAACTGGCGCCTTACGGGCTGGTCAACGTGCAGGAAGACTTCAACTACCACGCGACGCTGTACGCCGGCGACGCGCATCCCTACCGCACAGCCACCAGTGGCGGTGCCGCGTTCGGCGACGGGCTCAACACGCTCAGCAACTATCCCTTCAACGACTTCACCCGGGTCAAGTGGAACCAGTGCAACGGCACCGACTGCCTGACCCCGAAGGGTTTCAGTTACATGCGCGTGCGCCTGGCCGACGGCGTGTTGCTGGACGTCTACAACGCGCACCCCAATGCCGGGGTCGAAGCGGGCGATCTGTCCGCACGTCGCGCCAATATCGGCCAGCTCTCGCAGTTCATCCAGACCTGGTCGGCCGGCAATGCGGTGCTGGTGATGATGGATTCCAATACGCGCTACACCCGCAGCGACGACAACATCCGCGAGTTGATCGCCTCCAACGGTTTGACCGATCCGTGGGTGGAACTGATCAAGGGCGCAGCACCGGCGGCCGGCGCCGCACCGCTGTTGTGCGGCACGCCGCCGACCAATAGCTGCGAAGTGGTCGACAAGATCCTGTACCGCGACGCGCCGCAATTGACCCTGGTGGCCAACCGTTACCAGCTCGATGGCGGCGGCTTCTACGACAGCGCCGGCAAGCCGCTGTCCGACCACTACCCGCTGCATGCGCAATTCGGATGGGCCGTGGGCGACCGATTGCGCACCAGCGACCAGTTCGGTGGTCCGCATGGCGTTCCGTTCAACGATCTGGCCGGCAACCCTGGCGTGCGTCCGCTCAGTGGCGTGACCCTGCGCGGCGGTGCACGCCTGGATGGCGTCGGCGTGATCCTGGACAGCGGCAAGCTACTCGCGCATGGCGGCAGCGGCGGGCAGGCGACCACACTGTCGCTGGGTGCCAACGAAACGCTGTCCTCGGCCACCTTCACCGTGGGCAAGTACAACGACCGCACCCGCCTGTTCTCACTGAGCCTGCGTACCAACAAAGGCCGCAGCATGCAGGTGGGCAGCCCGACCAGCGAGAGCTACACGCTGAGCGCTCCCAGCGGCTGGCATATCGCCGGTTTCACCGGCCGCGCGGGTGAGGAGATCGACAAGCTGGGGGTGGTGTATGCGAAGGACTAGGCGCTGACGCTGTTTTCAGTGGCAGCGGGCAGAGCAGCGATGTGCGCCATGGATGGCTGCTGCACTGTAGGCTTGCCGGGCTACCAGTCACCCATATGACGGCGCCGATTCGTGCACGCGGTCTGGATGCCGCAAGCGCAGGCGTGAGCGCAACCACGCGGCGCAAGCCGCTTCATCGAGTGAGCCATCGGCCAGGCCGATGTAGAAGCCGTAGAGTTCCAGATCATCGGCGGCCAAGGTCGCTCCGTTGAGCACGATGAAGGTTTCGCAAGCGACGGCGGCAGTGCGCTTGTTGCCGTCGACAAACGGATGGTTGCGGCCCAATCCGTAGGCAAGACTGGCGGCAAGCGCAGCCAGGTCCGGTGGCGGCTCGCCGTAGGACAGCAGTTGCTTTGGCCTGGCAAGTGCCGAGTCGAGCAGGGCGTCGTCGCGCACGCCGCTGCCGCCGCCGTGTTCGGCCAGTTGGCGATCGTGGATGGCCAGGACAAGTGGCCGCTCGATCCAGACGATCATGGTCGAGCCTTATTGCGCCAGCTTGTGCAGCAACGCGCGGCGGTTGCGCATCACCTGCTCGGCCACATCCATCTGCGCGGCCAGGGTCGGGTCGAACGCGGTCAGCTTGATGCCGTCGGGCGTTTCCAGTGCATAGAGTTCGTCGCCCTTGCCCAGGCGCAGGCGGGCGAGCAGTTCCTTGGGCAGGATGACGCCAGCGGAATTGCCGATGGAGGTGATCTTGAGCTTCATGGTCGACGCCCTCGTTAGTACGTAAGTTATAACTCCGTCTCCAGCCGATCACAAGCCCGTCCTGGCTGAAGCGGCTCAGCAACCTGCATGGGCCGATCTCGCCTGCTGCGACCGACAGGTGTACAAATGTACACCTTGTCCCGGCCGGCCGTTGCACTCCCATGGAATCTCTCTCCCCCAAGCGTCAGGCGGTGCTGGCTTTCCTGCAGGAGCAGGCCCGTGCAGGGGTATCCCCCAGCCTGGCCGAGATTGCGCAGGCGTTCGGGTTCGCCTCGCGCAATGCCGCGCAAAAGCACGTGCAGGCGCTGGCCGAGGCCGGGTTGATCGAGCTGTTGCCCAATCAGAAGCGTGGCATCCGCATGCCGGGCGGGGCCGCGCGCGATGCCTTGCTGGCCTTGCCGGTGCTGGGCCGGGTGGCGGCCGGTGTGCCGATCGGGGCGGATATCGGCCTGGACCGGCAGTTGTGGCTGGACCGCACGCTGTTCTCCTTGCGCCCGGACTATCTGCTGCAGGTGCAGGGCGATTCGATGATCGACGACGGCATCCTGGACGGCGATCTGGTCGGCGTGCATCGCAGCAGCGAGGCGCGCGATGGGCAGATCGTGGTGGCGCGGGTGGATGGCGAAATCACCATCAAGCGACTGGAGCGGGGTGCCGAACGCATCCGCCTGTTGCCGCGCAACCGCGCGCACGCGCCGATCGTGGTGGCGGCCGATGCCGACTTCGCGATCGAAGGACTGTACTGCGGTCTGATCCGGCAGGGTTGAGATGAGCCAGGAGCCCGCCCGCATCAGGCAGGACGGCAACGCGGCAGTCGCCCTGCCGCTGGACGCCCTGCTGGCCGCGCGCACGGTGTGGCGCGCGGGTCGTGGCACCGCCATCGCCCATGGCGGCGAATCCACCGGGCATGCGGCGCTGGATGCGCTGCTGCCCGATGGCGGCTGGCCGCGGCGGGCACTGACTGAGTTGCTGCTGCCCGCGCACGGCGTGGGCGAGATCGCCCTGCTGTTGCCCACGCTGGCGCGCATGACCGGCGCCAGCAGCCGGGTGGTGCTGGTGGCGCCGCCGTTCATTCCCTATGCGCCGGCCTGGCAGGCGGGCGGCGTAGTGCTAGAACATCTGGAAGTGGTGCAGGCCGAGCCGCGCGACGCCTTGTGGGCGTTCGAGCAATGCCTGCGCAGTGGCGCATGCGCGGCGGTGCTGGGCTGGCCGCAGACCGGCGATGCACGCGCATTGCGGCGGCTGCAGGTCGCCGCCGACAGCGGCAACTGCTGCGCGTTCGCGTTGCGTGATCGCAAGCATGCGGTCAATGCATCGCCGGCGGCGTTACGGCTGGAATTCCTGCCCGAGCGCGATGCCTGGCAGGTACGCAAGTGCCGCGGCGGGCAGGTCCCGTCGCAGCCGTTGCGGCTGGCGCATTGAGGCGCGCGCATGTTGTGGGCCTGCATCTTGCTGCCGCAGCTGGCGCTGGACGCCGTCCTCCGGCGTCTGGAAGATCCGGACGCACCGCTGGCGTTGGTGGAAGGGCCGGCGCAGTTGCGCAGCCTGCACTCGGTCAATGCAGCGGCGTCCGCCGCCGGACTGAAAGCCGGCATGCGGCTGTCGGCGGCGCATGCGCTGATGTCCCATGTACGCACCATCGATTACGAGGCCCAGGCTGAGGCGCGCACGCAGCGGTTTCTCGCGGCGTGGGCGTACCGGCACAGTTCGTTGGTGAGCCAGCAATGGTCGCGTGCCATCGTGCTGGAGGCCGGTGCCAGTTTTCGGTTGTTCGGTCCATGGCCGCGTTTCGAGCGCCGCCTGCGCGATGAACTGCAGGCCTTGGGCTTCCGGCACCGGCTTGCACTGGCACCTACGCCGCGCGCCGCGCGCGTGCTGGCCGGTTTGCGCGATGGCATGGTGGTGACGCAGTTGCCGGCCTTGCACGCCACGCTGGACAAGGTGCCGGTACGCCGCGCCGCGTTGCCGGGCGATGCCGGCGAGCGCCTGCAACACATGGGCGTGCGCACGCTGGCGGCGGTGCGCGCGTTGCCGCGCGATGGGCTGCGCCGGCGGTTTGGCGCGGGCCTGCTCGAGCATCTGGACCGCCTCTACGGCCAGGTCGACGACCCCCTGGAGTGCTACGCGCCACCGGACCACTTCGACCAGCGTGTGGAACTTGGCTACGAGGTGGAAATGCATCCGGCGCTGCTGTTCCCGCTGCGGCGCCTGATCGGCGACCTGTGCACCTACCTGTCCATCCGCGACGGCGGCGTGCAACGGTTCCTGCTGCGGCTGGAACACGAGGAAGGCGCCACCGATGTCGAGATCGGCTTGCTGACGCCGGAGCGCGCGCCGACGCTGTTGTTCGAGCTTGCGCGTAACCGGCTGGAGCGGGTGGAGATTCCACGCCCGGTAGTGGCGATGCGCCTGCTGGCGCGGCAGCTGCCACCGTTCGTGCCGGCCATGCGCGATCTGTTCGATCAACGTGCGCAGCAATCGGTGGAGTGGCCGCAGCTGCGCGAGCGCCTGCGCGCGCGGCTGGGCGATGAGGCGGTGTACCGCGTACTGCCGGCCGACGACCCGCGCCCGGAACGTGCCTGGCGGCGCGCCATTGGCGATGCGGTGCGCGACGTTGCGGCGCCGCCGCGTCCGCCGCGCCCGACCTGGCTGTTGCCGCAGCCGGTGCCCCTGCACGAGACGCAGCTGCGCATCATCTCCGGCCCGGAGCGGCTGGAAAGCGGCTGGTGGGACGACGACGAGGCGCGCCGCGATTACTACGTGGTGGAAACCGCACGCGGCCGGCGTGGCTGGGCGTTCGCCGCTCCTGGCCGTGTCGATGGCTGGATGCTGCACGGGTGGTTCGCATGATCGGTTGCGTGCCCTTGCAGCATCAGAGCGTTGTCTGCGGGGCTGGTCATCGCAGCGGTGCCGCACGCGTCCGAGGCCACGTAGCGAAGAAGCAAACACAACGTGTCGATCTGCAGCGCATGTGTGGTGGCAGCGCGATGTCGAAGAGGTGCGCGCATGAGCTGGGATGACGCCGTCGACGGCGTGGACCGCGATACGCCCGGTGGACGCATGCCGCGCGCCTGGACGGTCGCCGCGCGGTTGCGCGCTGCAAACGACGACATCGCCCATGCCATGGTTGCCGATGGGTTGCCTGCCTATGCCGAGCTGCACTGCCTGTCGGATTTTTCGTTCCTGCGCGGCGCCTCCAGCGCCGAACAATTGTTCATGCGCGCGCAACACTGCGGCTACAGCGCCCTGGCGATCACCGACGAGTGCTCGCTGGCCGGCATCGTGCGCGGCCTGGAAGCCTCGCGCGCCACCGGCGTGCGCCTGATCGTCGGCAGCGAATTCACCCTGGTTGATGGCACCCGCTTCGTGCTGCTGGTGGAAAACGCGCACGGTTATCCGCAGTTGTGCGCGCTGATCACCACCGCGCGGCGTGCGGCAGGCAAGGGCGCGTATCGGCTCGGGCGTGCCGAGGTGGAGGCGCAGTTTCGCGCGGTGGAACCGGGCGTGTTCGCGCTGTGGTTGCCCGGTGCGCAGCCGCAGGCCGAGCAGGGCGCCTGGCTGCAGCAGGTGTACGGCGAGCGTGCATTCCTGGCGGTGGAACTGCACCGCGAACAGGACGATGCGGCGCGGTTGCTCGCCCTGCAGCTGCTGGCGCAGCAACTGGGCATGACCGCTCTGGCCAGCGGCGATGTGCATATGGCGCAGCGGCGCGAGCGCATCGTGCAGGACACCCTGACCGCCATCCGCCACGGCTTGCCGTTGGCCGAGTGCGGCGCGCACCTGTTCCGCAACGGCGAGCGCCATCTACGCACGCGGCGTGCCTTGGGCAACATCTATCCGGATGCGCTGTTGCAGGCCGCGGTGGACCTGGCGCAGCGCTGCAGCTTCGATATCTCCAGGCTTGAATACACCTATCCGCGCGAACTGGTGCCGCAAGGGCATACGCCGGCGAGTTATCTGCGACAGCTCACCGAAGAGGGGATGCGTGAGCGGTGGCCGGATGGAACGCCGCCAAAGGTACGCGCCGACATCGAGAAGGAACTGGCGCTGATCGCGCATAAGAGCTACGAGGCCTTCTTTCTCACCGTGCAGGACGTGGTGCGCTTCGCCCGCGAGCAGCACATCCTCTGCCAGGGCCGTGGCTCATCGGCCAACTCGGCGGTGTGTTATGCGTTGGGCATCACCGCGGTCAACCCGGATGAAACGCGTCTGTTGATGGCACGCTTCCTGTCCGAAAAACGCGACGAGCCCCCGGACATCGACGTCGATTTCGAGCACGAACGCCGCGAGGAGGTGCTGCAGTACGTCTACAACAAGTACGGCCGCGAACGCGCGGCATTGGCGGCGACGGTGATCTGCTATCGCGGCAAGAGCGCCGTGCGCGATGTGGCCAAGGCTTTCGGCCTGCCGCCGGACCAGATCGCGTTGCTGGCCAATTGCTATGGCTGGGGCAATGGCGAAACGCCGATGGAACAGCGCATCGAAGAGGCCGGGTTCGATCTGGCCAACCCACTGATCAACAAGATTCTTGCGGTGACCGAGCAGCTGCGCGATCACCCGCGCCATCTGTCGCAGCATGTCGGCGGTTTCGTCATCTCCGACCAACCCCTGTCGCTGCTGGTGCCGGTGGAAAACGCCGCCATGGCCGACCGCACCATCATCCAGTGGGACAAGGACGATCTGGAAACCATGAAGCTGCTCAAGGTCGATTGCCTGGCGCTGGGCATGCTGACCTGCATCCGCAAGACGCTGGAGCTGGTGCGCGGCCACCGCGGGCGCGATTACAGCATTGCCACGCTGCCAGGCAATGACGAGCCGACCTACAAGATGATCCAGCGCGCCGACACCGTGGGCGTATTCCAGATCGAGTCGCGCGCGCAGATGGCGATGCTGCCGCGGCTCAAGCCTGCGGTGTTCTACGACCTGGTGATCGAAGTGGCGATCGTGCGCCCCGGCCCGATCCAGGGCGACATGGTGCACCCGTATCTGCGCCGGCGGCAGGGGCGCGAGGACGTGAACTACCCCTCGCCAGAGGTGGAGGACATTCTCAAGCCGACGCTTGGAGTTCCGCTATTCCAGGAACAGGTGATGGAGCTGCTGATGCACGCTGCCGATTACAGCGAGAGCGAAGCGGACAATCTACGCCGCTCGATGGCCGCCTGGCGGCGCGGCGGCGACATGGAACAGCACCGCGCACGGGTGCGCGAGCGCATGCAGGGCAAAGGCTACGCCTCCACCTTCATCGACCAGATCTTCGAGCAGATCAAGGGCTTCGGTTCCTACGGTTTCCCGCAAAGCCACGCCGCCTCGTTCGCCAAGCTTGTCTACGCCAGCTGCTGGCTCAAGCGCCATGAGCCGGCGGCCTTCGCCTGCGGGCTGCTCAATGCGCAGCCGATGGGCTTCTACTCGGCCAGTCAGATCGTGCAGGACGCACGCCGCGGCAGTCCCGAGCGTGCGCGCGTGGAGGTGTTGCCTGTGGACGTGTTGCACAGCGACTGGGACAACACGCTGGTCGGTGGCCGGCCCTGGCGCAGCGACGACGACCCCGGCGAGCAACCGGCGATCCGGCTGGGCATGCGCCAGATCGCCGGGTTATCGGAAGTGGTGGCCAACCGCATTGTCGCGGCACGCGCGCAGCGGGCCTTCGCCGATATCGGCGATCTGTGCCTGCGCGCCGCACTCGACGAAAAGGCGCGCCTGGCATTGGCCGAAGCCGGCGCCTTGCAGGGCATGGTGGGCAATCGCAATGCTGCGCGTTGGGCGATGGCTGGCGTGGAAGCGCGTCGGCCGTTATTACCGGGCAGCCCTGAAGAACGCACGGTGACGTTTGAAGCCCCGCGCGCAGGCGAAGAGATCCTGGCCGACTATCGCTCGGTCGGCCTGAGTCTGCGCCAGCATCCGATGGCACTGCTGCGCCCGCAGATGCAGCAACGGCGCATCCTCGGCCTGCGCGACCTGCAGGGCCGCCATCACGGCAGCGGCGTGCATGTCGCCGGCCTGGTCACCCAGCGCCAGCGCCCGGCCACCGCCAAGGGCACCATCTTCGTCACCCTGGAAGACGAGCACGGCATGATCAACGTCATCGTCTGGTCGCATCTGGCGCTGCGCCGCCGCCGCGCACTGCTGGAATCGCGCCTGCTGGCCGTGCGCGGCCGCTGGGAACGCGTGGACGGCGTGGAGCATCTCATCGCCGGCGACCTGCACGACCTCAGTGACCTGCTCGGCGAGATGCAGCTGCCCTCGCGCGATTTTCATTGAAACTTTGTCTGGTCTGCGATTGCTGGTAAATTTCGCGCTCAGTTTGCACACGACATGGAGCAGTACGTGCGGAAAAGGATTTTCATTGCGGCCTTGGGGTTGCTGATGGCTGCCGGCAATGCCGCAGCGCAGGTGGATGTTGGCGCCTATATCAAAAAAGACAAGTTTGCCGATATCAAGCTATCGCCCAGCGGCGCGTTTTTCGCCGCTACCGTACCGATGGAAGACAAGACCGCCCTGGCGATCGTGCGGCGTTCGGACAACAGCATGGGCGCGACCTTTGTGCTGGAGAAGAACACGTATGTGAGCGACTTTGCCTGGGTCAGCGAGACGCGTGTGTTGATCTCCATCGCACAGAAATACGGTCTGCTCGACAAGCCGTTGCCGACCGGCGAGCTGTATGCCATCAATGCCGATGGCACTGGTGTCGAGTTGCTGGTGGGCTATCGTGCTCGAGGCACCGGGCTTGGCACCAATATCAAGGTCAAGAAAACCGAAGCAGTTGCCGCATTCCTCACCGATACCTTGCCCGACGACGATCGCAACGTGGTCGTCGGCATCTGGCCGTTGTCAGGGCAGGACCCGTACACGCGCGCAGAAAAGCTCGACGTCAACACAGGTCGGCGCCTTCCGCTGGCGCGTGCCCCGATTCAGCGCGCCAGCTTCACCACCGACCACCATGGCGAGGTGCGTTTTGCGCAGGGCGCAGGCTCGGACAATGTCAGCAAGCTGTATTACCGCGTTGGTGGTGGAACCGAGTGGACGCTGCTCAACGACGAACAGGCCAGCGGCCGCATCGAAACCCCACTGGGCTTTTCGCAGGACGAGCGCATTGCCTACCTGCGCGTGCAGGCTGCCGATGGCCCCGATGCGATCGTGGCTTGGGACATCCAGGCCAATCGCCGTGAACAGGTGCTGCGTGACGCAGTGGCCGATCCCCTGGGCGTCATCTATCGCAACGGCACCACGATCCCGGTGGGTGCCATTTTCATGGCTGACCGTCCGCGCAGCCGCTTTTTCGACGAGCAGGGCCCCGAGGCGCGGATGTATCACAGCCTGGAGGCCGCCTTCGCCGGCAACGCCGTGCGTATCACCTCCAGTACCAGCGATGGCCGCTACGTCATGTTGCAGGTCGATTCGGGCAGCAACCCTGGCGATTTCTATGTGTTCGATACGCAGGAGAAAAAAGCCCAGCACGTGATCAGCCGACGCGACTGGTTCGATCCCGAGCGCACCGCGACCGTGCAGCCCATCGCGCTGCAGGCACGCGATGGCGTGCCGTTGCATGGCTACCTCACGCTGCCGCGCACCGGCGCGGCAAAGAACCTGCCGATGGTGGTGATGCCGCATGGCGGCCCGTTCGAGATCTTCGACAGCTGGCAGTTCGACGACGACGCGCAGTTGCTGGCGCAGGCCGGCTATGCGGTGCTGCAGATCAATTTCCGTGGTTCCGGCAATTACGGTCGCGCTTTCCAGCATGCCGGCGCGCGCCAGTGGGGCGGCACCATGCAGGATGACGTCACCGACGCCACGCGCTGGGCGGTGACGCAGGGCTATGCAGATGCGCGCAAGATCTGCATCTTTGGTGCAAGTTATGGTGCGTATGCAGCTCTGATGGGGGCAGCCAAGGAACCTGGGTTGTATGCCTGCGCGGCCGGCTATGTCGGCGTCTACGACCTGCCGATGATGTTCACCAGCGGCGACATCCAGAAGCGCGGCTCAGGCGAAAACTATCTGAAGCAATGGCTGGGCGATCCGGCAACCCTGGCCGCACGCTCGCCGGTCCATCTGGCCAAGCAGATCAAGGTTCCGGTGTTCCTGGCGGCCGGTGGCGAGGACGAGCGCGCGCCGATCCAGCACAGCAAGCGCATGGAGGCGGCATTGCGCCAGGCCGGAACGCCGGTGGAGACCTTGTACTACGACACCGAAGGCCACGGGTTCTATACCGAGCCGCATCGGCGTGCGTTCTATACGCAGTTGCTGGCGTTTCTGGCCAAGTCCCTGGATGGTGCCAAGGCCAAGTAGTGGTGTCGACGCACGCATATCGGGATCTTGACGGCCGCGCTGTCCATGATGGCCGTCGCTACGCGACCGGCGGGGCAGCCCGCCGCAAGGCGATGACGCAAAAGCCCGGGTGAATAGCCGCCGTGGCGGGGCATCGTCATCCAACCGGTCTGTGCTACACCATGCACGCCGGCGCGGCCGCGCTGGCTTACCTTTCATCCACGAGGCGATCATGAAGTTGGAGGCGTTGTTCGACCAGTTGCACACCTTGCCCACCGTGCCCGAGGTGGCGCAGGACCTGATTGCCCGGTTCGACGATCCGGCAACCAACATCGATGTGCTGGCGCACACCATCGAGCGCGATCCGGTGATCGCCGCCAAGGTGCTGCGGCTTGCCAATTCGGCGCGCTTCCACGGCCTGCGCGACTCCACCAGCGTGGAAGACGCGGCCATGCGGCTGGGCTTCAACACGCTGCGCACCCTGGTGCTGGCCTCGGCGATGACGGGTGCGTTCCGCGCCGGCCCGGGCTTCGATCTGAAGGCGTTCTGGCGGCACAGTTTCGAGGTGGCCGGCATCTGCCGCCTGCTGGCGCGCCAGCACGGCGTGGATCCGGAAACCGCCTTTACCTGCGGCATGATGCACAACATCGGCGAGCTGCTGATCCAGTCCGGCGCGCCGGATTACGCCAGCCGCATCAATCACGACAGCTCATCGGCCGGCCATGCCGCCGAAGAAACCCTGCAGCTGGGCTTTGGCTACCCGGAGGTCGGCGCCGAGCTGGTGCGTCGCTGGCAGCTGCCTGTCGTCATCCAGGAAGCGATCGCCTATCAGGTCCGCCCGGCCGCTGCCCCGGAAGGTGCGCGGATGCCGCTGCTGGTCGCCCAGGCGGTGCAGGTGTCCGACGCGCTGCGTGCACATGGTGGCGCCACGCCGGCGGCGTTGGAGGCGGTGCGCGGTCCGTTGATGGACACGGTGGATCTGGATGCCTTGTTCGCCGCGTTGCCGGACGTGATCGAGGCCGACCGCGCGTTTGCCGAACTGCTGCATTGATTGGACAGCCGCGCCGACGCCGCCAGCGTCGGCGCAGCCGCTGACGCACCATCGCCGGCAGCAGATCCCTGACGTGCAGGAAAAACGGCAGCGTCCAGTGCTCACGGCGATAGCGATGTAACGGCAACGCGTGCCCGCCGCTGCAGCAGCAGACCAGTCGGCCCTTACGGGCGCGCGGCCTCATCCGCGACCCCTCATCAGCGCACTGTCCCGCCAGCACGGGCGGCAGGCGACCGCCGGTACGAGCGATGGACGTGATGACGAGTCCATCGCTCGTTGTCACCTATCGGCCACGGCGCGCGTCGCTCATGGCGCCTCCGTCGGTCGACGAGCCGGAAGATCGCATCGCCGCACCCTGACGCCGTATGCCGCTGGTCTGCATGCCATGCAGCAGTGTCCGCCACCTCCATACCGTGCGACCTCATGCGCTTGCGATCCGCATGCGCGATGCAGTCGCCGACACACGCTGATACGCGCCTGTTGTCCCCGTCGCCACATTCCCGGGCATTCCAGCCGCCACAGCAGGCACAGTGTCACGCCGCGGCGCAGCTGGACGGAACCCCGTGTAGGCGCTAGCGTGGTCCGGATTTTTTGCCACAGGGGAACTGCCCATGAGCCATGACGCGCAGCCGCGCCAGCTCACCTTCCGCGCCGTCGTGCTGGCCATCGTGCTGGCGGTGGTGCTTTCGGCCGCCAACGCCTATCTCGGCCTGTTTGCTGGCCTGACCATCGCCACTGCCATTCCGGCTGCGGTCGTCTCGATGGGCGTGCTGCGCCTGCTCGGCGGCGGCACCATTCTGGAAAACAATATCGTCCAGACCGGTGCCTCGGCCGGTTCGTCGATCGCGGCCGGGGTGATCTTCACCATCCCCGCGTTGGTGATCATGGGCTATTGGCCTGACTTCAAATACTGGTGGGTGCTCGGCATCGCCGGCATGGGTGGCTTGCTCGGGGTGCTGTTCTCGGTGCCGTTGCGGCGCTCGATGATCGTCGAAGACCCGCTGCCGTTCCCCGAAGGCAAGGCGGCGGCCGAGGTGCTCAAGGCCGGTGAAAACCCCGGCCCGGGCCTGAAGATCCTGGCGATGTCCGGTGCGATCGGCGCGCTGGTCAAGCTGGGTGCGGCCAGCGGCCTGCGGGTGATCCCGGACACCTGGGCGCAGGCCACCTACCTGGGCAGCAGCCGCCTGGTCGGCTATCTGGGCACAAACCTGTCGCCGGCGCTGCTGGGGGTGGGCTACATCGTCGGCCTGAATGTCGGCATCGTGGTGCTGTCCGGGTCGATCCTGTCCTGGCATATCGCCATTCCGCTGTATCAGCAGTTCTTCATGGGCAGCGACCCGGCCCTGGCGCAGAGCCTGGTCGGCGCGCCAGCGGCCGACGCGGCATTCGGCATCTGGGGCGCGAAGATCCGTTACCTGGGTGTCGGCGCGATGCTGATCGGCGGCGTATGGACGCTGTTCTCGCTGCGCAAGTCGCTGTTGTCCGGCGTCAAGAGCGGCTTTGCCGCCGCGCGCAAGAGCGGCGGCGGTGTGGTCGCCGAGACCGAGCGCGACCTGCCGATGAAGTGGATGCTGGCGGCGCTGGTGCTGTGCACCTTGCCGCTGCTGGGCCTGTACCAAGCGATCGTGCAGCAGTGGCACGTGTCGATCCCGATGACCATCATCATGATCGTGGCCGGCTTTCTGTTCGTGTCGGTGTCCGGCTATCTGGCCGGCCTGATCGGTTCGTCCAACAACCCGGTCTCGGGCATCACCATTTCCACCATCCTGTTCGCCTCGGCGGTGCTGGTGCTGTTGCTCGGCAAGGATGGTCTGGTGCCGGTCGGCATCGGCGCGGCGCCGTTGGGTGCGGTGGCGGCGATCATGATCGGCGCGGTGGTGTGTTGCGCGGCAGCGGTGGGCGGCGACAACCTGCAGGATCTCAAGGCCGGCTATCTTGTCGGCGCCACGCCATGGAAGCAGCAACTGATGCTGGGCATCGGCGCGTTTTCCTGCGCACTGATCATGGCGCCGGTGTTGAACCTGCTGGCGCAGGCCTACGGCATTGGCCCGGCCACGCCGCAGCACCCCAACTCGCTCGCTGCGCCGCAGGCCACGCTGATGGCCTCGGTCGCCAAGGGTCTGTTCGGCGGGCAGCTGCCGTGGTCGATGATTGCCATCGGTGCCGCAGTGGGCGCGGCGATCATCGCGCTGGACGAATGGCTGAAGAAGACCGGCAAGCGCTTCCGCGTGCCGGTGCTGGCGGCGGCGATCGGTATCTACCTGCCGCTGGAGCTGATGGTGCCGATCTTCCTCGGCGGCCTGATCGCGCACCTGGTGGAGCGCTTCCACAAGATCCGCGCCGACGACGAAGATGGCCGCGACCGCGTGCATCGCCCGGGCGTGCTGTTCGCCGCCGGCCTGATCACCGGCGAGGCGTTGATGGGGATCGCCATCGCGGTGCCGATCGTGCTGTCCAGCCGCGCCGATGTGCTGGCGTTGCCGGCCAGCCTGCAGCTCAACCAATGGTTCGGCCTGGCGATTCTCGCCCTGGTCGGCTGGCTGCTGTACCGCGTCGGCAAGCGCGGCGAACAGACCGCCTGAGGGTGACGCTTCACCAAGGCATGCGCCCGCGCGCTGCCTCTCGACGGACACGCATCGCTGGATGCGTGTCCGTTTTTCGTTGTGGCATTGAAACCGGATTGCCGCTGTTCTGATTGCCTTGCCGCAGACGCGGTTCGAATGCGGCCCTGCTGCCGAACGCGCAAGTGCAGCAGCATGCCGGCAAGGCATGGTGCACCGAATCGATGCCGTGACCGCACAGCGGCACATCCAGTTCGAACATTCCTGCATGCTCGTGCATTGCCACCGTGAGCGGACCTGCCTTGTCACTGCAGGGCAACGTCATTGGCGCATCTGACCAATCGCCTGACACCGCCAGCGCAGCTGCACCGCGCCAACGCATCAAGCGTTTGCCGATCGCGCAATGCACGCACAAGGCTCAGGCCATCGCGTCTGCACCACCGCAGCGCCTTTGCGCCGGCTTTACGCCCCACCCAGGCCTCGTGCATAGCGACTTTATGCGGCTGCTCCGTATCGTGCCGTCTCCCGCACCGATGGTGCACCACGGCGACCGCATGCCTCGATCGATCCCGGTGACGCGCCACGGCGCAGCTCATCGCTCCGCCTGACCCCAATAAATGATGGTGTGGAAAAGCGACTCACATCACGCTGTGCGACATCCGCACACTGTTGAGGCCGCTTTTGTCACCGACGGCGTTTTCGGACCTGCCGACGCCTATAAGATCGATTGGCAACACGCCGCCCTCCAGCGGCCATGCAGTCGTTCGACATCCACGCGCATTCCCCCTCCCACTGCTGGCCGTTCACGCGATCTGGCCAGCGTCTTGCCATGGAAACCACTGCAATGCTGACTGCTGCTATCTCCCACCGTTCCACCCGCGCACGCCGTGCCCCCGTGTTGAGCATCGCCCTGGCCGGTGTGCTGTGCAGCCTTGCGCTGCAGGCGCAGGCACAGGAGGCCACCGACGCGGCGCTGTGTACCGATCGCCCGACCAAGGCCAATTCCACCTGTACCGTGCCAACCGGCGCCTGGCAGCTGGAAACCGACATCGGCAGCTACACCCGCGACAGCCAGCCCGGCACGCGCATCGAAACCTCGGTGTTCACCAATCCCACGCTCAAGTACGGCGTCAGCGACCGCATCGATCTGCAACTCAACTGGGCCCCGCAGCTGCAGGTCAAGACCACCGACCGTGCCACCGGTGCGCGCAGCAGCCTGAGCGGTGGCGGCGATATCTTTCTGCGCATGAAGGCGCGTTTCTACGAAAGCGACACCGCCAGCGTGGCGTTGCTGCCGTTCGTCAAGGCACCGACCGCGCGCACCGGCCTGGGCAACGACGAGTGGGAAGGCGGCGTCGCATTGCCGATCAATTTCGCGCTGCCCAACAGCTTCTCGCTGACCTTCGGGCCCGAGGTGGATTGGTTGGCCGACAGCGATGGCAGCGGCAAGCATGTTGCGCTGATCAATGCGATCAACCTGGCGCATCCGCTCACCTCCAAGTTGTCGATGGCGGTGGAAGTGTGGTCCTCGATCAACCGCGATCCGGCGCAGACCATCGAGCAGTATTCGGCCGACATCGCCGCTGCGTATCTGCTCAATCCGCTGCTGCAGCTGGATGTGGGCGCCAATTTCGGCCTCAACGACCGCACCCCGGACGCGCAGGTGTATGTGGGCATGTCGCACCGCTTCTGACGCGCGCAGCGCGCGCTGCGCACACAAAACGCCGCTGCGGTCCGCGCCTGTGCGGACTGCAGTGTTCCGCAGGCAACCGCTTCAGATATGTAATAACTACCCGGTGCGGTGCGACACTATGTCGTCAGTCTGCCGGGCATGCCGGTGCCGGTCTCGCCAGAGGTACGCGGGCCGGGGAGGGGAGTGACAGAAAGTGGGCAGTGATGCTGCCTCTACTGGCCGTCGTGCGGGCACCTTGCAGCATCCAGATCGGAATGCCGGGCGCAGTGCAGGGCGGAATCTCCTGATCGAGGTGTTGCAACGTGGAAACGAAATCGAAGTTGCCGGTCCCGGGCCGGGCATTGCTGCTGGTGCTGGGCATGCTGGTCGCGCTGGTGGGGCTGATCTTTCTGCTGGGTGGCGCGAGGTTGGCCAGCCTGGGCGGCAGCTGGTACTTCCTGCTGATGGGCCTGGCGACCGCTTTGGCCGGTGTGCTGATCGTGCTGCGTCGGCCGGCCGGTGCGCTGGTGTACGGCGTCGCCTTCGCGCTGACGCTGGTGTGGGCGCTGTGGGATGCGGGGCTGGAGTTCTGGCCGCTGGTCTCGCGGCTGATGCTGCCTGCGGGGTTCGCCGTGCTGGTGGCACTGGCCTGGCCAGCGCTGCGGCGCAGCCGGGCGTCGCCGAGCGGGCGCACGGCCTATGGCGTGGCGACGGTGCTGGCGCTGGCGGTAGTGGCCGGGATCGGCGGCATGTTCGTGCCGCATCCGCCGGTCGCAGGCAACGCGGGGCCGGGCATGACGGCGGTGCCGCCTGGAAGCGTGCAACAAAACTGGTCCGCCTACGGCAATACCGATGGCGGCAGCCGCTTCGCTGCGCTGGACCAGATCAACCGCAGCAACGTCGACCGGCTGCAGGTCGCCTGGACCTACCACACCGGCGAGATCGCCAACAGCGACGGCAACGGTGCCGAAGATCAGCTGACCCCGCTGCAGGTGGGCGAGAAGGTGTTCCTGTGCACACCGCACAACAATCTGATTGCGCTCGACGCCAGCACCGGCAAGCAGCTGTGGCGGCGCGAGATCAATGCGACCTCGTCGGTCTGGCAGCGCTGCCGTGGCCTGGGCTACTTCGACGCCGACGCGGCGTTGCCGACGCCGAGCGTGGCCAATCCCTCGCCGATCGCCGCAGTGACGGTGGCGCAGGACGCCAACTGCCGTCGCCGCCTGTTCACCAACACCATCGATGGTCGCCTGATCGCGGTGGATGCGGACACCGGTGCGTTCTGCCAGGGCTTCGGCAGCAACGGTCAGGTCGATCTCAAGGCCGGCCTGGGCGCTGCGCCGGATCCGTTCTACCAGCTGACCTCGCCGCCACTGGTGGCCGGCACCACCGTGGTGGTGGGCGGGCGCGTGGCCGACAACGTGCAGACCGACATGCCTGGTGGCGTGGTGCGCGGCTTCGATGTGGTCACCGGCGCGCAGCGCTGGGCCTTCGACCCTGGCAATCCGCAAGATCGCCAGGCGCCGGCCGCCGGCAGCAGCTATGTGCGCAGCACGCCGAACGTATGGGCACCGATGTCCTACGACGCGGCGATGAACACCGTGTTCCTGCCGCTGGGCGGGCCGTCGACCGATCTGTACGGCGCCGAGCGCACCGCGCTCGATCACCGTTACGGCGCCTCGGTGCTGGCGCTGGATGCCACCACCGGTGCGGAGAAGTGGGTCTACCAGACCGTGCACAACGATCTGTGGGACTTCGACCTGCCGATGCAGCCCAGCCTGATCGACTTCCCCAACCGGGACGGCAGCCACACCCCGGCGGTGGTCATCGGCACCAAGGCCGGGCAGATCTACGTGCTCGACCGCGCCACCGGCAAGCCGCTGACCGAGGTCAGGGAAGTACCGGTGAAGGGCTCGGATATTGCACACGAGCAGTACGCGCCGACCCAGCCGCTGTCGGTCGGCATGCCGCAGATCGGCACCAAGCACCTGACCGAATCGGACATGTGGGGCGCCACTGCGATCGACCAGATGCTGTGCCGCATCGCGTTCAAGCAGATGCGTTATGAAGGCCTGTATACCGCGCCGGGCACCGATGTCTCGCTGAGTTTCCCCGGCTCGCTGGGCGGCATGAACTGGGGAGGCCTGTCGACCGACCCGGTGCATGACGTCATCTTCGCCAACGACATGCGCCTGGGCTTGTGGGTACAGATGATTCCTGCCGACACCCGCAAGGCCGAGGCGGCCGGTGGTGGCGAGGCGGTCAATACCGGCATGGGCGCCGTGCCGCTGAAGGGCACGCCGTATGCGGTCAACAAGAACCGCTTCCTGTCGGCGCTGGGCATTCCGTGCCAGGCGCCGCCGTACGGCACGCTCAGCGCGATCGACCTCAAGACGCGCAGCATCGCCTGGCAGGTGCCGGTGGGGACGGTGCAGGACACCGGCCCGTTCGGCATCAAGATGCATCTGCCGATCCCGATCGGCATGCCCACGCTGGGCGGCACGCTGTCCACCCAGGGCGGGCTCGTGTTCATCGCCGGCACCCAGGACTACTACCTGCGCGCGTTCGACAGTGCCACCGGCAAGGAACTCTGGAAGGGCCGCTTGCCGGTCGGCAGTCAGGGCGGGCCGATGACCTACGTCTCGCACAAGACCGGCAAGCAGTACGTGGTGATCAGTGCCGGCGGTGCGCGGCAGTCGCCCGATCGTGGCGATAACGTGATCGCCTACAGCTTGCCTGACGCGCACTGACACCGCCCACCGGTGACCACGTCGGCAGCTGCGTCGGCGTGGTCACGGAGCGGCCGACAAACCTCGCGCGCGCCTGACGGCTGCGCACTCGCGTCAGCCGCTGTTGGCTGCAACCCGACGGCCGGGTGTCTGGCACATCCCGGCCAACGCTCCCGTTACCGCAGCGGCGCTTTGGCACACCGCCATGCATCGCCACCGATGGCCGTGCACGCTGCCCCGATCAGAGAACCACGATGCATCGTCTGTCTTTCCTCCCGCGCCGCAGTGCGCTGGGCTACGCCTTGTTGCTGGCACTGCCGGCCACCGCAGTCGCCGCGGGCGATACCACGCGGACCGGCGACTGGGGTGGGCGCCGGTCCGCCTGGGCCGAGCAAGGCGTGAGCGTCCGCGGCGACTACGTGTCCGAGACGTTTGGCGTGGTGGACGGCGGCTACGAAAACACCAGCGCGCGCTATGCACAGCAACTGCGGGTGGGCGTGGATCTGGACATGGCCAAGCTCGCCGGCTGGGGTGGTGGCAGCCTGCACGTCACCATCAACGACCGCCGCGGCCGCAGCACTTCCGCCGACCTGGTCGGCAATCGCTTCCCCATCCAGGAAGTGTACGGAGGCCAGTACACCCGCCTGAGCGAGTTCAGCTACGACCGCAGCTTCAACCAGGGCAGGACGTATCTGAAACTGGGCTTCTATGCGATGGGCAACCAGTTCGCTTCGCACACGTTGCTGGTGAACTTCGTCAATGCTGCGTTCTGCGCGCATCCGCTGGCGTTTTCGGCCAATAGCGGCTGGTACAACTATCCGGCCGCGCGCTGGGGCATCGAAGGCGCGCAGCAGCTGACCCCGCAGCTCAACCTGCATGCCGGCTGGTTTCAGGTCAACCCGAATCTGGGCTTCGGTACCCGCGACACCTACGCGTTCGAGCCGTTCGCCAGCGGCACCACCGGTGCGATCTTTCCGCTCGAATTTACCTGGAAGCCGGCCGCCGCGGGCTACCCGGGCGTGTACAAGTTCGGCGGCTATTACGACTCCTCGTCGGTACCCAGGCGTGGGCTGGATACCAGCCGCAGCACCGGCCGCGACGGCGCCTATCTGCTGGTCGAACAGAAACTGTTCACCCCGGGAGCGGACCCCGGCATCGGCCTGACCGGATTCGCCCAGTACATGGCCAGCGACCACGACAGTGCGCTGATGACACGGTGGTATTCGGTTGGCGGGGTGTACCAGGGCATCGGCACGCGCACGCAGGACCGCATCGCACTCGGCTATGTGGCCGGCAGGATCAATCATCGGCTGCTTGATGCACGCCGCGCAGAACTGATCGATGCCGGCGTGGCGGCCGATTCGCCACTGGCCGGGCTGAGCGCTGCCGAAGAGCTCTACGAGCTCGCCTACAGCGCGCAGATCACGCCGTGGCTGATGTTGCGCCCGGACCTGCAATACATCGTCAACCCCGGGACCTACGCCTATACCCACACGCGCAATGCAGTGGTGGTCGGGCTGCAGGCCAAACTCACGTTCTGAGTGCGTGCCCACAGCGTGGCGCGCCGTTGCCGCACGGCGCACTGCGCGCTGTGCGCATTCGGCGCCTTGCAGGGCGGCCACGTGCGGCGCCTGCGGGCGCATGACCTTGTGCCTTTGCGCGTGCGCCGCAGCAACGCCTACCATCGACGTTTTGCCGTTGCAGGAACTCTCGATGAAGCTTCGTTACGCCGTGCTGCCCCTGTGTCTGTTGACCGCCTTGCCAAGTCTTGCCGCTGCGCGCGGATTCGATGTGCGCGACATGGTCGCGCTGGACCGGGTGTCTTCGCCCACGCTCAGCCCCGACGGCAGCGTGCTGGTGTTCGCCAAGCGGCAGGCCAAGAGCAGCAACGGCAAGCCGGCCACCGGCCTGTGGACGCGCAATCTGCGTACCCGCGATGCCGCGCCGCCCAGGCGGCTCACTCCCGACGGCTGGAACGTCAACAGCCCGGCGCTGTCGCCGGACGGCAAGACGGTGTACTTCCTCAGCAGTAAATCCGGTACGCAGCAGCTGTACGCGCAGCCGCTGGCCGGCGGCGCGCCGCAGCAGTTGACCGCCTTTACGGTGGATGTGGACAGCTACAAGCTCTCGCCCGACGGCAAGCGCATCGCCTTCAGTGCCGGCGTGTTCCAGGACTGCGGCTCGGACCTGGGTTGCACCAAGAGCAAGCTCGCCAACCTCAAGAGCGCCAAGGCCAGCGGCGTGGTCTATGACCAGTTGTTCGTGCGGCATTGGGATACCTGGAACGATGGCCGCCGCAACACCTTGTTCGTCGCCGACCTGCCGGCTGCCGGCGGCAAGGCCGTGGCCGGTGCCTCGGCGATCAGCGCCACGCTGGCCGGCGATGCGCCCTCCAAGCCGTTCGGCGGCAACGACGATTACGCCTGGTCGCCCGACGGCGGCAGTGTGGTGGCCAGCGTGCGCGTGCCGCAGCCGCATGGGCCGGAAACCGGCAAGAAGGCAAGCGCCGGCGCCAAGCCCACCGGCAACGACGAGCCGTGGCAGACCAACTTCGACCTGTACCGCCTGGATGCGGCCGGCAAGGCCGCGCCGGTCAATCTGACCGCGTCCAACCCGGCCTGGGATGCCGGCCCGGTGTTCAGCAGCGACGGCAAGACGCTGTACTACCGCGCGATGAAACGCCCCGGTTTCGAAGCCGACCGCTTCGGCCTGATGGCGATGGACGTGGCCAGCGGCAAGAGCCGCGAGATCGCCCCCAAGTGGGACCGCTCGGCCGGCGAGATCGTCTTGAGCGCCGATGGCGCCAGCCTCTACACCAGCGCCGATGACCTCGGCGAGCATCCGTTGTTCAAGATCGACATCGCCAGCGGCCAGGCGACCAAGCTGGTGGGCGAGGGCAGCGTGCATGCGCCGACCCTGGCCGGCAACACGCTGGCGTTCACCCGCAACTCGCTCAAGAGCGGCGACCAGGTCTTTGTGAGCGACGTGCAGGGTCAGGGTCTGCGTGCGATCACCCAGAGCGCCGGCGAGTTGCTGCCGGAGGTGCAGTTCGGCGATTACGAGCAGTTCCAGTTCAAGGGCTGGAACAACGACACCGTGCACGGCTATGTGGTCAAGCCGTACAACTACCAGGAAGGCAAGACCTACCCGGTGGCATTCCTGATCCACGGCGGGCCGCAGGGCAGCTTCGGCAACGGCTGGAGCAACCGCTGGAATCCGCAGACCTACGCCGGCCAGGGCTATGCGGTGGTGATGATCGACTTCCACGGCTCCACCGGCTACGGCCAGGAATTCACTGATGCGATCAGCCAGCATTGGGGCGACCGCCCGCTGGAAGACCTGCAGAAGGGCTGGACCGCCGCGCAGAAGCAGTACGGCTTCCTCAATGGCGACAAGGCCTGCGCGCTGGGTGCCAGCTATGGCGGCTACATGGTCTATTGGATGGCCGGCAACTGGAATCAGCCGTGGAAGTGCCTGGTCGACCACGACGGCGTGTTCGACAACCGCACCATGGGCTACGCCACCGAGGAACTGTGGTTCAGCGAATGGGAAAACGGCGGCACGCCGTGGCAGAACCCGGCCGGCTACGAGAAGTTCAACCCGGTGCTGCACGTGGACAAGTGGAAGGTGCCGATGCTGGTCATCCACGGCCAGCAGGATTTCCGCATCCCGGTCGAGCAGGGCCTGGCCGCGTTCACCGCGCTGCAGCGCAAGGGTATCGATTCCAAGTTCCTGTACTTCCCGGACGAGAATCACTGGGTACTCAAGCCGGACAACAGCGTGCTGTGGCACGACACCGTCAACAGCTGGCTGAAGCAGCATATCGGCCAGTGAGGTCGCGACCGGCACGCCGCCTGGAGCGGCGTGCCGGTTGGTGCGGCGATGACGCGTGAGACCTCGGCCTTTGATGCGGGTCGCAGGGTTGTTCGGTTTGCTCAGTTCGGCAGCTGATCGCGTTTGGCCAACTGGCCTTCGACGATCTGCAGGATCTCCGCCACCGCGATGCCGAACGAGCCGGCATTGCCGGCATCGAAGGCGGCCTTCCATTCTGCATAACCCGGCAGGTAATCCTGATTGGGCGCGGCAGTGCCGACGTGTTCGGCAGCGCTGCGCTCCAGGGTCTGCGCGATCACCGGGATGTGCGGCAGCGCGTCCAGGATCCCATCGGGCAATCCTGCGTGACGTACCTGGATGTCGCTGATGCTCACGTGCAGGATCTGGCCGCCGTGGGGATGCACATCGATCTGGTTGATCAGCAGCAGCGGGGTCTCGGTTTCGGTGCGCCCACGGCAGCGCCAGAGCTGGCCGACCGCATAGACGGGGGAGGTGGTGTCGGGCATCGGGTACTCCACGATCAAACCGCAATGATGCAACGCGCTTGCGGAGATGGCGACTCTGCCGCCATACCGGCCATGCGGGGGTTGGTCCGGCGTTCGACCCGAGGTCTGCGCAATCGCGCTTCGCCAGTCAGACGATGTTCGCAGATGCGGTGTTGCGTGCTGGCAGCGTCCACGCCTGGATGAGTCCGCTTGCGGCGCGCTGAGATTGCCTGGATCGCCGCATCTGGCTGAATGCCAGTATGAGCCAGCAGTGCCGCAGTGCACGCAAGCCATGTCAAAATAGCGATTCTTTAACTTCCTCAACTCCCTGCCAGGATCGCAAGGACCGTTTGCATGCGCACCTTGTTCCGCCCCTCACTGTGGGCGCTCGCCCTCGTCTGTAGTCCTGCCCTGAATGCCGCATCGCGGCCCGCCGCCGTGCCCGCGCGTGCGCCCGTGGCTGCGACTGCCGCGGTTGGCACCGATGCGGTGGCCAGCGATCCGGGCGTGCCGCTGCCGGCCACGCTGAAGCCCGGCATGGGCTACCGCGCGTTTGCGCAGGCGGTGATGGAGCAGGGCTGGCAGCTGGTGGATCCGCTCGCCGCCGACAGCTGCATGGCCGCCGGCGATTGTGCCGTCGAGTTCATCGCACCCGGCGGCAGTGCACGCCTGCAGGTGCAGGTTGGCTCGCAGTCCGGCGCGGCGGTGGTCAGTGGCTGGCGCGCGCAGCAGGTGCCGCTGGATCGCATCGGCAACCCCACCGCAGCGGCGGTGGACAGCAAGGCTGCGCCGGCCGCGTCCAAGGTGGCCGACAACCCGCGCTGAGCCAGTGCGCCGGCGTCTGGGGCGCGCGGCGTATCATGGCGCTGCATGCGCTGCGGCCTGCAGCGGTGGCGCGCGTTAGCCCAGCTGCGTCTTTCCTGATCCCGAGTCCAGTCCCGCATGACCTCCATGAAGAGCATCGATCCTGCCGATCTGGAAGCGTTGTTCGATGCGGTGCCGGACGTGCTGTTCTTCGTCAAGGATCGCGAGGGCCGCTATACCCACGTCAACCAGACCATGCTGCGGCGCCTGGGCCTGAAATCGCGCAAGGAACTGATCGGCAAGCGCGTTGCCGAGGTCTATCCCAGCGGGCTGGGCGCAAACTACGCCAATCAGGACGAGCAGGTGCTGGCCGGTGAAGTGATCGACAACCTGCTGGAACTGCATCTGTTCGCCAACCGCGAACCGGGCTGGTGCCTGACCTGCAAACGTCCGCTGCTGGTCGACGGCAAGGTGCAGGGCATCATCGGCATCTCGCGCGATCTGGGGCCGCAGGACGGGCACGAATCGCAGTACGAAAAACTGCGGCTTGCGCTGGCGTACCTCAACGCCAACTACGCGCAGAACGTGCGCATGCAGGCGCTGGTGGAGATCACCGGGTTTTCGATGTCCAAGCTGCAACGCTCGTTCCGCAAGGTGTTTCAACTCACCCCGCAACAGGTGCTGGCCAAGCTACGCCTGCAGATGGCGATGCATCTGCTGCACGGAAACAAGAGCCTCACCGAAATCGGGCATGCCTGCGGTTTCAGCGATCAGAGCGCCTTCGCACGGCAGTTCAAGCTGGCGGTCGGCATGACGCCACGCGAGTACCGCGCGCTGGCGAACGCGGCGCAGTTTACTGCCGAACCGGCTTAGCGCGCCTGAGCAAGACGACTGCTCAGTTGCTGAGTCGGTCGAGCACGGCTTCTCTGTAATGCTTGCGGGGAGCTGCGTGAATCCATCGGGATTCCGGGTTGCAGTTTCGTTTGGTAGATGCAGTCGAAAGCCTGGTGAGTCGAGTGTGCGGCGCCCCCACCGCTTGCGGGACACGCCGTGAATCCGTCCATGGAGGCTCGGTGGCGGCATCCATGCCGCCACACGGTCCCGCAAGCGGCGAGGGCACCGCACCAGACAGTTGGTCGGCTGTTTTCCTGAAAGCTTGTTGCTCAGCCTGGGCAGAAGAGAAGTTGGTCGGTCACGTGTTGAAGCCTGTCGACTATTTCGCTTGCAACGAGAAGGCGGTGAGAAGCCAGTTGGACCCAGAGTGATCCACACAGCGCACCGCATGCTCTTGCTTGCAAACGTGCACACCGATTCTCTCGACGGGTCCTTGCCCGCCCACCGTCGCGGGACCTTACGCGGCATGGATGCCGCGTAAGAGCCTACAAGGACGTACTTGCGGCGTGTCCTGCGATGGTGGGTGGGCAAGGGCCTCGCAGCCAAACCGCAGCCCGCCGCTCTACTGCCGAGCTGGCAGCGCGCGCCCACACCCCAAAGACACAACCGCGCAACGACATAAAGACAGCCAGGATTCCAAGTCGCAGCATTGTTTAGTAGACGTGGCCAAAACAGTGGCTGAAGGCCGGCCGTTGCACAGGACGCGTTGATCTACTGCTGAAGATGAGTTGCTACCCGCATAAACGACTTGGGCGCAAACGACGTAGAAGTCGTTCGCGCCCAAGCCTGCGCAGCCCATGCGGATGTGGTTACGCCAACATGCGCACCTTCGGTTCGCGTGCCCACTGGCGGGTCTTGGCGGCAGTGATGAATGCCTTGGTATCTGCCGCCGCGATCACACCCGCGTCCTTGCCGACATTGCCGGCCTTCAGCAGCAGCTGCGCGCCATCGTCGAAGGCGATTGCCTTCAGATGCGCCCACGCATTGCTGACGAAATCCAGCGCCGCCGATTCGCGTGTCAGCGCCTTGGCAGCTTCCGACGACAACACTACCGCCACCGCATCGAACACCACCGAAGGTGTGCCGGCCAATTGACCGTCGGCAGCCAGTTGCTTGCCGTCGCTGAGCTTGGCGCCACCCAGTTTCGGCGCGACGATCTTGACCGTGGCACCGGCGGCTTCGGCAGCCTTGCGCACCGCCTTGATCGTCGCTGCATCGGAGCCGTCGTGAATCAGGATACCGACCGTGCGGCCCTGCAAGGTGTCCTTCATCTTGCCGATCAGCTGCAAGGCAGGCGACAGCGGCATGTCGGTCGGTGCGACCGCAGCCGGCGGTGCCGGCGGCAACGTGGTCATGCCCATGCCATCGGCCACACGCTGTGCCAGCGTCGGGTCGATGTGACGCAGGTGACCGACGATGGCTTCGCGCACGTGCGCGGTCTCCACCTTGGACAACTCGAACACCAGCGCCGATGCCATATGCGCCTGTTCCGGTGCGGTCTGGCTGCGGAAGAACATGCGTGCCTGGCTGTAGTGATCGGCAAAACTTGCTGCGCGTACGCGGCCCTTGGCGCCGTCTTCGGCCGGTGTCGCATGGCTGGGGAATCCACGCAGCGCCTCACGCGGTGCATCGGCCTGCAATGAGCTGGGTTCGTAGGCGACACGGCCCTTGGGGACGCCCATCTGCATATGGCCGTCGCGCTGGTTGTTGGCGAACGGGCACTTGGGCGCATTGACCGGGATCTGGTGGAAGTTCGGCCCACCCAGGCGGCTCAGTTGCGTATCCAGATACGAGAACAGGCGGCCCTGCAGCAGCGGATCGTTGCTGAAGTCGATGCCGGGCACGATGTTGGCCGGGCAGTACGCGACCTGCTCGGTCTCCGCGAAGAAGTTGTCCGGCCAGCGGTCGAGCACCATGCGGCCCACGATCTGCAGCGGCACCAGTTCTTCCGGAATGACCTTGGTCGAATCCAGGTGATCGAACGGGAATGCATCGGCTTCCGCCTCGGTGAACAGCTGCACCCCCAGCTCCCACTCGGGGAAGTCGCCGTTCTGGATCGATTCGAACAGATCGCGACGATGGAAGTCCTGGTCGGCGCCGGCAATCTTCACCGCCTCGTCCCAGATCGTGGACTGCAGGCCGAGCTTGGGGCGCCAATGGAACTTGACGAAGGTGCTGTCGCCCTTTTCATTGAGGAAACGGAAGCTGTGGATGCCGAAGCCTTCGATCATGCGCAGCGAGCGCGGAATGGTGCGGTCGCTCATCGCCCACATGATCATATGCATCGATTCGGGGCTCAGCGAGATGAAGTCCCAGAAGGTGTCGTGCGCACTGGCGGCCTGCGGGAAACCGCGGTCCGGTTCCATTTTCACCGCGTGGATCAGGTCCGGGAACTTCATCGAATCCTGGATGAAGAACACCGGGATGTTGTTGCCCACCAGATCCCAGTTGCCTTCCTTGGTATAGAACTTCACCGCAAACCCGCGCACGTCGCGCGGCGTGTCCACCGAGCCGGCACCACCGGCGACGGTGGAAAAACGCGTGAACAACGGCGTCTTCTCGCCCACTTCAGTGAAGATCTTGGCGGTGGTGTACTGGCTCAACGACTTGGTCAGCTCGAAATAGCCATGCGCCGCGCTGCCACGTGCGTGCACGATGCGCTCGGGGATGCGCTCGTGATCGAAGTGGGTGATCTTCTCGCGCAGGATGAAGTCTTCCAGCAACGTCGGCCCGCGCGGCGTGGCGCGCAGCGAGTTCTGGTTGTCGCCAACCGGAATGCCCTGGTTGGTGGTCAGCTGCGGATGGGTGCCGCCGGCCTTCTGATGCAATTCATCGCCCGTGCCGCGCAACGTTTCGGGAGTTGCGCTGACAGCAGCGGTGGACGGAAGTTGCGCGGACTTGCTGGGGGACTTGGGCATGGGACTCCACTCTGGCGGGCTTGAGATGCGGGCTGATCCACTGAGCCTGGGAGTGGCGCTGTTAAGTGCACGTGTCTGCATGCGAACGAATACTCACATGCAGCCAAAAGCTTGCGCTGGATCGCAGCTGCCCGATGCGTCTGTCACGCAATGCGCCGATGCACGGTCTGCAAGCGCATGCAGCGAACGCGACCGTTGCACGCGACTACAGCAGATCCAGCGGCTGCTTGCGTGTCGGTGGCGGGAACGCACGGTCCAGTTCGGCAAGGTCCTGCGCGTCCAGGTGCAGCGTGCACGCCGCTGCATTCGCGCGCACATGCGCGGGCGTTCCCGATTCGGGAATGGCAATGACCTGGCCACTGCGGATCGCCCATGCCAGCGCTACCGCAGTTGCGGCCACGCCGCGTCGCTCGCCGATCGCGTGCAGTACCGGGTGATCCAGCAATGCGCGGCTGCCCAGCGGCGAATACGCCATTACCGTCACCTCGTGCTGTGCGCACCACGGCAGCAGATCGAACTCGATGCCGCGGCTACCGGCGTGATACAGCACCTGATTGACCAGGCAATGCTGCCCGCCCTCGATCTCCCACAGGTCCTGCATGTCCTCCACATCGAAATTCGACACGCCCCAGTCGCGGATCTTGCCGGCATCGCGCAAGGCCTCGAAGGCATCGACCACTTCGCGCAGCTCGCTGCCGCCGCGCCAGTGCAGCAGATACAGATCCAGCGTGCGCACGCCAAGCCGCTGCAGGCTGGCCTCGCAGGCACGCGCGATGCCGCGCGCGCTGGCATTGCTCGGCAGGACCTTCGACACCAGATAAGGCCGCTGCGCGCTGTCCATGGCCTGGCCGATCAATTGCTCCGACCGTCCATTGCCATACATCTCGGCGGTGTCGATCAGGCGCATGCCCAATTGCTGGCCTGTCTGCAGCGCATCGATCTCCTGCTGCGGCGGGTGTCGTCCCTGGCCCAGATTCCACGAGCCGAGCCCGAGTGCCGGCACGCTGCGTCCGTTGCGCAGGCGCACCGTGGGGCAGGGGGATGAGGTGGAAACGGACATGGGTGGCTCCTGATGATGCGATCAATGCGAGTGTGACTGTGCCGGCGTTGCGATCGCGTGCGGTGGCGTCAGCGTTGCCTGTGCATCCCAGAACGTGCAGCGATGCCGTTGCGCGAAGTCGGGCGTTGCGCCGATCCTGCCGGGCGACAGCGTCAACGGAGCGTCGCCATCGAAGCGCGGCCATTGCGGACGGCCAGCCCCGTTCGGATCGCCGGTGCGTGCAAACGCGCCCCAGTAATCCTGCAGCGTATCGGCGAAGGCCTGCTGCGCCGGCGTGAACGCCGGCTCGCCACTGAGCACCCACGGACGCTGGAACAGGTACACCAGCTCGGACGCGTGATACGCGCCCAGCGGATGCGAGAACGGCAGGCGCAACAGGCCGTAAGGCGCCTGCGGGTCGTCGAATTCGTACGCATACACAGGCGCGCGGCTGCGCAAGGCCTGGCCCAGCCGGCGTGTCGGGCAGGCGAATCCGCCATCGGTGACGATGTCGGCAAACGCATCCCAGCGCGATTGCGCGGCAACGTCCGCGTAGCGCGCCATGATCGCGGTAGGGTCGGCGTGCATGCGCTTGAGGCGTGCCTCATAACCGCTGCGCAGGTTGAGCTTGCCGATGTAGGACAGCAGCTGCGCAAACAGCCGCCCTTCGTTGCGGTTGCTGCCGATCAGCACCGGCACCTGCGCATGTTGCAGGTTGGCGATCGCCTTGGCGGGCGGCAACGGCAACACCTCGCCGCCGGACATCGGCGCCCATGCATCGCTGCCGGTCAGGCCACGGCGCTGTGGTTTTGCGTCGGCCACGGTGTCGGCAGGCAATGCGCGCAGGCAGGCGGCAACATCGCCTGCGCGCTCGCAGCCAAGCGTCTGCGCCATGCGCACACCGCCGCGTTCGGCCTCGGCACGCGGCAGGCTGGAATCGCTGGCCAGGCAACTGCCGCTCTGCAGGATTGCGCGTTGGAACAGACCGGCCGCGCCCGGTGCGGCCAGTTGATAGCAGATGCTCCAGGCACCGGCCGATTCACCGAACACGGTGACGTTGTGCGCATCGCCACCGAAGGCGGCGATATTGCGCCTGACCCAGCGCAACGCAGCCTGTTGATCGAGCAATGCATATGCGCCTTCGCCCTCGCCACGCAGCGCCGGATGCGCGAAGAAGCCGAACACTCCAAGCCGGTAATTGGGCGCCACCACGATGACGTTCTGCCGCGCCGCCAGTGCACTCAGGTCGTAGTCGACATTGCTGCCCAGCTCCAGCGCGCCACCGTAGATCCACACCATCACAGCGCGCGGATGCGCTGGCGCAGGGCCGGGTGGCGCATAGACGTTGAGCGTGAGGCAATCCTCGGACACCTGCTTCTGCCCGAAGCGATAACGCGGCAGGCACGCCGGCCCGGCCTGGGTGGCATCGCGGACTCCCTTCCAGGCTGGCGCCGCCTGCGGCGCGCGAAAGCGCAATGCGCCCACCGGCGGCGCGGCGAACGGCACGCCCAAAAACACCCGCCCCTGCGCGCCGGCAACACCGCGGACTGCGCCGGCATCGGTCTGCACCACCTCGGCCTGCGCATCGGCCGCGTGCACCAGCGCCGGCACCTCGCCAGGGCGGCGTGGCGCACACGCGGCCAGCGTGCAGGCCACCAGCAGGAGGATGCCGAAGTGTTTCAGCTGAAGCATGCGCAGGTCTGCCGTGTGCGTGAGGACGTCCGCCATCATCTCCACCGCACGTGTAGGGCAGGCAAACGTGTGGTTGGTAGGACACCGGCATGAGATGGCCGGGTACACGTGTTGCCGGGGCGTGAGCGGGTACCGCTGCCTGCGGCGCATGTGTACCTACTGGCGCAGTCGTCCTGCACGAAGTGTTGATGCATCCGCCTGCGACGGGCAGATGGCATCGCTGTCGCCTGGTCGAGTGCGGTGCGATGAGCGCAGCACGCGCCGCAGGGCAATCTTTCATCGCTGCCCATGAAGAGCCGGCTATCGCCCTGGCTGTGACAAACGCAAAACCTGTGGTGGCTGCAGCGCCTGCCTGTCCCGGCAAGGCAACAAAAAACCCAGCCGTGTGACCGGCTGGGTTTCACTTTTACCTGGTGGTGGCGCTTACGCCTCCACGTCGTCCTTGTACGCATCCACCGGGATGCAGGCGCACATCACGTTCTTGTCGCCGTAGACGTTGTCCACGCGCGCCACCGGCGGCCAGTACTTCTGCTGCTTGAGGCTGGGCAGCGGGAAGGCGGCCAGTTCGCGCGGGTAGGCGTGGGTCCACTCGCTGGCCGACACCTGGGTGGCGGTGTGCGGGGCGTGCTTGAGCGGGTTGTCGTCGCGGTCCAGGCGGCCGTCTTCGATGGCGCGGATCTCTTCGCGGATCTGGATCATCGCGTCGATGAAGCGGTCCAGTTCGTGCTGCGATTCGCTTTCGGTCGGCTCCACCATCAAGGTGCCGGCGACCGGGAAGCTCAGCGTCGGCGCGTGGAAGCCGAAGTCGATCAGGCGCTTGGCGATGTCTTCGGCACCGATGCCGCTGTTCTTTTCCAGCGGGCGGATGTCGAGGATGCACTCGTGCGCCACCAGGCCGTTGCGGCCGGTGTACAGCGTCTTGTAGTGCGGCGCCAAGCGCTTGGCGATGTAGTTGGCATTGAGCAGGGCCACCTGGGTCGCCTTGCGCAGGCCGCCGCTGCCCATCATGGTCACGTACATCCAGCTGATCGGCAGGATCGAGGCCGAGCCGTAGGCCGCCGCGCTGACCATGCCGCCGATGCGCGAGGAGTGTCCACTCCCGCTTTCGGAGTTGAGTCCGCCGCCATGGATGGCGGCAGTTTGACCTTCGCCGGCATGGATGCCGGCACGAGGCAGGTATGGCGCCAGATGCGACTTCACCGCGCACGGGCCCACACCCGGGCCGCCGCCGCCATGCGGAATGCAGAAGGTCTTGTGCAGGTTCAGGTGCGACACGTCCGAGCCCCACTTGCCGGGCTTGGCCACGCCGACCAGGGCATTCATGTTGGCGCCGTCGGTGTAGACCTGGCCGCCATGCGCGTGCACCGCTTCGCAGATCGCCACCACGTCCTCTTCGAACACGCCGTGGGTGGACGGGTAGGTGATCATCAATGCGGCCAGACGCTCGGAGTACTTTTCCGCCTTGGCGCGGATGTCGTCGACATCGACATTGCCGTTGGCATCGCACTTGGTCACGACCACGGTCATGCCGCACATCTGCGCCGAGGCCGGATTGGTGCCGTGGGCGGATTCGGGAATCAGGCAGATGTCGCGATGCGCTTCACCGCGCGCGCGGTGATAGGCACGGATCGCCAGCAGGCCGGCGTACTCGCCCTGCGCGCCGGAGTTGGGCTGCAGGCTCACCGCGTCGTAGCCGGTGCATTCGACCAGCATCGCTTCCAGCTCCTCGATCAGCTGCGCGTAGCCGGCCGACTGCTCGGCCGGGGCCAGCGGATGGATTGCGCCGAACTCGGGCCAGGTCACCGGGATCATTTCGGCGGTGGCGTTGAGCTTCATCGTGCAGCTGCCCAGCGGGATCATGGTGCGATCCATCGCTAGGTCCTTGTCGGCCAGCGAGCGCATGTAGCGCAGCAGTTCGTGCTCGCTGTGGTGGGTGTTGAATACCGGGTGGGTCAGGAACGCGCTGCTGCGCCGCAGGCCGTGCGGCAGTGCGTCGGCGGTGGCGGCATCGAGCGCGTCCACATCCGCCTGCGCGCCGAACAACGCGGCCAGTGCAACCACATCGGCGCGCGTGCTGGTTTCATCCAGGCTGATGCCGACCGCTTCGCTGTCGATCGCGCGCAGGTTGATGCCGGCGGCGCGGGCCTTGGCGTGGATGGCCTCGGCATCGATCGCCTTGACGTGCAGGGTGTCGAAGAACTGCTCGCCTACGGTGACGCCGGCACCGCGCAGGGCGGCGGCCAGGATCGCGGCAAGGCGATGCGTGCGCCGCGCGATGCGGATCAGGCCCTCGGGGCCGTGGTAGACCGCGTACATCGAGGCCATCACGGCCAGCAGCACCTGCGCGGTGCAGATGTTGGAGGTGGCCTTCTCGCGGCGGATATGTTGCTCGCGCGTCTGCAGCGTCAAACGGTAGGCGGGGTTGCCGGCGGCATCGATCGACACGCCGATCAAGCGGCCCGGCATCGAGCGCTTGTAGGCATCGCGGCAGGCCATGAACGCCGCATGCGGGCCGCCGAAGCCGAACGGCACGCCGAAGCGCTGCGAATTGCCGACCACGATATCGGCTCCCCATTCGCCGGGCGCGGCGATCAGGGTCAGCGCCAGCAGGTCGGTGGCCACCGCGACCAGGCCGCCTTGCGCGTGCACCGCATCGGCCAGCGCGGCGTGATCGCCGATATGCCCGAAGCTGTCCGGGTACTGCAGCAGCACGCCGAAGCACTCGGCCTGCAAGGCCTCTTCCGGCGTGCCGACGCGCAGCACGATGCCCAGCGGCTCGGCGCGGGTGCGCAGCAGTTCCAGCGTCTGCGGGTGCACCGCGTCATGCACGAAGAAGGTGTCCGACTTCGACTTGGCCGAGCGCTTGGCCAGCGTCATCGCTTCGGCCGCGGCAGTGGCTTCGTCCAGCAGCGAGGCGTTGGCGATCTGCATGCCGGTGAGGTCGGCGCACAGGGTCTGGAAGTTGATCAGCGCTTCCATGCGGCCCTGCGAAATCTCGGCCTGGTAGGGCGTGTAGGCGGTGTACCAGGCCGGGTTTTCCAGGATGTTGCGCAGGATCACCTTCGGCGTATGGGTGCCGTAATAGCCCTGGCCGATGAAGCTGCGCTGCACCTGGTTCTTGCTGGCGATGGCGCGGATCTTGGCCAGCGCCTCTTCTTCGGTGATCGCCTCGGGCAGCGCCAGCGCCGCTGGCGACTTGATGTTGCCGGGCACGATCGCATCGGTCATCGCATCCAGCGAGGCGTGGCCGACCACCTCCAGCATCTGTGCGATTTCTGCGTCGTTGGGGCCGATATGGCGTTCGACGAACGCACTGTGGTGTTCGAGGTCGCGCAAGGAAGACGTGGTCTGGGACATGGCGGGCATCCGGGGCAGGGGGCAGACGAATGGTCGACGGCCACCGGACCGGCGTGACGCGCGCAGCGCATCACCTCCTGTCGCAGCGACAGTCTTCCTCGCGCCCCTCTGTCCTTTTGCCTGAGAGTTTAAGAACGCGGCATGGCGCTGGGCCTGCCTGCGTTCCGTGCCCCTTCGGCGCCGGCATCGGCCGGTCTCTCCAGAGTTGTACTGCGGATGGTATCGGGCCTGAGCGATTACGGGCTGTTGCGCCTTCGGCAGCGGCAGTGCCGCTTCTCCCACCGTGTTGCCGGCCGATTATAGCCTGCGTGCGCACGCGCCGGAGCGCACGCGGCAGGCCATGCGCTCGGGTTTGCTTAACCTTGCAACGGCGAGCGCCTATCATCGACGCCCTTGTGCTCATCCCGACGCCGCCCCCAGGGCGGCGCCGGCGTGCGTCCCCCCGATGCACCACGTTTCGGATCCCTGCATGACCCCCACCACGCCTTCCACCCGTCGCATGGCGCTGCTGCTCGCCGGGTTGGCGATGTTTGGCCCGTTTTCCATCGACACCATCTTCCCGGCGTTCTCGCGGCTCAGCCGCAGCCTGGCGGTGGACGAGGTGGCGATCCAGCAGACCATCAGCGTCTATCTGCTCGCCTACGGGCTGATGAGCATCGCGCACGGCCCGCTGTCCGATGCCTGGGGCCGCAAGCGGGTGATCCTGGGCGGGCTGGTGCTGTTCATCGCCGGCTCGGTGGGCTGCGCGCTGTCGCAGGACCTGCCCACCCTGCTGGCGTTCCGCGCGTTGCAGGGGCTGTCGGCCGGGGTAGGCATGATCGTCGGGCGGGCGGTGATCCGCGACCTGTTCCAGGGGGCGGACGCGCAACGGCTGATGAGCCAAGTGTCGATGATCTTCGGCATCGCCCCGGCGATCGCGCCGATCATCGGCGGCTGGATCCTGCTCAGCGGTGCCGGCTGGCCGCTGATCTTTTGGTTCCTGGTGGCGTTCGGGCTGGTGCTGCTGGTGGCCACGCTGACCTGGCTGCCGGAGACCCACCCGCCGGAGGCGCGCACGCCGCTGCAGCTGCGCCGCCTGATGCACGACTACGTGCGGATCGGCTTCAACCCGCGTTTTCAGCGGCTGGCGGCGGCCGGTGCGTTCAACTTCGCCGGCATCTTCCTGTACATCGCCTCGGCGCCGGTGCTGATCATGCGCCACCTGCACCTGGGCGAGGGCGACTTCGCCTGGCTGTTCATTCCCACCATCGGCGGCATGACCCTGGGCTCGTTCCTGTCCGGGCGCATGGCCGGCAGCATGGACCCGGTGCGGCAGATCCGCATCGGCTTCATCTGCTGCGGCGTGGCGGCGCTGGCGAACCTGGGCTACACCATGACGGCGGCGCAGATCGCGCTGCCCTGGGCGGTGCTGCCGATCTTCCTGGCCGGCGTGGGCATGGCGCTGATCTTCCCGATCCTGGCGCTGGCGGTGCTGGACATGTACCCGCATCAGCGCGGCCTGGCCTCCTCGCTGCAGGCCTTCACCCAGCTGATGACCAATACGCTGGTGGCCGGGGTGCTGTCGCCGCTGCTGAGTGAACACCCGCGCCATCTGGCGATCGGCATGACCGGTTTTTTCCTGCTGGGCTGGCTATTCTGGCGTTGGGAACGCCGCAGCGGCCGCCGTCTGCGCCGCCGCCAGGCCGAGGAGGCAGTGCCTCTGGAGCCGGCCGACCATCTCTGACCTCACAGGAGCCTGCATGTCCACCGATTCCAAGCTGCGCCGCGATGCCCGCAAGCGCGCCGCCGAGCGCCAGCGCAACCAGGCCGCCGCCAATCCCGCGCCGGTTTCGCCGATCGAGCCGCATGCCGAACTGCGCGACCAGCAACGCACGCTACTGGCCGGTATTGTCCGCCGCGATGGCGAATGGGTGCTGGGCATGGACGGCCGCATCGCCGGCGAAAGCACCAGCGCCGCCCAGGTGCTGGCCCTGATCATGCGCGCAGCCGAGCTGCACGAGCGGCAGGGCACGCCGGTACGGCTGACCTATTCGGACGCGCTCAAGGACGCGGCGCATGCCGAGGCGGCCGCCGATGGCAGGGATTTCGAGGCGTTCCGGATCGAGTTCGCGCAGAGGCTGGTGCCCGCGCGCACCAACTGAGGTCATAACGCAGCGGCGTCGGCGAGGCCGGCTCCGAACACGGCCCATTCCGCGTGGATGGGCCGTGTTGGGGCTGAATTGCGCCAGCGCTTGGCTGCGGATCAGCCAGCGCGCTTGATCAGCGCGCCGGAGCCTGTCGCTGGACGTCCTGCTGCTGCGCCTGTTCCTGCGCGGCGGCGTTGCGATCCTGCGCGGCGCCCACTGCCTGCGCGCGCTGCAGGCTGTGGTCCACCGGCGTCTGCTGCGCGGCCTGGGCATCGAAGGGTCCGCGCAGGTGCGCCGGCGAATCCAGCGCTCCCTGGACCACGAAGCCCTGTGCCGGGTCGCGGCCGAGCACCACGTGGTCGACGCGCTGCAGCCCGTGCTCGCGTGCGGCCACCAGCGCGCCGGCTGCCAGGCGCTCACTGTCCGCATCGGGTACGCGGCCGCGCGCGGCTTCCAGCTGCTCCACCGCTGCGGTGCATTGGGTCAGCAGCGCATGGTCCGGACTGGCCGGATTGCGCGGATCCGCCGCCGCGGTTGCCGCAGCCGCCTGGCGCGGGAGCACCTCGGCATCGATGCGCTGCAACCGGCCGTCGTATGTTCCATCGGCGCCGTCGGCGATGCGCTGCAGGCGCTCGACGAACGGATACGGCTCGCCGCCCACATTGCGGGCCATCGCGATCGCGAAGCGTTCGGGTGACTGCGGTGCGGCGTTGCGGTCGCCGACCAGCGCCGTCAGCGAGCTGCCGCCGATCCTGCCGGCTTCGACGCTGGCCTGGGTCTGCTGCATCAGCGCCTGCATCTGTGCCTCGCTGAAGGCCAGCGTGGTCTTCTGCGCTGGCGCAATCGCACCGGTGCCCGCCATGTCGCCGCTCAGCGCGCTGTTGAGATTCTGTGCAATCGCCTTTTCCTCGCTGGCCTCGTTGCGCCCGCCCAGGCGTTGCAGCAGCCCCGGCGCGGCGACATCGCCATCGATCTCGAAGCGGTAGCTGCGTTCCTGCACGCGTTCGGTGTCGTTGCCGTCGTACTGGCGCACGATCGTCAGCGGCACGTTGTCGCCGTATTGCAGTTGCTGCACCACGGTGTAGCCGTCCTGGCCCGGTGTGCTGATGCGCACCTGGCTGCCCTGATTCCGGTTGCCGGCCACATCGGCGCTGAGCGGGCCCAATTCCAGCTGCAGACGCTGCTGCGAGCTGAAACTGATCCGCTCCACCGTCTGTAGCTCATCGACGCCGGGCACGCCCGGTGCCATCTTGCCCTCGCGTATGAACGCGCCCATGGCTGCGCGCGCACGCGGATCGGCCAGGTCGAATTGCGCGCTCTCCACACGCGACTGGCCCAGGGTGTCGGCGCGCCCGAGCAGGGCCTGCGCCGGTCCCACCTTGACGCCAACGGCGTTCACTGCCTCGATGGCTGCATTGGGCCCGGTCACCACACGCACGTGGCGCTCGTCCACCCGCTCGATCAGGTAGCTGCGGCCGCTGGCTTCGGTGATCTCGCTTTGCATGGTGAGGTGTTGCAGGCTCGCCGAGGCATCGCGCTGGGTGTAGGTCTGGGCGTCCATCACCGCGCGCGCGCCGATCGGCAGGCTCTCCGGCTGCAGCGGATTGACGCGTGTGGCCGCTTCTGCAGGCTGGTCTGCACCGGGCAGCGTCAGTGCGTAACGCATGCGCTGCCCGGCACTGGTGCTGGTCTCGATGCTCAGCTTGCTGTCGCCGAGCTTGGTCTGCAGGCTTTGCTGCTGGCCGGTGTTGGCATCGGCCTCGAGGTTGAAGGTGGTGGTCTTGGCCTCGGCGTCGCTGAGCTTGCCCAGGCCGAGCGAGCGGCTGGTGCGCAGGCTGTTCTCGCCCAGCGGCTGCGTCGGACTGCCGCTGCTCTGCTGGCTGGTATGGGAATACTTGACCGTCTGATCTTCGGGGCTGAGCTCGATGTTGCTGCCACCCACTTCCAGCGCGTAGTCGCTGCTCTTGCTGCTGTAGATCGGGTCGAATGCGCGGTCGTTTGCGTCGTCGATGAACTGCTTGTTGCGGTCCGCGTCGCGCGGGTCCGGGCCGGTGGAGGGGTTGTTCACTGGATGCATCCTGCATGCTGCGCCGGTGCAGCGGGCGCGCAGTATATCGCCGGCGTTTTGTGCGTTTATCAAATCAACGTTATGCGGCAGCCAGGGTGAGGGCCGCCGCATACTGCGAGAAGCGCGTGCGTCAGTGCGTTGCGGCAGGCACAGGCGTAGTGCTGGCGGCCGCGGGTGCGTTCGCCTGCCAGCCGCACAATTTTCCCTGGTTCTGCTGCTTCAGCCACTCGTTCATCGGCGCGAAATATTCCAGCATCGGGCCGGCATCCAGGCGGTCGTTGCCGGTAAGTTCCTTCAGCGTGGTCTGCCAGGGTTGGCTGGAACCCCGTTGCAGCATCGACCAGAACTTCTGCCCGGCGTCCTTGTTGCCGTAGAAACTGCACTCGTACAACGGGCCTTGATGGCCGGCGGCTTCGCACAGGCCCTTGTAGAACTGGAACTGCAGGATGTGCGCAAGAAAATACCGGGTGTACGGCGTGTTGCCGGGCACATGGTACTTGGCGCCGGCATCGAAGAACTCTTCGCCGCGTGGGCTCGCCGGTGCAACGCCCTGGTACCTGGCTTTCAGTTCCCACCAGGCCTGGTTGTAACGCTCGGGGGGGATCGAGCCGTCGAACACGCCCCAGCGCCAGCGGTCGATCATCAGTCCGAACGGCAGGAAGGCAACCTTGCTCAGCGCCATGCGCATCTGCGAATTGAGCAGCGCCTCGCGGCTGGTTTGCTGTTCGCCGACCATGCCGATCGACTGCAGATACTTGGGCGTCATCGCCAGCACGATGGTGTCGCCGATCGCTTCGTGGAAACCGTCGTTGGCGCCGTTCTGGAACAGTGGCGGCAGCGGGTTGTAGGCCAGGTCGTAATAGATGTGCCCAAGCTCGTGATAGATGGTGGTGAAATCTTCTTCGGTCGGCTTGATGCACATCTTGGTGCGCACGTCCGCACCGATGTTCTGCGTCGCTTCGCCGCCCATGTTCATGTCCCATGCGCTGGCATGGCAGACCACGTCGCGGTCCAGCGGTTTGATGAACTGCGAACGCTGCCAATAGGTGTCGGGGAGCTTGGGCATGCCGAGCGAGGTGTAGAAATCCTGCGCACGTTCGGTCATCTGTTTTGCGGTGCGCAGCTGCGCTTCGCGCTCGGCCTGGAAGCGTGCGCCGCTGCCGCCTTCGGTGCCGGTGGTGCGCGCCAGCACCGCACTCAGGTTGCCCTGGTACTGTTTTTCCAGCGCAGCGGTGATGTCCAGGTCGCCGGCACCCGGGTACGGCTGCAGCAGGTCCCACAGATTGCTCCAGTCCTGCTGCCACATATTGCCCATCAGATGCGCGGGCAACATGCCGCCGGCGAGCTCGCCCTTGTCCTTGCCGTACTGCGTGTCGAGCTTGCCGCGCGCATAGCACTGCAGTTGTGCGTACAGCGGCTTGACCTGTTCCCAGAGGCGGTCGGTTTCGCTGGCCAGTTGCGCTGGCGGCATGTCGTAACCGCTGCGCCACAGCACGCCGACATCGGCAAAGCCCAGCCCGCGCGCGCCCTCGTTGGCGAGCTCGACAAAGCGCTGGTAGTCCTTGCGCATCGGGACTGCAGTGCCATGCCAGCCCTGCCAGGCATCCAGCTGTTCGGCGTAATCACGGCTGCTGGCCAGCACCTGTTCCAGCTCGCCAAGCTGGCGGCAGCGGCGTTGTTCGCCATCGTCCACGCAATAACTGGCCGCACCATAATCGCCTTCCATCTTGGCGGCGATCCGGGTGAGCTCTGCCAGCTTGGCCGGGTCGCGTGGGGCGGGCAGGGCGCTCATCAATTTCAGCAGTTGCAATGCACGCGCGCTGTCGGCCGACATCGGGGTGCCTGCATACTGCTTGGATTGTTCGATCCAGCGGTCCAGTTGCGCCAGCGAGCGTTCGTTGGCCTTGGCGGCCAGCAGCTGCGAGTCGCCGTTGATGTAGGTCGAAGACAACCACTGCGCGGCAGTGAGTTCCGGGTAAGCGGCCTTGTACTCGGCGCTGATACGCGCGACGAACTGGTCGGCGCTTTCCTCCGGCGCGGCTTTGGCGGCAGCGGGCTTGGCGGGTGCCGCCGCGTCCTGACGGCAGGCCGACAACGACAGGGTGCCGGCGGCCACGGCCAGTGCCAGCCACAACAAACGAGGATTCACGGGTGGTCCTTGCGGTGAAGTCCGACGCAGGCTAGAGCGCGTCGGGGTTCACCGCAAGCGCTGTCACGGTGTACGCGACTCGGACGGCTGCAAATCCATCTGTGATCGTCAGAGCAAGTGCCACATTGGCGTGCTCATCGCAGGCGGGCACGGCCGTTACCTGTTTGCCCGCGATGTACTGCCAGTTGCTTCAAGACTGGGGGACCGGTGGCATTGGGTTGATGGAGCGGTGCAGGCGGATCAGTTGCAGAGCGGATGATCTGCCGCTTGGCTGCAGGGCCCTCGCCCGCCCACCCTCGCGGGACACGCGGCAAGTACGTCCTTGTAGGCTCTTACGCGGCACCCATGCCGCGTAAGGTCCCGCGACGGTAGGCGGGCAAGGACCAGTGGAGATGGTCGGTATGCACGGTAAGAGCAGTGCGTCATGCGCGTTGTCCGATACTCGACGTCCGATACACGCGCGACAAGCAGCTTTTCACGAGCTTGCTTTTGGTGTTTTGCTCCAAAGGATTGGGCGACGCCGATGCATCAGCTGCGGAGCGGCTGATCTGCCGCTTGGCTGCGGGGCCCTTGCCCGCCCACCATCGCAGGACACGCCGCAAGTACATCCGTGTAGGCGCTTACGCGGCATCCATGCCGCGTAAGGTCCCGCGACGGTGGGCGGGCAAGGACCAGTGGAGATGGTCGGTGTGCACGGTAAGAGCAGTGCCTGATGCGCGTTGTTCGGAGCGTCGTGCGTCCGAAAATCTTTCCATCGCAAGCCGCGCAGCAAGTCTTCAAAAAAGAAGCCGACCAACTTACTGGCGCGGTGTCCTTGCCGGCATGGATGCCGCCAAGGAGCCTCCACGGGAGGATTCACGGCGTGTCGCGCGAGCGGCTAGGGCACCGTGCCTTCGATAAGCCATGCTTGAAGAAATCCAGCCGCATTTATCCCGTGCATTGCGCGAACAGATCGCGCTCGCGTGCATAGGCGCTGGTCTTGACCTGCATCAGCCCGAGCACCGACGGAAACAGCGCGTCCTGATCGGTGTACTGGCCGGCACGGTGGCGCAGGCAGGTTTCGTCCAGGCCGCGGTCGCGTGCGAACTCCGGCGAGAACCACATCACCATCGGCACGTGGGTCTGCTCCTTGGGCGCGATCGCGTACGGCACGCCATGCAGGTAGAGGCCTTTTTCGCCCAGTGATTCGCCGTGATCGGAGAGGTAGATCATCGCGGTGTCGTAGTCCTGCAGCCCGCGCAGCGTGTGGATGGCCTGGTTGAGGAAGTGATCGGTATAGGTGATGGAATTGTCGTAGGCGTTGACGATGTTCTGGCGGCTGCAACTGCCCAGATCGGCGGTCTTGCACACCGGCTTGAAGCGCTCGAACTGTGCCGGGTAGCGCTCGAAGTAACTCGGCCCGTGGCTGCCGAGTTGATGCAGCACCACCACGCGGTCGCCGGGCTTTGCGCGCACTTGCGCAGCCAGGTCGCTCAGCAGGATCTCGTCCATGCAACGGCCGTCGGCGCACAGCCCTGGTGTGGTGGCATCGTCCAGCTTCTGGATGTCCAGGCCATCGCAGACGCCCTTGCAGCCGGACTGGTTGTCGCGCCACAGCGTGGAAATGCCGGCGTGTTCGAGTACATGCAGCAGCGACTGGTGGCCGCGGATCGTGTCCTCGTTGTAATCGCGGCGGCCGAATGGCGAGAACATGCACGGCACCGAGACCTCGGTGCTGGTGCCGCAGGAATGCATATCGGGGAAATTGATCACCCCGGCCTGCGCCAGCTCGGGCGTGGTCTGGCGCGCATAGCCGTTGAGGCCCCAGTTCTGCGCACGTGCGGTTTCGCCCAGCACCACCAGCAGCAGGCGCGGACGGCTTCCCGGTGCACGTGGTGTGGCCATGGCATCGTGTTCGACCGGTTGCTTGGGCGCATGCTTGATTGGCGAATCGGATTTGAGATTCTGCCGCAGTGCCACGATGTAATTGATCGGCGTGGCCAGGTAACGCACCTCGCGGTGATTGCGCATCAATGCCGAGACGTCCTGCGACGACAGCATCGCGCCGGCCGCGCCGACCACTGCCACCACCAGCAAGAAGCCGGCGCGGATTGCCAGTGATCTGCCGATGCTGCGTGCTTGCAGGCGCGTGCGCCACAGCAGCGTGGCCGGAATCAGGAAGTAGCACAGCAGCGGCAGGATCAAGCCGGGCGTGAGCAGTTCGCGCGATTCCTTGTGGTCGGTATGCAGCACATTGCGCAGCATGTCCGCATCCAGGTAGACGTTGTAGCTGTCCATGTAATGCGCAGCCAGCGCGGTGGTGAACAGCAGCAGCGTCAACAGCGGCTTGGCGTTCCAGCGCCACACCAGCAGGCCCAGCAATAACGCATGCACGGCCACCAGCAAGGCCATCAACGAGATGGCAAACCCGAGACTGCCCGGATGCGTGGCCATGGCCGTGTGCCAGAACAGCTGGTTGCACACCAGTGCGAAGAACAGACTCGACAACAACACCAAGGTTTCGGTCGAGACCGTCGGTCGCGTCGTCCAGCTCAGTGCGCGCAGGCGCTTGAACCCACGCGATTGCGGTAGATAGGTACTCATGCTGCATCCCCCGATTGCAACACCACAACATTGGCGCGATGCGGTCGAGCCAGCATCACGCAGTACAGTGCAAGTGCAGTTCCCCAACACACCGCCAGCGACCACAGGTCATGCGACAGGAAATGCGCGCCGCGTAATTGCTGTGCAATCCCGAACAACAAGCCTGCCGCGATGCCCAGCCACAATGCAGGAACACGCCACGCGGGACGTAGTGCCAGCGCACAGAAATACAGCGCCACCCACGCATAACCGGCGCTGGCATGGCCTGCAGGAAAACAGCCGGACGCAGCAATGCCGTGGCGCGATTCGAATAGCCCGATCATCTGCTGGGTGCCGCCGTAACGGCTCAGATCCCACGGGCAATCCATCGCCGTCCACGACTTGAGCAATGACACCAGCGAGGTCGACAGTGCGATCGATGCAGCCAGATACGTCAGCGGCCAGCGCAGCACACGCAGGCGCGGCCGGCACCAAGCAACCAGCGCCAGCACCAGCACGCTGACAGCGCCAGCGGTGCTCAACCATTTGCCGACGCGGTGAATCACGCCACTGGTGAACCAGTGGTCCTTGAGCAGCCACTGCCCACCTTCCAGGCGATACAGCGCATCGGCAACCCACTGATCGCCGCCGGCGCCCATCAACAACGCGCTGAGCACCAGTACGCCTGCCAGCGGCAGCCATAGATGCCGAACGAGAAAGCGGGTTTGCGCAACAGTGGCTGTGCGCGCCAGGGCAGGTGCGTATACGGGAAGCGTGGTCATCGAAGCATCGGCCGGTGGTCTATGCCCGGCATCTTCGAAAGCGGCATGTCGGAAAGCGGTCGGACCGGAGTTGTCCGGCGGTTAACGCGCTATCCGGCGTTCAGTCTGTTTCGCTGTCGCCACTGCCGGTGTTGGTGTCGGAGGCGGTTACAACGCAACCGGCATGCCATGCCGTGCCCGGCACCAACTGCCATTGATTGCGGTTGGACTCGCCAATATCGATCCGTTGCGCCGGATCGATGCACGCCGGTACCGCCTGCTTGAGGACGAACAGCCAACGGCGCTCAGGTGCGTGTGCAAGCCATGGACCTGCCTTGGCCCACTGTTGCTGCCAACTCGCCTTGAAGCCGAAGTCGGTGACCGGTCGATCCGCCTGCAGCATGTTCTGCTCGCGCCAGGCCAGCATGCCGAGCTCGGCCTCCGGGCCGATGCGCTGTCCCACGCGCTGCATCAAGCGGGCGGCAGAACTGTACGGGTCCAGTGCCGGCATCAAGCCCAGGCCGTACACGCTCCATAGTGCGGCGGTCACCACCACCACCGCGGTGCCGGTGCGCTTGCCACGCGACCATGCAATTGCCGCCAGGCCGACCACACCCAAACCGATCAACCAGACACCCACTGATCGCAGCGAGGCCAACTCCATCCCGCGCTGCAGGGCGGTGTTTTCCGCCCAGTGCAGATGCAGGGCGATACCGCTGCCCAATGCAAGAGCGGCCAGCGCAAGCAGCAGCAGGTAGCCAGTCAGCAATATGCGGACACCACGCTTGCGCAGTAGCCCGGCCAGAAGCGGTGCGGCGGCGATGCACAGGGCCGGCAACATCGGAAAGATGTAGACCTCGCGCTTGCCCGGGCTGGCGCTGAAGAACACCAGCACCAACACGCTCCAGGCAAGCAGCAACAGATAGCGCGGGTCGCCGCGTCGCAGCCGCCGCCACCAGGCCGGCAGCAACCAGGGCAACAGCAGGCAGCCGGGCAACCACAGCGTGGCGATCACCTGCAGGTAGTACCAGGCCGGTTTGACATGATGCCAGGCGTGCGCATAACGGGTACCGGTCTGCTTGAACAACAACTCGTGCGCGTAGGCATGCAGCGCCGGGTCGTTGCTCTGCCACAACGCGATACCCAGCGGACCGAGCCATACCGCAGTCCCCGCCAGGAACGCGGGCAGCACCAGCAACCAGCTGCGCCCGGCCTGTGCGCGTGCCGGCAGCACACGCCAGTGCCTGCGCGGCAGCGCCATCCACGGCAGCAACAGCAGCAAGGGAAGAAAGCCCACACCCTTGGTCACCGTGCCCACGCCGGCGGCGAACAATCCCAGCGTCCATGCGCGCCAGTCCGGCCCGCGCAGCAGATGCCGCAGCATCCCCCACAACGACAGCGTGGTCAGCGCCACCAGCACCATGTCGATCTGCGCACGCTTGGCCATCAGGCCGAACTGCAGCACCGCAAACAACGCCAGTACCGCATGCCGCGCCACGCGTCGGTTCCACAACCGCCGCGCGATGTCCCAGGTCAGCCATAACGTGACGAGCGCAGCCAGCAGCGACGGCAGCAGGAAGGCGACCGGCCAGTGCGGCACCAGCTCGTAGCTGGCTGCCTGCAACCACATGAAGACCGGCGGTTTTTCGGCATACAGCTCGCTGCCCCGGTGCGGCAATAGCCACTGACCGGTCGCGACCATGCTGCGTGCGGCCAGCACAAAGCGCGGCTCGTCCGGCGGGTTGGGCTGGCGCAGGCCCAGCCCGGCCAGCAGGCTGACGACGATCAGCAACACGGCGGCGAGCAGTGCGCGCTGGCGGGAAGTGGCGGCTGAGATGGCAGGCGACACGCGCACGCCCCGATCGGTGGGGCGCCACACTATCCGGCAAGCAGGTCGGAATTTTGTCGGAGTCATCCAGAGCGGCTGTGTTCGGCCAGGCTCGGTTAGGATGCGCACATCGTCCCTGCCGGGCCGCCCTGGAAACGCGCTCATGCGGCTGCTGGTCATCGAAGACAACCGCAACATGGTTGCCAACCTGTTCGACTATTTCGAAGCGCGCGGGCACACCCTTGACGCAGCGCCCGACGGCATCACCGGCCTGCATCTGGCCACCACCCAGCAGTACGACGTGCTGGTGCTGGACTGGATGATGCCGCGCATGGACGGCCCGGAAGTGCTGCGCCGCCTGCGCGAGCAGCACCAGTCCGAGCTGCCGGTGATCATGCTCACCGCCCGCGACGAGTTGCCCGACAAGATCGCCGGCTTCCGGGCCGGTGCCGACGACTATCTGACCAAGCCGTTCGCGCTGCCGGAACTGGAGGTCCGCATCGAGGCCCTGCTTGCGCGTGCGCATGGACGCCGACGCGGCAAGTTGTTGCAGGTGGCCGATCTGCGTCTGGACCTGTCTACGCTGGAAGCCACCCGCGCCGGCCAGGTGCTGCATCTGTATCCGGCCTGCCGCAAGCTGCTGGAAGTGCTGATGCAGGCCAGCCCCGCCGCGGTTACCCGCCAGCGGCTGGAGCAATCGCTATGGGGCGACGATCCGCCCGATGGCGACATGCTGCGCTCGCATATCTACGAGTTGCGTCGCAGCGTAGATGGCCCGTTCGCGCAGAAACTGATCCACACCCTGCCGCGGCTGGGCTATCGCCTGGCGCCGCTGGAAGGTGCCGGCGATCCGGCCGCGGGCGAGTGCAGCGATGCTTAGGCAGCGCCCGTTGGGCCGCCGCGTGCTGGTGTGGTTGTTCGGCTACACGCTGCTGATGGTGCTGGCGGTGTTCGGCACCGCGCAGTATCTGCACGAGCGCGCAGAACACGGCGTGTGGCGCTCGTTGTTGAATTCGGAGCTGGACAGCATCCTGGATCGCAGTGCGCAGAATCCGGATTACCGCTGGCAGGACTCGGACACCTTGCGGCTGTATCGCGTCGACGGCGGCGCGGCAGTGCCGCCGGTCTTGCGCACGCTGCATCCCGGCCTGCACGACGAGCTGGAAATCGCCGGCCGCCAGAGCGCGGTGATGGTGCGCGACACGCCGCATGCCGGGCGCCTGGCGCTGGTGCTGGATATCACCGACTTCGAGGCGCTGGAGCAGTTCATCACCCGCTGGATGCTGGCGGCAGGCGTCGCGCTGATCGGCATCACTTTGCTGATGGGCACTTATGCGATGGCGCGGCTGGTGCGCCCGCTGGTGGAGCTGGCGCGCGACATCGGTGCGCTGCGTCCCGAACGGCGTGCACAACGCCTTGCTGTTGGCCCGCAGGGCAGCGCCGAGTTGTACGTGATTGCCGATGCGCTCAACGACTATCTCGATCGCAACGGCCAGTTTGTCGAACGCGAACGCGCCTTCATCGACAGTGCCAGCCACGAGTTGCGCACCCCGCTGGCAGTGATCGGCAACGCCGCCGAACTGGCGCTGGAACAACCCGGCACACCGCCGGCGGTGCGCCACCAGCTGGAGCGCATCGCGCAGACCAGCGCCGCGGTGGAGCAGTTGATCACCTTGTTGCTGGTGCTGGCCAAGGACCCCGGCCGGCTGACGCGCAGCAGCGATACGCTGCGTCTGGACCAGTTGCTGCCGGAGATCGTCGCCGACCACGCGCATCTGCTCGCCGACAAGGATCTGCAGGTACTCACCGATCCGCTTCCGCCATGCAGCCTCACCGCACCGGTGGCGATCGTGCAGACCGCCATCGGCAATCTGTTGCGCAACGCGATCGAGAACAGCGACCGCGGCATCATCCGCGTCTCGCTATCGGCACCAGGTGTGGTGCGCATTGCCGACCCGGGCCACGGCATGACGCCGGAGGAGATCAGCGCGATCTACGCGCGCCTGGCGCGCGGCAACACACGCCAGGGCAACGGCATCGGGCTGGAACTGATCGGACGGCTCTGCGAGCATCTGGGCTGGCATCTGAACCTGGATTCCAATGCCGGCCAGGGCACGGTGGCGACGCTGGACCTGTCCGGGGCATTGGCCGCGACAGCGAAGGGATGATGGGGCAGTCACGCGGGCGGTGACATCGCACGTGGTCGCGCACACGCCGCGTGTGCGGCATCTGCCAGCGCCCGACGGCTGTTTACTACGGCGTGGCAGCCACTGCGTTGAGTGGACCCATCGACTGATCACGAGAGCCGCATCCAGCGCAACGCCCCTCGACCACGGCGCGGGCACTCAGGCCGGCAGCAAGCCGCGCGCGCTCAACCAGCTGCGCGCATTTTCCGCATCCTGCTCGAACCAGGCGCGCGTGGATCCCAGCCGGTAGGTGTAGCCCCAGGTGTCCATGTCGGTCATCAGGCGCGCGCTGCCCACGCCCGGCAATTGCTCGGCCAGCAGGATCTGCAGATAACAGGTGGCGTCTTCCTCATCCACCGAATCGGTGGCGTCGGTATGCACAGCCGCGCGCTTGTCGGCCGGCAGGACGATCAGGTGCCCGGCCTCGTGCAACAGCGAATGCACCGGCGTGTCGTCACGCACATAGACATCGCAGCCGATGATGCCGGCTTCCGGTTCGCCCCAGAAACTGCCAGGGATCGGCGCGCCGGCTTCCACGCGATGCAGGCGCAGGCCATAGCGGGCGAGCAGCGCGGCCGGTGCGTCCAGGCCGATATCGCCCACGCACAACACGCTGGCTGGCTCGGCGCTGGGAGAGGAATCGATGGTCACACGCAAGGGCTCGCGGTTGGTTCGGGCCGTCAAGGCGGCACCGTGCAAACACGGTGCCGCAGGGGACGCTTACTTGTCGCCGTCTTCGGGCAAGGCAACCGAAATATCGAGCACGTCATGCTCGCCATCCTTGACCAGATCAACCCGCACCGCATCGGCGTCGATGTTGACGTACTTCTTGATCACTTCCAGCAATTCGCGCTGCAGCAGCGGCAGGTAATCCGGCCCGCCGCGGTGGTTGCGCTCCTGCGCAATGATGATCTGCAGGCGGTTCTTGGCCGTCTCGGCGGTGTTCTTCTTGCTCTTGAGAAAATCGAGCAGGCCCATGCTTACCCTCCGAACAGCTTGCTGAAGAAGCCTTTCTTCTCCACGGATGTGAATCGCATCGGGCGCTCTTCGCCCATGATGCGGGCGACCGCGTCGTCGTAGGCCTGGCCGGCCGGGGACTCGGCATCCAGGATCACCGGCTCGCCCTTGTTGGAGGCGTTGAGCACATCGCCGGATTCGGGAATCACGCCGATGGCCTTCAGCCCCAGCACTTCCTCCACGTCGGTGATGCTGAGCATCTCGCCGCCTTCCACGCGGCCCGGGCTGTAGCGGGTCAGCAGCAGGAAGGCCGGCACGGTTTGGCCTTGCTCGGCCTTGCGGGTCTTGGAATCGAGCAGGCCGATGATGCGGTCCGAGTCGCGGACCGAGGAAACTTCCGGATTGACCACCACCACCGCGCGGTCGGCGAAATACATCGCCAGGAACGCGCCTTTCTCGATGCCGGCCGGCGAATCGCAGACGATGTAGTCGAAGCCGTCGGCGGCCAGGTCCTTGAGCACCTTCTCCACGCCTTCCTGGGTCAATGCGTCCTTGTCGCGGGTCTGCGAGGCAGCCAGCACGTACAGGTTGTCGAAGCGCTTGTCCTTGATCAGCGACTGCTTGAGCGTGGCTTCGCCATGCACGACGTTGACGAAGTCGTACACCACGCGCCGCTCGCAGCCCATGATCAGGTCTAGGTTGCGCAGACCGACGTCGAAGTCGATGACGGCGACCTTCTTGCCGCGCCGTGCCAGCCCGCAGGCCAGGCTCGCGCTGGTGGTGGTCTTGCCAACGCCGCCCTTGCCGGAGGTGACTACGATGATTTCAGCCAAAGGATTTCTCCGAATATTTCTGTGGTTGGGCTGCGTCAGTCCAGCGCAGCGATCTTGATCTGATCCTGCTCCAGCCAGACCTGGACGGCCTTGCCACGCAGGTCCATGGGAACATCGTCCAGCACCTTGTAGTGGCCAGCGATGGCAACCAGTTCGGCGTGGAAGTCGCGGCAGAAGATGCGCGCGTCAGGGTTGCCCTGGGCGCCGGCCAACGCGCGGCCACGCAGGGTACCGTAGATATGGATGCTGCCGTCGGCGATGACCTCCGCCCCGGCACCGACCGTACTGAGCACAGTCAGGTCGCAGTTCTCCGCATACAGCTGCTGGCCCGAGCGCACCGCGTTGCGTTGCATGCGCCCAGGCGCCGGCCGCGCCGCGGGCGCTGCGGGTTCGGCACGCGCCGGTGGTGGCGGGGGTGGCGGCGGGCTCACCGCGGTCGGCTCGTATTGCGCGCGGAACTTGGCCAGCAGCGGTACGCCGAGCTGCTGCGAGAGCAGGTCGATCTCGCTGGTGCCGTAGGCCAGTGCCACCGGCAACACGCCGGCATCGCGCAGGCCGTCCAGCAGCGCCTTGGCCGTGGCCAGGTCCGGTACCTGCGACAAGCCGCCGAAATCCAGGATCACCGCCGCGCGTCCGAACAACTTCGGCGCGCGGGTCACGCGCTCGCGCATCTCGCGCACCAGGCGCGGCACGTCCAGCGTGCGCACGCGCAGGTTGGCAATGCCCACCTGGCCGATCTTCAGTTCGCCGGCCTGTTCAAAATCCACATTCACGCTCGCCACGCCTCAGCTCCCCGTCGACGGGTTGTCGGTGGCGGCGGCGTGACGCGGCCGGCCGACCCACGGCAGGTGGTCGGGCAACTTGCCGGCATAGGTCTCCTTGACCCACGGATAGCTGCACATGTCTTTCATCAGCATGCTGGCGCGCACCTCGACATCGGCCATGGTGTTCTGGCCGACCTCGCGGAAGCCGAAGCTGCCATGGAACAGCAGCGCCGCATCGGCGCCATGGTCCAGGAACACCTCGCAGGCCAGTTGCGGGTAGCGCAACTCGGTGTAGCTCTGCACATCGGCATAGAACGCACGCCCGACGCCACCGCCACGACGGCGGCTGGCGACCACGATGCGGTCGATATAGAAGAATTCCGGGTAACGGTCCCGGAACCAGGCGAAATTGCTGCTGTCATGCGCACTGCTGCTGCCGAACCCGACCAGGAACCCGGCCAGGTTGCCGTCGCGCTCGGCGACGCGGAAATATTCGGCCTGCTCGTAGAAACGTTGCAGCTTGGTTGAATCCAGCGGCAGGATTGCCAGTCCGGCATTGTTGTTCAGGGCCAGGACGGAATCGAGCTCGTGCTCGCGCACGTCGCGGATAACGATCGACATTGGGACTCCGTGGGGTAACGCTCTCGACCCGAAATCGGATCTGCGTCGGATTATTGCATGCGTGGCCTGAAGCGGCGACCCGCCGTGTGCTGCCAGCCAGGCATGAGAACCGACTGCAGCATGCCAATGCCGGCAGCTCCTGCTGCCAGGCCCGGCGCGCCATGCCACACGCATGCATGACTTCCGGCAAGAGGGCAGCCGCCCGGCGAGCGCCTAAGATGCCTGCATGTTGGGATACCTCAGTCATACGCGCGTCCTGCGCTTCGCCGGCCTGTTCACCTGGGCGATGATCGCCATGCCCTTGGTGTACACCTACTGGCCGGCCGCCGAAGAGGGCGACCACCGCAGCGTGGCCGAAGGCCTGCTGATGTCGGCATTCTTCGTCGGCTTCGGTGCCAGCTACTTCTGGCTGACCCGCGGCCTGAGCAGCGGCGGCCGTGCGCATTGGTACGACCGGCTGATTCTGCTGCTGCTGACCATCTTCGCGCTGGCGGTCAGCTATCTGAGCGGGACCGGGCTGGGCAGCATCCTGATGATGGTGGCGGCCGGGGTGATCCCCTGGCTGCTGCCGCTGCGCATCGGCGTGGCCTGGCTGGTGCTAAGCCAGCTGGCGGTGCTGCCGGTGTTCTATTACCTGCGCCCGGACTTCACCCTGTTCGCCGCGCTGATGCAGTCGCTGCTGTACGGCGGCTTTTCGATGTTCATCTTCGTGACCAGCCTGGTCGCGCGCCAGCAGACCGATGCCCGCGAAGAACAGCGCCGGCTCAATGCCGAGCTGCGCGCCACCCGCGCGCTGCTGGCCGAAAGCGCCCGCGTCAACGAGCGCACTCGCATCTCGCGCGAGCTGCACGACCTGCTCGGCCACCACCTCACCGCGCTGAGCCTGAACCTGGAAGTGGCCGGCCACATCACCGACGGCCAGGCCCAGGAGCACGTGCGCCAGGCGCATACGCTGGCCAAGCTGCTGCTCACCGACGTGCGCGAAGCGGTCAGCCACCTGCGCGACAGCGGCGCGATCGATCTGGAAGCGGCCCTGCGCCCGCTGGTGACCCAGGTGCCGTCGCTGGACATCCACCTGGACATCGCCCAGCCGCTGACCCTGGACGACCCCGAGCGCGCCCACGTGCTGCTGCGCTGTACCCAGGAAATCATCACCAATGCGGTGCGCCATGCCGGTGCGCGCAACCTGTGGATCCAGGTGCGGCGCGATGCCGACACCGTGTTGATCGACGCGCGCGACGATGGCCATGGCGCCGACACGGTGGCGCCCGGCAACGGGCTGCGCGGCATGCGCGAGCGGCTGAACCAGTATGGTGGCCAGCTCGAGATTCAAACCCGGCGGGGTGACGGCTTCGGCCTGCGCATCTCCGTCCCAGGCGCGCCGGCACTGATGCCTGCGGCCGTGACTCAAGGAGTGTTCTGATGATCCGTGTGTGCCTGGTCGACGACCAAACCCTGGTACGCCAGGGCATCCGCTCGCTGCTGGCGCTGGATAACGGCATCGAGGTGGTGGCCGAGGCCTCGGACGGCAAGCAGGCGGTTGAGCAGATCCCGCAGGTCCAGCCCGATGTGGTGCTGATGGACATGCGCATGCCGGTGATGTCCGGCCTGGAGGCGCTGCAGATGCTCTCGCGCAACGGCACGCTGCCGCCGACCATCATCCTGACCACCTTCGACGACGACCAGCTGGTGCTGGCCGGGCTCAAGGCCGGCGCCAAGGGCTACCTGCTCAAGGACGTCTCGCTGGAACAACTGGTCGGCGCGATCCGCACCGTGGCCGACGGCGGCTCGCTGGTGCAGCCGGCGGTGACCCAGCGCCTGCTGTCGGGCCTGGAGCACATGCGCAACGAGTTCGTCAGCCTGGACCGGCCCGATCCGCTGACCGACCGCGAGACCGAGATCCTGCGGCTGATGGCCAGCGGCTTCTCCAACAAGGAGATCGCCAACTCGCTGGGCGTGGCCGAGGGCACCATCAAGAATCACGTCTCCAATATCCTGTCCAAGCTCGGCGTGCGCGACCGTACTCGCGCGGTGCTGAAGGCCTTCGAGCTGCAATTGGTCTGATCGGCAGCGCAGGCGGCGCGGCGTGCGGCATGGCGGCCACGCGTGCGCGACGCTGCGCGTACGCCAGGGCACCCGGCGGGGTGGTCTGGTCGTTTCCGACCTGATCACGCACGCGGCCGGGAGGCAGAACGTGGCGCCGGCGGCAATCGCATCACACACAGGCATCGCGCGATGTGCATGATAGCTGCGCGCAATCTGACCAAACCCTTGTGCAGGTTGGGGTTGCGCAGTCATGGGCTGCGCGGTTGCGCGGTGGATGACACCGCAAGACCGCGCTACCCGTCGCACAACTGAACATCTTTCTCGAAGCCTGCTAGGATGGCGGCTTCGCTTCACTCAACCCGGCCGTGGGATCGGCCCCGGAGACCTCCTGAATGACCCGTATTATCGAGTTCCTGATCGCCTTGGGGATCGTGGCTGGCTTGTTTGTCGTGGTGGGCTTGGTGTTGCCCTCGGAGCGGCAGATGTCCGAGAGTGTTGAGACCAACCGCAGGATGACGATTGTTTACGACACCGTGAACAGCTTCCGTCGTTTCAAGGATTGGAACCCGCTTGTGCTGCGTGACCCGAAGATCCAGCTGAAGCTGGTCGGCCCGAACGAGGGCAAGGGTGCACGCGTCGAATACAGCTCCACCGAAGGCTATATCGGCGACGGCAGCTGGGAGATCACCAACAGCGTCAAGAACGAGCGTGTTGAGATTTCGATCGACGATCCCACCAAGGGCTACGACAAAGTCACCAACTTCACCCTTGCGCCAACCGGCAAGAACAACAAGAACGTCAAGATCACCCAGGACTACAGCGTCAAGTACGGCTGGAACCTGTTCGGTCGTTATGCCGGCCTGTATGTCAGCCGTCACGTGGGCGACGACCTGAAGCTGGGTCTGTCGCGTCTGGCGACCGCGCTGGCCACCGTGCCGAATTTCGACTACCGCGCCCAGCTCGACGGCAAGCCGGTGTTGAGCGATCTCAAGCTCGTCGATGTGCCGGCCGAGGACCTGCTGGTCGTCAACGCGGGCAACATCGATCGTGACAACGAGACGATCAAGAAGTCGATCAAGGACAACCAGGAGTGGATCAAGCGCGTGATGGACGCCAACGGCCTCGAGGCTGCTGGTCCGGTTCGTATCGTGACCACCGACTTCGCTAGCGACAAGTATGCGTTCGACGTCGTGCAGCCGGTCCGCAAGCGTGCCGGTGGCGCGCCGAAGACCGATGCCAAGGCCGACACCGCCAAGGCCGATGCCAAGAAGGATGACGCCGCGGCTGCCGCACCTGTGGATGCAACCCCGGTTGCTGCAGCGGGCGAGGAGTTGAAGGTCAACATCCCGTCGGAAGCTCCGGTCAAGTACGAGCGCACCAAGGCACACCGTTCCGCGTTTGCGACCTACGCAGGCCACATGGCCGGCCTGGACGCAGTGCGTAGCTCCCTGCGCGCCTGGGCTGCCACCAACGGCAACGACGTGACCGAGCGTCCGTACGAGTCGTGGAAGGGCGGCGTGGACAAGTCGTTTACGCAGGACGGTACCTACGACGTCTACTGGGCCATCAAGTAATCGTCTCACCACGATGATCTGATCCAGACAAAAACGCGCCGCAGTCCTGCGGCGCGTTTTTTTTTGCGCCACGGCGCTGCAATGGAATCGCCTTTATGTCCCTGCTCGAACGTCGCAAGAAACATCCGTCGCTTCTGGCGTTTTGCGGCGCCTTGCTGGCCGCCATCGCGGTGGGCCTGTCGGCCTATGCCTCGCACGGGGTGGCCGATGCGCTGGTGCAATCGCGGCTGCAGCTGGCAGCGCTGTATGCTTTCGGCCATGGCGCCGTGCTGACGGTGCTCGGCGCTACCGAAACGCGTGCGCTCGGCCGGGTCGGCCTGTATCTGCTGTTGCTCGGCACGCTGCTGTTTGCCGGCAGCCTGGTCGGCGGCGCGCTGCTGCACTGGCCGACCAGCCTGGCACCGATTGGCGGCACCAGCCTGATGCTGGGCTGGGCGGTGCTGGCGATCGGCGCGTTGAGGCGCTGAGCATGCCGCGCCATGCCCGCGGATTCGATGTGGAGGCCGCCTTCGCGCACCTGACCCGGCGCGATCGTGCGCTGGGCGCGTGGATGAAGCGCATCGGCCCGATCACCGCGCAGCCGGGTTGGCGCAAGCCGTTCGATCCGGTGGACGCGTTGGCGCGCGCGATCCTGTTCCAGCAACTCAGCGGCAAGGCCGCATCGACGATCGTGGCGCGGGTGGAAGCGGCCATCGGTGCGTCGCGCCTGCATGCAGACACGCTCGGTCGCATCGACGACGCGGCACTGCGTGCGTGTGGCGTCTCCGGCAACAAGTCGCTGGCGTTGCGCGATCTGGCGCGCCGCGAGCGCGACGGCGAGATTCCCTCCCTGCGCAGGCTCGCCTTCATGGACGAGGAAGCGATCGTGCAGGCGCTGATCCCGGTGCGCGGCATCGGCCGCTGGACGGTGGAGATGATGCTGATGTTCCGCCTGGGGCGCCCGGATCTGCTGCCCGTCGATGACCTGGGCGTGCGCAAGGGCGCCCAGCGCGTGGACAGGCAGGAACAGATGCCCACGCCGAAGGAACTGGCCATCCGCGGCGAACGCTGGGCCCCGTACCGCAGCTACGCCGCGTTTTATCTATGGAAGATCGCCGACTTCAGCGTGGCAGCCAAGGTGCCGACGCCGCGCTCGCAGGAGTAGGGCGTTGCAGTGCGGTGCGTGCGGCTTGCCGCGCGCATTACGCCGCCGACCAACGCCAATGCCAGGGCTCGTAGATGATGCCGTAGGGATTGTCGCGCGGATAACTCAGCCGGTAGCCAAAGCGATCCGCGTTGTCGCGCAGCCACGCGAAGGCCGGCGTGGTCTCGAAGGATTCTTCCACCGGCGGCTCGCCGGGCGTGCCGATATCCAGTGCATCGCCGCTGTGGTGTTCGCTGAAGCCGGGCGCGGTGTTGACCGCCAGGATTTGCGGCACCGTCAGGCCGCGCGCCAGCTTGCGTTCGAAGATCGCCAGTTGGTAATCGTGGCTGCGATACCCGGACAACGCATCCAGCAGCACGCCAGCGCGTGCAGCGTCGGCCTGCATCTGTCGCCATGCACGGCTTGCGCCGGCGCTGAGCCACAACGGACGCGCAAAACGATCGCGTCCGGCAAAGTGCAGGGCAGCAGGTTCGGCCACCAGGCTCAGCCCGGTCTGCCGTGGATACGCCTCCACGTCGATTTCCAGTTGCGCCAGCCGCTGCTGCACGCCGCTGACCGGCAACAGCGTGCTCGCATGGTCCGATGCACGCCCGCCTGGCAGTTCCAGCAGCGCCAGTGCCTCGTCCAGCCCCGGCTCGTACGCCAGTCGCGGGATCAACGGCATCACGCCCTGCGGCAGATGCGCGGCCAGGTAGCGTCCGTCGCGCTTGCGCCGCAGCAGCCAGTCGGCCTGCGCCAGCACGCGTGCATCCGCATTGCCGCGCGCACGCGGCAGGTCTGCCGGCCACAGTTCGATGTCGGAGGTGTTGAGCAGAAAGCGTGGGGAGTTGCGCATCGCCGCAGCTTAGCGGGTGCCACGTGAGGGCAGCCAGTGCGGAGCAGCGTGAACGCTTCCGTGCAGCGATAAAGATGCTCCGCTGAGCGGCGGTGGGGCGGATGCATGCGAGTGGAAGCTGATCCGTTCTGACGATCACTCACGCCTGTGCTTGTTCAAGCACCGGCGTCCTTGTCGCCCTGCGGCTTCGGCAGGCGCCCGGCCTTGCGTAGCGCATCGCGCAGCACGTATTCGATCTGCGCGTTGAGGCTGCGCAGTTCGTCGTCGGCCCAGCGCTGCGCGGCGGCCAGCACGTCGGCGTTGATGCGCAGCGGATAGGCCTTCTTCTCGCTCACTCGCGCTCCTGGCGGCCGCTATGGCGGCGCAGGTGCATCACCATCGACACGATCAACACATTCACGCCGACGAGCATGCCGATCACCACCGCATAGATGCCGGCGCGGTTGTCGCCGGCCCAGTACAGGCAGGCAGCACCGATCAGGATGACCAGGCTGATCAGGGCCCAGCGCAGCCCCAGGCCGCGCGCGCGGTCGTCGTCGTCCGCACCGATGGAGGCGGCGATTGCCAACGCAGGCAAGCCGGAAAGCGCGACGACCAACGGCACCATGACATTCATTGCATCACCTCAATACAGCGAGCCGGCGTTGACCACCGGTTGGGTGCCACGATCAGAACACAACACGGTGAGCAGGTTGCTGACCATGTGCGCCTTGCGCTCTTCGTCCAGCTGCACCACGCCGTTTTTCTGCAGTTCGGCCAGCGCCATTTCGACCATGCCCACCGCACCGGCGACGATGCGCGTGCGTGCGGCGATCACCGCATTGGCCTGCTGGCGTTGCAGCATGGCCTGGGCGATTTCCGGCGCGTAGGCCAGGTGGCTGATGCGCGCTTCGATCACGTCCACGCCGGCCTGGGTCAGGCGCTCGTCCAGATGGCGCTTGAGCTGTTCGCTGATTTCGGCCGGATGGCTGCGCAGCGAGATCTGATCGTCTTCGTGCTGGTCGTACGGGTAGCTGGTGGCCATCGCGCGCAGCGCCGCTTCGGACTGGATATGCACGAAGCTTTCGTAATCGTCGACGTTGTAGACCGCCTCGGAAGCGTCCAGCACCTGCCACACGATGACCGCGGCGATCTCGATCGGGCTGCCGTCCAGTTCGTTGACCTTGAGCCGGCCGCTCTCGAAGTTGCGCACGCGCTGGCTGACCCGGCGCTTGGCATAGAAGGGGCTGTTCCAGCGCAGGCCCGGGTCCTTGACCGTGCCGACGTACTTGCCGAACAGGCTCAGCACCGCCGCCTGGTTCGGCTCCAGCGTGTACAGGCCGGCCAGCATGAAGATGCCCGCCGCCACCACCAGCAGCGCAATCAGGAACCCGGCTGGAGTCGGGCTGCCGGCCGCCAGGGTCGTGAGAATGAACCAGGCGGCGCCCGCGAACGCGGCGCCAGCGGCGAGGATGACTGGAATGCCCGGCAGTGAGCTGATCGGCTTCTCTTTCATGAGGTGGGTGTCCTTGGGGAGTGGAAAAAAGATATCAAAGTGATATCAGTTAACGCAAGTCTTGCGGTCGGCGGCCGTGGTGACGGCCCGTTAGAATGGCGGCCCCCTCCCGATCTGGACTGCGCTCATGACTATTCTCGGCACGCCGTTGTCGCCTTCCGCCACCCGCGTGTTGTTGCTGGGCTCGGGCGAGCTGGGCAAGGAAGTGGCGATCGAATTGCAGCGCTTCGGGGTGGAAGTGATCGCCGCCGATCGCTACGCCGACGCGCCGGCGATGCAGGTCGCGCACCGTTCGCACGTGCTGGACATGCTCGATCCCCAGGCGCTGCGCGCGCTGATCGCCCGGGAGCAGCCGCATCTGATCGTGCCGGAGATCGAGGCGATCCATACCGAAACGCTGCTCGCGCTGGAACGCGAGCAGGGCCAGCGGGTCATCCCGACCGCGCGCGCCGCTCGCCTGACCATGGACCGCGAGGGCATCCGTCGCCTGGCTGCCGAAACACTGGGCCTGCCGACCTCGCCGTATCGCTTCGTCGACACGGCTGCCGAGTATCGCGAGGCGATCGCCGCGGTGGGTCTGCCGTGCGTGGTCAAGCCGGTGATGTCGTCCTCGGGCAAGGGCCAGAGCACCCTACGCAGCGAGGCGGACATCGAGGCGGCCTGGGACTACGCGCAGACCGGCGGACGTGCCGGTGCCGGGCGCTGCATCGTCGAGGGTTTCATCGACTTCGATTACGAGATCACCTTGTTGACCGTGCGGCATGCCGGCGGCACCTCGTTCTGCGACCCGATCGGGCATTGGCAGAAGGACGGCGACTACCGCGAGAGCTGGCAGCCGCAGCCGATGTCAGCGGCCGCCTTGCAGCGCTCGCAGCAGATCGCGCAGGCCATCACCGACGACCTGGGCGGTCTGGGCCTGTTCGGCGTGGAGTTGTTCGTCAAGGGCGACGAGGTGTGGTTCAGCGAGGTCTCGCCACGCCCGCACGACACCGGCCTGGTCACGCTGGTCTCGCAGGAGCTGAGCGAATTCGCCCTGCACGCGCGCGCGATTCTCGGCCTGCCGGTCGGTGCGGAAAACGGCGGCGTGATCCGTCAGAGCGGCCCGTCGGCGTCGTGCGCGCTGCTGGCGCACGGTCACGGCGTGCCGGCCTTCGACAATGTCGCGCAGGCCTTGCGCGACCCGGACACCGCGCTGCGCCTGTTCGGCAAGCCGCGCGTGGACGGTCACCGCCGCGTCGGCGTCACGCTGGCGCGCGCGGACAGCATCGACGCCGCGCGCGCGAAGGCGCGGGTAGCCGCAGAGGCAGTGCAGATCCAGCTGGACTGAGCGCTGCGCGGGTCATGGCGCGGTTGCGGCGACCAGCCGCAATCGCGCCACGACACAAGCAACCACCCGACGCTTCAAATCCCCAATTTCCAATCCCCAATCACCGCCCCCCAGCCACATCCACCCAAACCGCATGATGATCGCTGCCATCGGCGATCGCCGCTTCCGGCGTGGCGCTGGCGGGCCAGAAGATGCCGCTGCCGACCAAGGTGAACTGGCGCGAAGGCAGCACGTAGTCCAGCCGCATCGTGCCCGCCTGCGGCCCGAAGTCGCCGGTGACCTGGTGCGGGTCGCCCGCATGGGCAATGCCTTGCGCGGCGTATTCGGCGGTTTTTTCCGGGCCGCCTGCACTGTGCGGCGTGGGGTACTGCAGCACCCGCGGGTGCGTGATCAAGGCGCGGATCGCATCGTGCCGGCCGGCGCCGTCGACCGGATCGTTATTGAGGTCGCCGAGAATGACGAAGCGCGCATCGGCGGGCAGCCCGCCGCAGCGGCCCTGGTCGTCGCACAGCCAGCTGGCGTCCTTGGGATTGTCCAGATACTCGCGCCACAGCCGCAGCTCGTCATGGTTGCGGGCGACGTTACGCTTCTCGGCGCCATCGAACACCGGCGGGGTGGGGTGCGAGACCAGTGCGTGCACCACACCGAGCGGCGTGCGCACCGGCACGTCCCAATGCGATTTGGACGACAGCCGCAGCTGCGCCCAGATCGCGTCGGGATAGAACGATTGTTTGCTGGACGGGTCGGTCGGGCGCAGCGCACCCGGCAGCGCGCTCCATTTCAGCAACTGGAAACTGCGCACCGCCTGCGTGTCGATCGGGTAGCGCGACAGCACCAGCATGCCGTACTGGCCGGGATGCAATCCGTAACCCCAGGCATCGTTGCCGCGGGTGCGGCCATCGCCACCGACGCTGCCGTTGTTGTCCAGATCCAGGCCGCTCGGCACGCCGGTATTGACCGGGGCCAGGTAGCGATACGGGTAGCGCAACGCTGCGCCGCCGCCCGGCTGGGCGACCTCCAGATAGCGCTGCTGGAACAGATCGGCGGCGCGGTGCTCGGGGTCGAAGTCGAACTCGTTGAGCAGCACCAGATCCGGACGCACCCGCTGCAGCACCGCGGCGATCTTGCGCGCATGCGCGCTGTCGCCCTGCAGTTCGCGCACCAGGCCGCCGGCCTGATCCGAATACAGCGAGGTGTTGTAGGTCGCGATGCGTAGCTGGGCCGGCGCGGAGGCGGCAGTTGCCTTGGCGCTTGTCTCCGGAGAGGTCGCCTGATGGGCGCAGGCGGCGCAGAGCGCGGTCAGCGCAAGCAGTAAGAGAGGTCTGATCATCGCGATATTCTCGCATGTGCAAGACGACAGCCCGATGTCGTCCCGGCGGGGTTCACCCTTCCGGTGCAGCGGCAGGAAGCCCGCGCCACTGGCGGCCGTCGTAGGCCTCCAGCGCGCTGAAGCGGCGCTTGTAGTTCATCTTGGCATGGCCGTCGATCCAGTAGCCCAGATACACATGCGCGCGGCGCTCGCGTTGCGCCCACTGGATCTGCTGCAGGATCGCAAAGGTGCCCAGGCTGCGCGCAGTGGCATCCGGTGCGTAAAACGTATAGACCGCCGACAACGCATGCTCGGTGACATCGGTGACCGCAACGGCGAGCAGCCGCCCAGGCGCATGCGCCACCGCCGGTTCGCGGATTTCCAGGAAGCGTCCATGCGACCAGCCGCCGATCAGGAACTGGTCGAATTCGGTGGCGCCATGCTCGTCCATGCCGCCGCCGGGATGGCGGTGCTTGAGGTACTGCCGGTACAACGCGAGTTGTTCGTCGGTGCGCTCGGCAGCAACCACGCGCACCACCAGGTCCTGGTTGCGCGCCAGGCAGCGGCGCTGGCTGCGATCGGGCCGGAACGCATCCACCGCGATGCGCACCGGCACGCAGGCGCGGCAACGTTCGCAATGCGGCCGGTAGACCAGATCACCGGAGCGACGGAATCCCCATGCCAAGGCCTGCGGATAGATCGCACCCAGACGCGGGTCGTGCGGATCCAGCACCAGGTCGCGCGCACGGCGCTCGGACCAGTAGCCACAGGCATGCTCGCCGGTCTGGAACAGGCGCAGGTCGTCATGGGTGTCGGCGTGGATGGCCATGGCGTCAGGATAGCGCCTGCGCGTCGCAACGGCGGCGACTGTCCGCCGGATGAATACGCCCGGTTGCCGCGTCAACGCGCGCGCCGATGGCTCGTTGATGTGGGTGTTGGTGGCAGCGCACGGTGGATCCGGATGCGCCACCCACGCGATGCGGCCCATGCAGGTGCCGCGTGTGGTTCCCACATTCCAGGAGTTTCTCATGACGTCTCGCAAACCGTTTCTCGCACTGGCCGTGCTGGCTGCCCTGTCCACCGGCGCGGTGTTCGCCGCTCCGCCTGCCGCCGGCGATGCGCCGCGTCCTGCCAAACTCGACAAGAACGGCGATGGCGTGATCGATCGCAGCGAAGCCGCCGCCGACCCCAGGCTGGCCGCACAGTTCGACACGCTGGACACCAACAAGGACGGCAAGCTGTCGCGCGACGAGCGGCCGCATCATCGCGGCCCGGGGCGCGGTGGACGCGGCGAATGGCTGAGCAAGCTCGACACCAACAAGGACGGCCGCATCAGCCGCGAAGAAGCCAAGGCCGACCCCAAGTTCGCCGCGCGCTTCGATGAGATGGACATCAACAAGGACGGCTTTGTCGATCGCGCCGACCGTGAGCTGCGCATGCAGCAGCATCGCGACGCATGGTTTGCCAAGGCCGATACCGACAAGGACGGCAAGCTGAGCAAGGCCGAGTTCGATGCCGCATCCAAGCAGCGTGGCGAGCATGGCCGCTGGGGTCAGGGCGAGCATGGCGATCACGGCAAGCGTCCGATGCCGGCCAAGCCTGCCGCGGGCAACTGAGTTCATCCAGTCGCTTCCCCGGTCGCAGTGCTGCGACCGGGGCAGCACTGTCGTCATACGCAGCATGTAAACCGCAACACGCAACAAGGCGCCGATCGACCAACGGCCTCCCGCGCAAGCAGGAGGCCGTTTTTGTTGACAGGAATGGTCGCACTTGCCGCATGCGGCGATGGCGCCACGCCGGGATCAGAGCATCCCCAGCTTCATGTAGTGCCGCACGATGGGCAGCATGACCGCCGCCGTGCTCACCAACATCGCGCCCGGGCTGAACATGCAGCGATACAGCAGCGGTGCCCGCGTGCTGCCGCGTCGTTGCGCATCGCGTTCCAGCATCGGGCGCATGACGCGTGGCAGCACCCGGATGGATTGGTAGTTGAGCACCGCCATGCCTGCGCCCAGCAACAGCAGCGATGCCCATGCGCCGGCATCCAGGCGTTTCAGCAGCAGCGTGCTGCCCACCACCAGCACCGACGTCAGTGTGGTGATGTGCAGGAAACGACGAATCGCCGCTGCCTCGGCGGCGGTCTGCGCAAAGCGCAGCAGATACCAGCACGACCAGTACGTGCCGACGCCGGCAACCAGCACGGCGCCGGCGGCGAATAGCGACGGCAGGCCGAGCCAGAGGCTTAGCGCACCGGCGGCGCCACCACCGCCCAGGGCCGAGCCGGTCAGCCCGCTCACGCCTAATTTGCCCGCGCCCCCCATGCCGGTCAGCACGATGGCCGCGCTCGCCGTCCCCGGCGCGGCCAGCAGGGTTGCCGAGGTCACCGCGGTGGCAAAGGCCACGCTGGGCGCGCTGGCACGGGCGAACTCGCCGAACCGGCGCAGCAGCTCGCCGCGCACGCTGGCACGTGCCCGCGACAGGCGCTTGCGCACGGCCGCATCGCTCAGGCCAAGCAGCGAAGCGACCTGCCGCGAACTCTGGCCTTCGCGATAAAACAGCAGCAGCGTCTCGCGGCTTTCTTCGGGCAATGCAGAAATGATGTCGAGCGCGGCGATCTCTTCTTCCACCTGCAGCAACTGGTCGGCGGGCGAGGGGGCCGGGTCGGCGGCCATCGCGATCGCCAGGTCCGCCGCTTCGCCGCTGAGCGCGCGATGCCGGTTGGCGCGCAGCCAGTCGCGCGCCAGGTTGCGGGTGATCTGCCGCAGCCACGGCAGGAAACTGGCCGGCTGATGCAATTGCGCCAGACGCTGCCAGGCGCGCAGAAAGGCTTCCTGGGCGATGTCTTCGCTGGCGGCGATATCGCGGGTGATCGCCAGTGCGATGGCGGTCACCGTGTTCTGGCAGGCGCGCACGATGCGGCCGTAGGCCTGCTGGCAGCCGGCTGCGGCGACCGGCAATTCGCGTTGCAACATCAGGTCCAGCGTGTCGGTGTGCATCGGCGCAATCCATGTCCTGGTCCCAGCATGACGCAGGCGAGCAGCGGATGTGACCGACGTGATGGCGGTGGCGCCTGGCACACCACCGGGTGGCTGCGCTCAGCGCGCCGGCTGGATCCGTACACGCACTTCGTCGTCCTCTGCGGCGGGCGGTGCGGTGGTGGCGGGCGCTGGCTGCGCGGCCGGCGGTGCCACTGGCCTGGCCGCATCCGGGGCATTGCGATGGCGCAGCACCACGAACATGGCGACCGCGCCGATCACCAGCAGCAGCACCAGCCGGATGCGCCAGGCCCAGCTGCGCGCATTGGTGCTCGAGCCGTTTTCGCCGTCACGGAAGGTGTACTCCACATTCGGCAGATCGCGGCGGGTGGTGTCGAGCAGGCGTGCGTCGCGCAGCAGATCGCGGGCGCGCGGCTGGTCGTCGGCGTGCACGATCCACACCGTGGGGTAGGCCTGGGCGTTGCCCTGTTCGAGATAGCTGAACTGGCCGCTGCGCTTGCTCTCGTAGGAGCGGCCGTTGCTCATGCGCACGTCGATACCGGCGTTGCGCAGGAGATCGGCCACGCCTTCGGCGGTTTCGATACGTTGACTGCTGAAGATCTTGCGCATGCTTAAGGAGTGCCAGCGATTGCCGAGCAGGGCGCGCTGCGAATGCGCTTGCTCGAGCTGAAAGAAAGGAGCGGCAAGGAAGTTGATCCAGGCCGGAAAGTGCAGGCGGCCATCAGCATGCCTGGGCGCGACGAACGCGGTGCAGCAATCAACATGGCGAGTCGTTTGCCGGCACCGCGATCGCGCTGCCGTCGGGCACCACGCGGATCAGGCCTTCCTGGGTGGTGCTGGCGACCAGCACGCCATCGCGGGTGAAGAACTGCCCGCGCGCCAGGCCGCGCGAACCCTGTGCGGTGGGGCTGTCGAGTGAGTACAGCAGCCAGTCGTCGGTGCGGAACGGGCGGTGGAACCACAGCGCGTGATCGAGCGAGGCCATCTGCACGTTCGGCGTGTAGTAGCTGATGCCATGCGGAAAGGTGGAGGTGCCCAGCAGCTGAAAATCCGAGGCATAGGCCAGCAAGGCCTGGTGCAGGCCGACGTCGTCGCCGACCGGGTCGCTCAGGCGCAGCCACATCTGCTGGAATGGCGGGCGCTTGGGCGGCTTGAGTTCGTCGCGCGGAAACACATGGCGAAACTCGAACGGGCCGCCACGCGACAGCCAGCGCTGCACCTTGGCAGGCAGTTTCTCCAGCACCTCCGCCGCCAGCGGCGGGGTGGGTTCGATGTCTTCGGGCGGCGGTACCACCGGCATCGCGGACTGGTGTTCGGCGCCGTCTTCGCGCTGCTGGAACGAGGCCGCGCAGAAGAAGATCACCTTGCCATGCTGGATCGCGGTGACCCGGCGCACCGAAAAACTGCCGCCATCGCGGGTGCGATCGACGTCGTAGACGATCGGGTGGTCGATATTGCCGGCGCGCAGGAAATAGGCATGCAGAGAGTGCGCCTGGCGGCCGTTGTCCACGGTGGCCTGCGCGGCGGCCAGTGCCTGGCCCAGCACCTGTCCGCCGAACACGTACTTGGTGCCGATATCGCGGCTCTGGCCGCGGAACAGGTTGTCTTCCAGGCGCTCCAGCGACAGCAGGCTGATCAGTTCGGAGACGACGGGTTCGGCAGTGGCGGACAAGGGGCTGGCCTGGGCGTGCGACGGACCGCGATTATAGCGGGCCGCCCCCTGCGCGCCGTGCGGGAGCGCCTTCAGGCCTTCTGCAGCCGCGCCACCAGGCCGTGCAGGGCGGCCTGCGCATCCGGCGCGTACCAGCCGTCGATGAAGCGCTCCAGCTGGATCAGCTCGGGCGCCAGCGCCGCGCGCAGATCGGCGCGGGCAATCGCGCGCGTGGCCAGCATCGGCTGGCGCGGCAGCTGCTGCAGGTCCTGCAGCCAGGCCACCGCGCGCGCGGTGACCAATTCGCCATCGACCAGTTCGTCGACCAGGCCGATCGTGACCGCCTGCTCGGCCGGCAGCAGCTGCCCGGAGATCAGCAGGCGCTCGGCGCGGTGCGCGCCGACCACGCGGCGCAGCAGGCGCTGGATGCCTTCCGGCGCAGCCAGGCCCACCTGCACCTCGTTCAAGCCGATCGCATACGGTTTGGCGGTATCGGCGCTGCGCGCCATCACCCGGTAGTCGCAGCACAGTGCCAGCACGCAGCCGCCGGCCGGCGCATGCCCGCCGATGGCCGCGACCACCGGCACGCGGCTGTTGGCCAGCGCCTGCGCGGCCTCGAAGAAGGCCGTCCAGCTGGCCAGCAACGCGGCGCGGTCGGTGCCATGCGCCAGCAGGTGTGGCACGTCCATGCCACCGGAAAAGATCCGCTCGCTGCCCGACAGCACGATGCCGTCGGTCTCCTCGCCGGCCTGCTGCACCGCAGTGCTCAGAGCCTGGCACAGCGCGCTGTCCAGTGCATTGACCGGCGGGCGCGCCAGACGGATTTCGCGAAGACGGCCATGGTCTAAGATCTGGATGCTCATTCGGGGCTCCTGGAGGTTGGGTCATGATAGACGGCAGTCGAAGCAGGCAGCGCATGTGCGGACGCGTGCTGCTCGGTGCATGGGTGATGCTGGCAAGTGCAGGCGTTGGCGCGCAGTGCCTGCCCGAGTTCAAGGGCGGCTGGATCCGCATTCCGCCACCCGGTGGCATGGGCATGGCAGCGGGCTTCGGGCAGTTCTACAATGGCTGTGCGCAGCCGTCGAAGGTCACCGCGGCCAAGAGCAGTGCGTTTGCCGATGTGTCCATCCACGAGACCACGCAAACCAACGGCGTCAGCCGCATGCGCGCCGTGCCGGAGCTGGCATTGCCGGCCGGTAAGTCGGTGCCGCTTGCACCGGGCGGCCTGCATCTGATGCTGATGGAAGCGCGTGCGCCGCTGCAGGAGGGTGCGCAGGTGCCGGTGACCTTTACCTTGCAGGATGGCCGCGAGGTCAAGACCACGCTGCAGGCGCGCAAGCGCGCGCCGGGTTCGTAGACGCGCGCAATGCGCGGCTGAGCGGAGTCTGGGTCCTGCAGTGTTTGCCGAGCCCACTGCGCGATGTTGCCGATCAAACGCGATGCGTGATGGCGAGCAGGCTGTCACTTCATTGTGTCGGTCCGGTCTCGAGCACGTGGCCTGTCGGTGGTATCGCGCAGCGGCAGGACAGGAGCGCTGCAAACAACAACGGCGGCTCCCGGAAGAGCCGCCGTCGTCTTATGGCGCTGGAGAGCCAACGCGCAGCTGGCAAATCTCAGCTGCTGGCGGCGCGTACCGCATCCGGCAGCGCCGCGCTCTTGCCGGTCTGCGTATCGATCCACACCACCACAACGTTGCCATCGGAATACAGCACGCCCTCGTCCTTCTGGTCGAGGATGCGGTGGCCGATGGTGATGCTGCTGCTGCCCAGGCGCTCGACGAACAGTTCCACCAGGATGTCGTTCGGCCATATCAGCGGGCGCTTGTAGTTGACGTTGGTGGCCGCAACCACCGGCGCGATGCGGTCGGTCATCGCCACGCCTTCAACGCCCAGCATCCAGCGCACGCGCGCTTCCTCCAGATACGAAATGTACTTGGCGTTGTTGACATGGCCCATGCTGTCCATGTCGCGCCAGCGCACGCTGATCGGGATGCGTGCCAACACCTTGTGCTCTTCGCTCATCAGCTTGCCTTCTTCTTTGCGGTTTTCTTGGTGGCGGACTTGGCGACTTTCGCCACCTTCTCCGGTTTGATCTTGCGTGGCGGGCGCGCATCGGGCTTGTTGGCCATCGCCGCCGGCCGGGTCTCGCGCGCCTTCACCGATGGCAGCATCTTGGCCAGGAACTGCCCGGTGTAGGACGCCTTGTGCGCAGCCACATCTTCCGGTGTGCCGGAGACCAGGATGCTGCCGCCGCGATGGCCACCTTCCGGGCCCAGATCCACGATCCAGTCGGCGGTCTTGATCACGTCCAGATTGTGTTCGATCACCACCACCGTGTTGCCCTCGTCGCGCAGCTTGTGCAGCACGCCGAGCAGCGCTTCGATGTCGTGGAAGTGCAGGCCGGTGGTCGGCTCGTCGAGGATGTACAGGGTACGTCCGGTATCGCGGCGCGACAGTTCCTTGGACAACTTGACGCGCTGCGCCTCGCCGCCGGACAGCGTGGTCGCGCTCTGGCCCAGCTTGATGTAACTCAGGCCCACATCCACCAGGGTTTCCAGCTTGCGTGCGATCGACGGCACCGGCTCGAACAGCCGCAGCGCGTCCTCGACGGTCATCTGCAGCACGTCGCTGATGTTGAAACCCTTGTAGCGGATCTCCAGCGTCTCGCGGTTGTAGCGCTTGCCGTGGCAGACATCGCAGGGCACGTAGACGTCGGGCAGGAAGTGCATCTCCACCTTGATCAGGCCATCGCCCTGGCAGGCTTCGCAGCGGCCGCCGCGTACGTTGAAGCTGAAACGGCCCGGCGAATAACCGCGCGCGCGCGCCTCCGGCACCTGCGCGAACAACTCGCGCAACGGCGTGAACATGCCGGTATAGGTGGCTGGATTGGAACGCGGCGTGCGCCCGATCGGCGACTGGTCGATATCCACGACCTTATCGAACAGATCCAGATTCTCCACCTCGCGATGCGCGGCCACCGGATGCGAGGCGCCGTTGATCTCGTTGGCCGCCAGCGAGAACAAGGTGTCGTTGATCAGCGTGGACTTGCCCGAGCCGGACACGCCGGTGATGCAGGTCAACAGGCCGGCCGGAATATCCAGGTCGACATTCTTCAGGTTGTTGCCGGTCGCCCCGCGCAGATGCAGCATCATCTTCGGGTTGGGCTTGTGGCGCTGCTTGGGAATCTCGATACGGCGCTTGCCCGACAGGTACTGGCCGGTCAGCGAGCCGGGCGCATCCAGGATGTCCTGCAGCGTGCCCTGCGCGCAGATTTCGCCACCGTGCACGCCGGCGCCGGGGCCGATGTCCAGCACGTAATCGGCCAGGCGGATCGCGTCTTCGTCATGCTCGACGACGATCACGGTATTGCCCAGGTCGCGCAGCCGCGTCAGCGTGCCCAGCAGGCGTTCGTTGTCGCGCTGATGCAGGCCGATCGACGGCTCGTCCAGCACATACATCACCCCGACCAGGCCGGCGCCGATCTGGCTGGCCAGCCGGATGCGCTGCGCCTCGCCACCGGACAAGGTATCGGCCTTGCGTTCCAGGGTCAGGTAATCCAGGCCCACATCGACCAGGAAGCCCAGCCGCTCGCCGATCTCCTTGACGATCTTGCTGGCGATCTCGCCACGCCAGCCCGGCAGCGACAAGCCGCGGAAAAAGCTCAGCGCCTCGTTGACCGGCAGCACCACCAGTTCGGGCAGCGGGCGGTCGGCGACGAACACGTTGCGCGCGGCACGGTTCAGGCGCGTGCCGTTGCAGGCCGGGCAGGGCTGCTGGCTGACGTACTTGGTCAGCTCTTCGCGCACGGCCGGCGATTCGGTTTCGCGGTAGCGGCGTTCCAGGTTCGGCAGGATGCCCTCGAAGCGGTGCTTGCGCGTGGTGCGCCCGCCCGCATCGGTGAAGTAGGTGAAACTGATCACCTCATCGCCGCTGCCGAACAGCACCGCCTGGCGCACCTTGGCTGGCAGCGTGTTCCACACCGCGTCCACGTCGAACTTGTAGTGCTTGGCCAGCGAGGCGATCAGCTGGAAATAATAGGCATTGCGGCGATCCCAGCCGCGCACCGCGCCGGCCGACAGCGACAGCTCCGGATGCACCACGACGCGATCCGGGTCGAAGAACTCGGCCACGCCCAGGCCATCGCAGCTGGGGCAGGCGCCCACCGGTGCGTTGAACGAAAACAGCCGCGGCTCCAGCTCCGGCAGCGAGTAATCGCAGACCGGGCAGCTGTACTTGGACGAGAACAGGTGCGGGGCCGCGGCCGGGTCGTCCAGCGACTGCACTGCGACCATGCCTTCGCCGAGCTTGAGCGCAGTCTCGAAACTTTCCGCCAGTCGTTGCTTGATGTCTTCGCGCGGACGGAAGCGGTCGATCACCGCCTCGATGGTGTGCTTCTGGCGCAGCGCCAGCGGTGGCACCGCGTCGATCTCGTATAGCTCGCCATCCACGCGCACGCGCACAAAGCCCTGTGCGCGCAGCTGCTCGAACACCTGCGCATGCTCGCCCTTGCGCTCGCGGATCACCGGCGCCAGCAGCATGTAACGCTGCTCCTGGTCCTGCGTGAGCATGTGGTCGACCATCTGGCTGACGGTCTGCGCCTCTAGCGGGAAGCCGTGGTCCGGGCAGCGCGGCTGACCGACGCGCGCGTACAGCAGGCGCAGGTAGTCGTAGATCTCGGTGATCGTGCCGACCGTGGAACGCGGATTGTGCGAGGTCGATTTCTGTTCGATCGAAATCGCCGGGGACAGGCCTTCGATGTGGTCCAGGTCCGGCTTTTCCATCACGCTGAGGAACTGGCGCGCATACGCCGACAGCGACTCGACGTAGCGGCGCTGGCCTTCTGCATAGATGGTGTCGAACGCCAACGACGACTTGCCCGAGCCGGACAGGCCGGTGATCACGATCAGTTTGTCGCGAGGCAGGTCGAGGTCGATGTTCTTGAGGTTGTGCGTCCGCGCGCCGCGGATGCGGATGAAATCCATCGCCATGGGGGATCCGATGTCGGGCCGGCGAACCGGCGGTGGTGCGAGCGTGCTCAGCAGGAATGAGTGGCAGTCGATCAGCCTACCCGCCGACCTAGGTGAGGGCAATTGCCCCAAATGCCAGTCTGACCGGGCGCCTGTGGCGGCCGGATGATGCGTTGCACGGGTGGATCGGGCGGGGTCACGGCCGGCTGGCCGGCAGGTTGACCCCAAACCCCGCCAGCCCGTACAATCCCGCTCCTGTCTGCCCTAGGGCACGTCAGTGCGACCATAATAACTACAGAGGAAAACCTGGTCATGTACGCAGTTCTGGTAACCGGCGGTAAGCAATACCGCGTCGCGCAGGGCGAAACGCTCCGCGTGGAAAAGCTCGATGTCGAAGCTGGCAACGAGATCAAGTTCGACACCGTCCTGATGCTGGGCGATAGCGATGGCATCAAGCTGGGCGATGCGCTGAAGGGCGCCTCGGTCACCGCCAAGGTCGTGGCCCATGGCCGCGCCGACAAGGTGCGCATCATCAAGTTCCGCCGCCGCAAGCACCACATGAAGCGTCAGGGACACCGTCAGCACTACACCGAAATCGAGATCACCGGCATCGCCGGTGGCGATAAGAAGTAAGGAGAACCAGTCATGGCACACAAAAAAGGCGTAGGTTCCTCGCGCAACGGTCGCGATTCCAACCCGAAGTACCTGGGTGTGAAGATCTTCGGTGGCCAGGCCATCGATGCCGGCAACATCATCGTGCGTCAGCGTGGCACCCAGTTCCATCCGGGCGCCGGCGTTGGCCTCGGCCGTGACCACACCCTGTTCGCGCTGGTCGACGGCAAGGTGGAGTTTTCCACCAAGGGCCCGAAGAAGCGTCGCACCGTCAGCGTGGTTGCCGAGGCGTAATCGCCCGCTCCATGCAGGCCAGTCCGTCAGGCATCGCTGCCTGGCGGACGAGACGGAAAGCCCCGCTTTTGCGGGGTTTTTCGTTTGACGGCCGGGAGTGGGGATTCGGGATTGGGGATTCGCAACGGCGGATTTCGAGAGTCCCGGTACCGCTGCTTCCTGCTGTTTCCGCGGCCGCCTAGCGGCGTCCTGCGGTGGTGTTACCAATCCCAAATTACGAATCCCAAATCTCATGAAGTTAGTCGACGAAGCAGAAATCCTGGTCAGTGCCGGCAATGGCGGCAATGGCTGTGTCGGCTTTCGCCGCGAGAAGTTCATCCCGCTCGGTGGGCCCGATGGCGGCGACGGCGGTAACGGCGGCAGCGTATGGATCGTGGCCGACGAGAACGTCAATACGCTGGTCGACTTCCGGCATGAGCGCACCTTCAAGGCGCAGCGCGGCGAGAACGGCATGGGCCGCCAGGCCTACGGCAAGGGCGGCGAAGACCGCATCATCGTGGTGCCGGTCGGCACCGTGGTGATGAACGTGCAGACCGACGAAGTCATCGGCGACCTGACCCAGCATGGCGATCGCCTGCTGGTGGCCAAGGGCGGCAAGGGCGGCCTGGGCAACATGCATTTCAAGAGCTCGGTCAATCGCGCGCCGCGCCAGTCCACCACCGGTGAAGAGGGCGAAGAGCGGTTGCTCAAGCTGGAGCTGAAGCTGCTGGCCGACGTCGGCCTGCTGGGCTTTCCCAATGCGGGCAAGAGCACCCTGATTCGCGCGGTGTCCTCGGCAACCCCGAAGGTGGCCGATTACCCGTTCACCACCCTGTACCCGAATCTGGGCGTGGTCAGTGTCGAGGCATACCGCAGCTTCGTCATCGCCGACGTGCCGGGCCTGATCGAGGGCGCGGCCGACGGTGCCGGGCTGGGCACGCAGTTCCTGCGCCATCTGCAGCGCACCCGTCTGCTGCTGCATCTGGTGGACATTTCGCCGATGGATGGTGGGGTGGAGGCGTCGCCGGTGGATCAGGTGCGCACCATCGAGCGCGAGCTGGAGCGCCACGATCCGGAGTTGCTGAAGAAGCCGCGCTGGCTGGTGCTCAACAAGGCCGACCTGATGTTCGAGGACGAGGCCCGCGCTGCGGCCGAGACGATCGTGGCAGAACTCGGCTGGACCGCGCCGTGGTATCTGGTCTCGGCGCTGGGTCGCGATGGCACCTTCCCGATCATGAAGGACATCATGGCGTTCTTCGACCGGCAGCGCGAGGACGAGCTCGAGGCGCGCAATGCCGGCTGAGCGCATGCGCAGGCACACAAAAAACCCGGCCAAGGCCGGGTTTTTCTATGCCACCGCAGGCCGGGCCTGCGGTGATGCCAGCATGGCTCGCTTACGCGGCCTTGATGGCCTTGATGCGAGCGGTCAGGCGGCTCTTGTGACGCGCAGCCTTGTTCTTGTGAATCAGGCCACGGGCGCTGAAACGGTCGAGGATGGGCTGGGCAACGGCGAAAGCAGCTTCGGCGCCTGCAGCATCGTTGGCGTCAAGGGCCTTGATCACCTTCTTGACGGCGGTGCGCAGCATCGAACGCTGGCCCGTGTTGCGCTCATTGCGCACGACGGTCTGCTTGGCGCGCTTCTTGGCGGACTTGATATTGGCCACGGTGGTGGGTTCCTGAAAAATCGGTGTAGTGGAAAAAGCAAGCGGGAAAGTATGATGGGCTTAGTTATGTACGTCAAGTCAGTTGTCAAGAGGGATGCAGCGTGAGCAAGCCCGGCATGTTGAGAGGCCTGCTCTCATTCAGCAGTATGACCATGGTGTCGCGGGTGTTGGGCCTGATCCGCGACCAGGCGATCTCCACCACCTTCGGCGCCAATGCGGTCACCGACGCGTTCTGGGTGGCGTTCCGGATCCCCAATTTCCTGCGGCGGCTGTTTGCCGAGGGCTCGTTCGCCACCGCCTTCGTGCCGGTGTTCACCGAGGTCAAGGAGACCCGCCCGCAACCCGACCTGCGCGAGCTGATGTCGCGGGTGTCCGGCACGCTCGGCGGCATGTTGCTGCTGATCACCGCGCTGGGGCTGATCTTCACCCCGCAGCTGGCGTCGGTGTTTTCCGATGGCGCGGCCACCGATCCGGATAAATACGGCCTGCTGGTCGATTTGTTGCGGCTGACGTTTCCGTTTCTGTTGTTCGTCTCGTTGACCGCGCTGGCGGGCGGGGCGCTCAACAGCTTCCAGCGGTTTGCGATTCCGGCGCTGACGCCGGTGATCCTCAACCTGTGCATGATCGCCGGCGCGCTGTGGCTGGCGCCGCGGCTGGACGTGCCGATCCTGGCGCTGGGCTGGGCGGTGCTGGTGGCCGGGGCGCTGCAGTTGCTGTTTCAGCTGCCGGCCCTGAAGGGCATCGACCTGCTGACGCTGCCGCGTTGGGGCTGGACGCACCCGGATGTGCGCAAGGTGCTGACCCTGATGATTCCGACCCTGTTCGGTTCGTCGATCGCGCAGATCAACCTGATGCTTGACACGGTGATCGCCGCACGGCTGGCCGACGGCTCGCAGTCGTGGCTGTCGCTGGCCGACCGGTTCCTGGAACTGCCGCTGGGCGTGTTCGGGGTGGCGCTGGGCACGGTGATCCTGCCGGCGCTGGCGCGCCATCACGTTAAGACCGACCGCAGCGCGTTCTCCGGCGCGCTGGACTGGGGGTTCCGCACCACGCTGCTGATCGCGATGCCGGCGATGCTCGGCCTGCTGCTGCTGGCCGAGCCGCTGGTGGCGACCTTGTTCCAGTACCGCCAGTTCACCGCCTTCGATACGCGCATGACCGCGATGTCGGTCTACGGCCTGAGCTTCGGCCTGCCGGCGTACGCCATGCTCAAGGTGTTGTTGCCGGCCTTCTACGCCCGTCAGGACACCCGCACTCCGGTGCGTGCCGGTGTGGCGGCGTTGATCGCCAACATGGTGTTCAACTTCGCGTTGCTGGCAGTGGTCTACCAGATTATGGTGACGCCCGAGCTCAAGGCGCAGGGCGTGATGCAGGCGCTGGGCAAGCAGCCGGGTCTGCATCTGGCGCTGGGCATTGCCAGCGCGCTGTCCAGTTATCTCAACCTGGGTTTGCTGTGGTACTGGCTGGGCAAGTCCGGCGTGTACCAGCGCCGGCCGGGTTGGGCTGGCTATGCGCTGCGCCTGCTGCTGGCATGCGCGGCGATGGTGGCGGTGCTGTTGGGCCTGCTGTGGTGGCTGCCATCGTTCACCGTGATGGACAAGTGGGATCGCATCGGCTGGCTGGCGGTGCTGGTCGGCAGCGGTGGGGCGACCTACCTGGTGGCGCAAGTGGCGCTGGGATTGCGGCCGCGGCATCTGCGCGAGGGCTAGTCGTCCGCCGAGCTGGCCGAGCAGGTGCGGAGCCAGCCGTCATGCACGGTGGGTGGGGCCGGTCCCGGGCCGGGAAGGCGCGCAATCGCCTGCCCGCCTCCGGGACGCGGCGGCACAGGCCCGGGGCCGCGCCCATGCGGATTGACAGGCACGGCTATACTTGCGGGTTATGCATCAACGAGGGTCGGCCGGCAGGCCGGCATCTGTTTGGATCGAGGAATGAGCAGGCTGTTTAGAGACGTCGAGGGCGGGACGCTGTTCCCGCACGGAAGCGTGGTCTGCATCGGCGCCTTCGATGGCCTGCACCTGGGGCATCGGGCATTGGTGCAGCACGCAGTCGCGCGCGCGCGCGCGCTGGGGGTGCCCGCGGTGGCGGTGAGCTTCGAGCCGCTGCCGCGCGAGTTTTTCGCCCCGGCCGCGCCGCCGCCACGGCTGACCCTGGCCCGCGCCAAGATCGAAGGGCTGCACGGCTTCGGTGCCGACAGCGTGGGCATGATCCGTTTCGATGGTCGCCTGTCGGCGATGAGTGCCGAAGACTTCGTGCGCCTGGCCCTGGTCGGCCGACTGTGCGCCAAAGAGGTCTGGATCGGTCCGGAGTTCCGTTTCGGCCATCGGCGTGGCGGCGATATCGGCCTGCTGCGCTCGCTTGGTGCGCACTACGGCTTTGCAGCGGGCGAAATCGCGCCGGTGCACCTGCACGGCGAGCGCATCTCGGCCACGCGCATCCGAGAGCTGCTGGGCGCGGGCGAGTTCGCGCACGCCGGGCAATTGCTTGGCCGTCCGTATGCCATCGGCGGGCGGGTGGTGCGCGGCAAGCAGCTCGGCCGCACCCTGGGCTATCCCACCGCCAATCTGCGCTTTCCGCGCACGCCGGCGCTGTCGGGTATTTACGCGACCTGGGTGCATGGCGTGGCCGAGCGGCCGTGGCCGTCGGTCTCGAGCTTTGGCACGCGCCCGACCGTGGCCGGTGTGGAGCCGCTGCTGGAAGCGCATCTGTTCGATTTCCAGGGCGACCTGTATGGCCGGCATATCGAGGTCGAATTCGTCGCCAAGCTGCGCGACGAAGAGAAGTTCGATGGCCTGGACGCGCTGACGGTGCAGATGCATCGTGATGCCGAGCAGGCGCGTGCGGTGTTGGACAGGCACGCAGTTTCTGCAACACATGCGAGTTCCTCGCAACAGCCCGCCTATGATGCGAGTCCCTCGCAAGAGCCCGCACATCCATGTGCGGACTTTTTAAAAATCCAGCGCAACGGTAGAGACCTGTGACCCAAGACTACAAAGCCACTCTCCATCTGCCCGCGACGGAATTCCCGATGCGCGGCGACCTGCCCAAGCGCGAGCCGGCGATGCTGGACCGCTGGGAGCGCGAGGGGCTGTACGCGCAACTGCGCGCCAATGCGGCAGGGCGCCCGCTGTTCGTGCTGCACGACGGCCCGCCGTATGCCAATGGCCAGATCCATCTGGGCCATGCGGTCAACAAGATCCTCAAGGACATCATCGTCAAGTCGAAGTACCTGGCTGGCTTCGATGCGCCCTACATCCCGGGCTGGGATTGCCACGGCCTGCCGATCGAGATCGCGATCGAGAAAAAGTACGGCAAGGTCGGCGTCAAGCTCGATGCAGCGCAGTTCCGCCAGAAGTGCCGCGAGTACGCTACCGAGCAGATCGATCTGCAGCGCCGCGATTTCAAGCGCCTGGGCGTGATCGGCGATTGGGACAACCCGTACAAGACGCTGGATTTCCGCTTCGAAGCCAACGAGATCCGCGCGCTGGCCAAGGTGGTCGACAATGGCCACCTGACCCGTGGCGTGAAGCCGGTGCACTGGTGCTTCGACTGCGGCTCGGCGCTGGCCGAAGCCGAGATCGAATACGCCGACAAGGTGTCGCCGACGGTGGATATCGCCTATCCGGCGCGCGACCCGGCGGCTGTCGCTGCCGCGTTCGGCGCCAGCCTGCCGGCGGGCGTGGGCGTGGCGGTGCCGATCTGGACCACCACGCCGTGGACACTGCCGGCGTCGCTGGCGGTGAGCCTGGGCGCGGAACTGGACTACGTGCTGGTCGAAGGCCCGGCCGATCGCGGCCAGCCGCGCTGGTTGGTGGTGGCCGAGGCCCTGGCCGGCAAGGCGCTGTCGCGCTATGGCGTGGACACGGTGGTGGTGCACGGCCATGCCAAGGGCGCGGCGCTGGAGCAGATGCTGCTGAACCACCCGTTCTATGCCGAGCGCGAGATTCCGCTGCTGCTGGGCGACCACGTGTCGGCCGAGGACGGTACCGGCGCGGTGCATACCGCACCGGGCCATGGCCAGGAGGACTACCAGGTCTCCAAGCAGTACGGCCTGCTCGAGCGTTACGGCGCGGCGCAGATCAACCCGGTGGACGGGCGCGGCGTGTACCTGCCGTCGACGCCGCCGCTGGGCGACACCGTGCTGGCCGGGCTGCACATCTGGAAGGCCAACGACATCATCATCGAGGCGCTGCGCGACACCGGCGTGTTGCTGGCGGCCAGCAAGATGGAGCACAGCTATCCGCATTGCTGGCGCCACAAGACGCCGATCGCGTTCCGTGCCACGCCGCAGTGGTTCATCTCGATGGAGCAGGCCAACCTGCGCGCCGATGCGCTCAAGGCCATCGACAACGTGCACTGGTATCCGTCCTGGGGCCAGGCGCGTATCGCCGGCATGGTCGATGGACGTCCGGACTGGACCATCTCGCGCCAGCGCACCTGGGGCGTGCCGATCGCCTTGTTCGTGCATCGCGAAACCGGCGAGCCGCATCCGCGCAGCACCGAGTTGCTGCGCCAGGTCGCCGACCGGGTGGAACTGGGCGGCGTGGACGTGTGGTACACGCTGGATGCGGCCGAACTGCTGGGCGACGAGGCGGCCGATTACGACAAGATCACCGACATCCTGGACGTGTGGTTCGACTCCGGCGTGACCCATGAAGCGGTGCTGGTGGACCGCGGCCTGCCCAAGCCGGCCGACCTGTACCTGGAGGGCTCCGACCAGCACCGTGGCTGGTTCCAGTCCTCGCTGCTGACCGGCGTGGCGATGGACAAGGCGGCGCCGTACAAGCAGTGCCTGACCCACGGCTTCACCGTGGACGAGCACGGCCGCAAGATGTCCAAGTCGCTGGGCAACGGCATCGAGCCTCAGGACATCATGAAGACCCTGGGCGCGGACATCCTGCGCCTGTGGATCGCCTCGGCCGATTACAGCAACGAGATGTCGCTGTCGCAGGAGATCCTCAAGCGCAACGCCGATGCGTATCGCCGCCTGCGCAATACCGCGCGCTTCCTGCTCGGCAACCTGCACGGCTTCGATCCGCTGCAGCACCTGGTGACGTTGGACGACATGGTGCTGCTGGACCGCTGGATCGTGCACCGCGCGCACGAATTGCAGGAAAAGATCGTTGCCGCGTATGCGCGCTACGACTTTGCCGAAATCGTGCAGGCGCTGCTGAATTTCTGCAGCGTCGACCTGGGCTCGCTGTATCTGGACGTGACCAAGGACCGCCTGTACACGATGGCCGAGGATGCACGCGGCCGCCGCTCGGCGCAGAGCGCGATGTATCACGTGGCCGAGGCGTTCGTGCGCTGGATCGCGCCGGTGCTGAGCTTCACCGCCGAGGAACTGTGGGGCTACCTGCCGGGCAAGCGGGTCGACAACGTGTTGTTCGCCACCTGGTACGACGGCCTGGCGCCGTTGCCGGCCGACGCCGCGCTGAGCAGTGCCGATGTCGACAGGCTGCTGGCCTTGCGCGAGCAGGTGGCCAAGGTGCTGGAGCCGATGCGTGCCAATGGGGCGATCGGCGCGGCGCTGGAAGCGGAGATCACCGTGGCCGCCGATGCGCAGACCGCCGCGCGCTGGCAGCCGCTGGCCGACGAGCTGCGCTTCCTGTTCATCAGTGGCGATGTGACCGTGACTGCGGCCAGCACCGACGACATCTTCGTCAGCGCGCAGCCGACCAGCAAGGCCAAGTGCGTGCGTTGCTGGCACCACCAGGCCAGCGTGGGCAGCGATCCGCGTCACCCGGAACTGTGCAGCCGCTGCGTCAGCAATATCGAAGGCCCCGGCGAGCAACGCCGCTGGTTCTGACGGTGTTGCGTGAAGGCGCGCGGCGGGCAGGTCCTGCCACGCGTTGTCGAGACCCCGTACGGGCTGCGTGCGCCTCTATCGCGGCATCATGGGCAGGCGCTGGTGCCGGATGACGAGTGCCTCGGCGCTGCACGCACGCCCTTGCTGAAGCGTGGCGCATACGGCACGGCGGGGCAGGGTAGCCGGCTCCGGTGCCCATGCCATCCTTGCCTGCCTGTCATCCCGCTTTCGTCAGCTTCATCTGCCACCGCCATCACCTATCGCCATCCAGGCATCTTCTCCGACGTCGGAGAAGTCACCACCAACTGCGACCTTTCGACATGAGTCAACGCCCCAAACCCTCCGCCCTAATCTGGCTGCTGCTGTCGGCACTCGTGGTCGGGCTGGACCAGTGGAGCAAGGCCTGGGTGCTGTCCAGCCTGCCCGAATACACCCCGGTGCCGGTGATCGACGGCTTCTGGAACTGGTACCGCACCTACAATACCGGCGCGGCCTTCAGTTTCCTGAGCGATGCCGGCGGCTGGCAGCTGTGGTTCTTCACCGCGTTGGCGGTGGGCATCAGCGGCCTGCTGGCGTTCTGGCTGTCGCGCACCGCGCGTGGGCAGTGGCGCAGCGCGCTGCCGTATGCGCTGGTGATCGGCGGGGCGATCGGCAACGTGATCGACCGCCTGATGCACGGCCACGTGGTCGATTTCATCCAGTGGTACATCGGCACCCATACCTGGCCGGCGTTCAACATCGCCGACTCGGCGATCGTGGGCGGCGCCATCGGGATTGCGGTATTCGGTCTGTTCGACACGGCCGGCAAGCAGAAGTCGGAAATCGGGAATCGACGCTGAAGTCGCGGCGCACCGGCGCCGCCCGTTCCCATCCTCCAGTCCCCATTCCCGTAGAATGCCCGCCATGGATGTCCTGCTCGCCAATCCCCGTGGTTTCTGTGCCGGCGTCGACCGTGCGATCGAGATCGTCAAGCGTGCGATAGAAACGCTGGGCGCGCCGATCTATGTGCGCCATGAGGTGGTACACAACCGTTTCGTGGTCGACGACCTCAAGCAGCGCGGCGCGGTCTTCGTCGAGGAACTGGACGAGGTGCCCGACAACGCCACGGTGATCTTCAGCGCACACGGCGTCTCGCAGGCGGTGCGTCAGGAAGCCGAGCGCCGCGGGCTCAAGGTGTTCGACGCGACCTGTCCGCTGGTGACCAAGGTGCATTTCGAGGTGGCGCGGCATTGCCGGGCCGGCCGCGACGTGGTGCTGATCGGCCACGCCGGGCATCCGGAAGTGGAAGGCACGATGGGGCAGTGGAGCCGCGAGCGCGGTCCGGGCACGATCTATCTGGTCGAGGACATCGAGCAGGTCGTCACGCTGCAGGTCAGCCAGCCGGAGAACCTTGCCTACACCACCCAGACCACGCTGTCGGTGGACGACACCATGGGCATCATCGAGGCCCTGCGTGCGCGCTTCCCGGCGATGCAGGGGCCGCGCCACGACGACATCTGCTACGCCACCCAGAACCGCCAGGACGCGGTGCGCGATCTGGCGCGCCAATGCGATCTGGTGCTGGTGGTCGGTTCGCCCAACAGCTCCAATTCCAATCGCCTCAGCGAGCTGGCCCGGCGCGACGGGGTGGAGTCCTACCTGATCGACAACGCTGGCGAGATCGACCCGGCTTGGATCGTCGGCAAGCAGCACATCGGCCTGACCGCCGGCGCCTCCGCACCCCAGGTGCTGGTCGATGGCGTGCTGGCGCGGCTGCGCGAGCTGGGTGCCGAGGGTGTGTCCGAGCTGGAAGGCGAGCCGGAATCGATGGTGTTCGCGCTGCCCAAGGAACTGCGGTTGCGTCTGGTCAGCTGACGCCGGGCACGCCGGACTGGCTGAACCGGCGTCCACTGCCTGCAGCAAGTCCGGGTGCCTTACCGTTGCAGGTGGCCATACCGGCCAGCCGCAGCCCGCGTCCGGCGCCGGACATGCCGTCTTCCGCCTGGCGGCGATTGACCCGGCACCGGCTCCGCTCCTACAATTCACGGCTCGCCGGAATAGCTCAGTTGGTAGAGCGGCGCATTCGTAATGCGTAGGTCGTAGGTTCGATTCCTATTTCCGGCACCATCGCTTCAGTACTGGGTCGACCATGGGTCGGCCCAGTTGCGTTTTGGGCCGATCACGCACATCCCGGCACTGCGCCGCCATATACGCCGCACATCACACAGGCCGCAATCGATGGCCGCAACCGCATCTTTTCCGCCCTGCGCAGCGCTGCGACAACATGTCGCACAGTTTTGCGCGCATTAATTGCGGCAGATCATTGCCGATGGGTTTCGTGCAGGTGCAGCAAAGTCTAAAATCAGGGAGCTAACTCGTGTCTTCGGTCTGCGTGGCTGCCTTCCCCCGGGAAGCGCGCCGTCAGGACGAGTCCACATGGATACGACGAACGAGGCTGGCGTTCCTTCGCACTTGGATCGACCGATGATTCCGTTGAAACATCTCGGGCGTGTACTTCGTCCAGGCCTGATGCTGCCGTTCCTGCTGTTGGCAGGCTGCAACTCGGCCATTCTCAATCCGAAAGGCCAGATCGGTCACGACGAGAAGCAGCTGCTGATCACCTCGGTCGTGCTGATGCTGATCGTGGTCATCCCGGTGATCGTGATGACGATTGCGTTCGCGTGGAAATACCGCGCGTCCAACACGAAGGCGCGCTACGAGCCGGACTGGTCGCACTCCACCGCCATCGAAGTGGTGGTGTGGTCGATCCCGTGCGTGATCATCCTGGTGCTGGCGGTGCTGACCTGGCGCTCCTCGCACGCGTTGGACCCGTACCGTCCGCTGGATTCGGACGTCAAGCCGATCACCATCGAAGCGGTGTCGCTGGACTGGAAGTGGATGTTCATCTACCCGGACCAGAACATCGCCACGGTCAACGAGATCGCGTTCCCGGTGCATACGCCGCTGAACTTCAAGATCACCTCCGATACGGTGATGAACTCGTTCTTCATCCCGCACCTGGGCACGATGATCTACGCGATGGCCGGCATGGAAACCAAGCTGCACCTGGTGGCCAACGAGCCGGGCGAATACTTCGGCCTGTCGACCAATTACAGCGGTCACGGCTTCTCGAAGATGAGCTTCAAGGCGCATGCGGTCGATCAGGCCGGCTTCGATGCGTGGGTGGCCAAGGTCAAGGCATCGCCGACCGCGTTGAACGCCGCCGAGTACCAGGTGCTGGCCGCCAACCGCAACGACAAGGAACAGTATCCGGTCACCTACTACTCGTCGGTGCAGGACGGCATGTTCCGCTCGCTCGTCGACAAATACATGAATGGTCCGGGCCATAACAAAGGCCATGGCGACCATCAGGCAGCGGCTGCAGAGCCGGTTGCCATGTGCACTTCTGGAGACAAGTGATGCTAGGCAAACTTACGATCGAGGCGGTTCCGTACCACGAGCCGATCATCATGGTCGCACTCGGTGGTGCCGGCCTGCTCGGCCTGCTCATCGCGGGCGCCATCACCAAGTACAAGCTGTGGGGCTACCTGTGGAAGGAGTGGTTCACCTCGGTGGATCACAAGCGCATCGGTGTGATGTACATCATCGTGGCGCTGGTCATGTTGCTGCGCGGCTTCGCCGATGCGGCGATGATGCGCACCCAGCAGGCGCTGGCGGGTAACGGCGGCGAAGGTGTGCTGCCGCCGCATCACTACGACCAGATCTTCACCGCGCACGGCGTGATCATGATCTTCTTCATGGCCATGCCGTTCATGACTGGCCTGTTGAACCTGATCGTGCCGCTGCAGATCGGCGCACGCGACGTGGCGTTCCCGTTCCTGAACTCGCTGAGCTTCTGGCTGTTCGTGGCCGGTGCGGCGCTGATCAACATCTCGCTGGGTGTCGGCGAATTCGCGCAGACCGGCTGGCTGGCCTACCCGCCGTTGTCGGGGCTGGAATACAGTCCGGGCGTAGGTGTCGACTACTACATCTGGGCGTTGCAGGTCTCAGGCCTGGGCACCTTGCTGACCGGCATCAACTTCTTCGTGACGATCATGCGGATGCGCGCACCGGGCATGACCCTGATGCGCATGCCGATCTTCACCTGGACCGCGCTGATCACCAACATCCTGATCATCGCCGCATTCCCGATCCTGACCGTGGCGCTGGCGCTGCTGGGTGCCGACCGTTACCTGGGCACGCACTTCTTCACCAACGACGGTGGCGGCAACGCCATGATGTACGTCAACCTGATCTGGATCTGGGGTCACCCGGAAGTTTATATCCTGATCCTGCCGGCGTTCGGCATCTTCTCCGAGCTGATCGCGACCTACAGCCGCAAGCGCCTGTTCGGCTACACCTCGATGGTCTACGCCACCTCGTGCATCGGCGTGCTGTCGTTCGTGGTGTGGTTGCACCACTTCTTCACCATGGGTTCGGGTGCCAACGTCAATGCCTTCTTCGGCATCACGACGATGATCATCTCGATCCCGACCGGCGTGAAGATCTTCAACTGGCTGTTCACCATGTTCCGCGGTCGTGTGCACATGACCTCGCCGGTGCTGTGGACGATCGGCTTCATCATCACCTTCACCATCGGCGGCATGACCGGCGTGATGCTGGCGATTCCGGCCGTGGACTTCGTGCTGCACAACAGCCTGTTCCTGATCGCGCACTTCCATAACGTGATCATCGGCGGCGTGGTGTTCGGCTACCTGGCCGGCCTGACCTACTGGTTCCCGAAGGCGTTCGGCTTCAAGCTCAACGAGAAGATCGGCAAGGCCTCGTTCTGGTGCTGGATCATCGGCTTCTTCGTGGCCTTCATGCCGCTGTACGTGCTCGGCTTCATGGGCATGACCCGTCGCATGAACACCTACAACCACCCCGAGTGGGCGCCGTGGCTGTACGTCGCTGCGGCCGGTGCTGCGATCATCGGCCTGGGTATCTTCCTGAACCTGGTGCAGATCGGTTACAGCGTGTGGAAGCGCAAGGAGCACATGGACTACACGGGCGATCCGTGGGATGGCCGTACGCTGGAGTGGGCCACCTCCTCGCCGCCGCCGTTCTACAACTTCGCCGTGCTGCCGCACATCGACGACCGCGATCAGTTCTGGGCCGACAAGCAGAACGGCAAGGGCTGGGTGCGTCCGTCCAAGTACGAGGCGATTCACATGCCGCGCAACACCGGGGCAGGCGTGTATATCGGTGCCTTCAGCGTGCTGATGGGCTTCGGTCTGATCTGGCACATCTGGTGGCTGGCCATCATCGGCCTGGTCGGCATGATCGGCAGCTTCATTGCGCGCACCTTCGATGACGACATCGATTACTGGGTGCCGGCCGAAGAAGTGGAGCGCATCGAAAACGCGCGCTTTGCCCTGCTCGAACAGCAACATGCGGCGCAGGCCGCGAAGGTGGTATGACCATGTCTTCCTCGACCACGCTTGACCACGCCGCCCACGCGGGCGGCCACGATGACCATGAACATCACGACGCCGGTGGCAACACCGTCTTCGGGTTCTGGGTCTACCTGATGAGCGACTGCCTGCTGTTCGCCGGCCTGTTCGCCACCTATGCGGTGCTCTCGGGCGCCACGGTGGACGGACCGACCGCCAAGGAGCTGTTCGACCTGAAGTTCGTGCTGGTGGAAACCTTCCTGCTGTTGTTCAGCAGCCTGAGCTTCGGCGTTGCGATGATCTCCGCGCACAAGCGCAGCATGACCGGGCTGTACGCCTGGCTGGGCGTCACCGCACTGCTGGGTATCGGCTTCCTGTGCATGGAAGTGTGGGAGTTCAACCACCTGATCCATGAAGGGGCGGGTCCGGGGCGCAGCGCGTTCCTGTCGGCCTTCTTCACCCTGGTGGGCACGCACGGCCTGCACGTGGCCTCCGGTCTGTTGTGGATGGCAGTGCTGGTGATCCAGATCTCCAAGAACGGCCTGACCCCGCGCAACAGCACGCGTCTGGCCTGCCTGAGCCTGTTCTGGCATTTCCTGGACATCATCTGGATCGGTGTGTTCACCGTCGTCTACCTGCTGGGAGCGCTGTAATGGCCAATCACCACGCGCATGAAACCGCTGCCGACGCACATGCCGGCGGCCTGAAGTCCTACCTGATCGGCTTTGTGATGGCCGTGATCCTCACCGTCATCCCGTTTGCGATGGTGATGAGCGGGGCGTTCTCCAAGGGCGTCACCGTCATCGTGATCTCGCTGATGGCGGCGGTGCAGATGCTGGTGCACATGGTGTACTTCCTGCACATGGATCGCTCGCCCGAGCAGCGCTCCAACGTGCAGGTGGGCCTGTTCTCGCTGCTGATCATCGGCATCGTGATCGTCGGCTCGCTGTGGGTGCTGCACAACATGAACGTCAACATGATGCATTGAGACGGCGCTGTGCCGGATTACGGCACGCCGGATCCAAGCATGCTGGACAAAAAGCCGCCGGGTCACCGGCGGTTTTTTTGTGTGTGAATCGCTGCGCAGCATGACCTATGGCATACGGGGAAGCGCGGGCAGGCGCTTAGCATCGTGGGCTTGCCTGTTCCAGGTCCCTGCGGAGTTGCGATGAAGATCCCCACCTTGTTGTCCGTGTCGTTGCTGGCGGCACTGTCGTTGCCTGCGGCCGCACAAACTGCCGCGCCGCAGGACGTGCCGTTCGACGGCACCTTGAAGATCGACGTCGATGCCACCGATCTGGCCCATCGCATCTTCAAGGTCAAAACCACCATGCCGGCCCGGCCGGGCCCGATGACGCTGCTGTATCCGCAGTGGATTCCCGGCAATCACTCGCCGACCGGGCCGATCGACAAGCTCGCCGGTCTGGTGATCAAGGTCGATGGCAAGGTGGTGCCGTGGAAGCGCGACCAGTTCGATGTGTATGCCTTCACCGTGGACGTGCCGCAGGGCGCCAGCGAGCTGGTGGCCGAGTTCAAGTTCCTCTCGCCGCAGGCCCCGAACCAGGGCCGGGTGATGATGACCCCGGAGATGCTCAACCTGCAGTGGAACACCACGGCGCTGTATCCGGCCGGCGTCTTCGCACGCAACATCAAGGCCCAGGCCAGCGTCACGCTGCCAGCCGGCTGGAGCTATGCCACGGCACTGGAGACCGACCGCCGGGTTGGCGACACGGTGACCTTCAAGCCGATCGACTTCGACGACCTGGTCGACTCGCCGATGTTCGCCGGCAAGTACTACAAGCGCGTGGAGCTGAGCGGCGGCAAGCAGCCGGTCTACCTCAACGTGTTCGCCGACGAAGCCAAGTCGCTGGAGGCCAAGCCCGAGCAGATCAAGGCGCATGCATCGCTGGTGCAGCAGATGGACAAGCTCTACGGCGCGCGGCATTTCGACCACTACGAATTCCTGCTGGCGCTGACCAAGAAGTTGGGCGGCATTGGCCTGGAGCACCATCGCTCCAGCGAAAACAGCGGCGTGCCGACCTACTTCACCGAGTGGGACAAGAGCTGGACCGGCCGCGACCTGCTCGCGCACGAGTTCAACCATTCCTGGAACGGCAAGTACCGCCGTGGCGCCGACCTGGCCACGCCCAACTTCAACGTGCCGATGGGTGACAGCCTGCTGTGGCTGTACGAAGGCCAGACCCAGTTCTGGGGCGAAGTGATGGCTGCGCGTTCGGGCCTGTGGACGCAGGATCAGGCGCGCGAGATGCTGGCCGGCGTGGCGGCGAACTACGAGCGTGGTCGCCCCGGCATGGCCTGGCGCACCGTGCAGGACACCACCAACGACCCGACCATGTCGATGCGCCGGCCCAAGGCCTACCGTAGCTATCAGATGGCCGAAGACTATTACTCCGGCGGCCAGATGATGTGGCTGGAAGTGGACAGCAAGCTGCGCGCGCTGACCAACAACAAGCGTTCCATCGACGATTTCGGCAAGGCCTTCTTCGGCATGAAGAACGGCGACTGGGACGTCAACCCGTACACCTTCGACGACATCGTCGCCACGCTCAATGGCATCGCCGCCTACGACTGGGCGAGCCTGTTGCGCAGCCGCATGGACGGGCATGGCTCCTTGAACGGCGGTATCGAAGCCAACGGCTGGAAGCTGGTCTATAACGAGGAGCCGAACCTGGCGACCAAGGCCGACGAGAGCGACGACAAGGACGCCAGCCTGACCTATTCGCTTGGCGTGTCCCTGAAGGCCTCTGGCGATATCAGCGATGTGCTGTGGGACGGCCCGGCCTTCAATGCCGGCCTGATCGCCGGCAACACCATCGTGGCAGTCAACGGCCGCGCCTTCAGCAGTGAGGTAATCAAGGACGCGATCAAGGCGGCCAAGGGCACCACCGCGCCGATCGAACTGCTGGTCAAGCGCCTGGACCGCTACGACACCGTGCGCATCGATTACCACGGCGGCCTGCTGTATCCGCATCTGGAACGCATCCCCGGCAAGCCGGATCGCCTGAGCGAGTTGTACAAGCCGCGCTGAGTGGCAGTTGCCCGCTCGCAGCCGTTGAAGCGGGCAATGGCAAGACCTGGAGCTGCATGACCGGCTGCGATCGATCATGCGGCTCCAGACGCTGGTTCTGGTCGGTACCGATGCCGACCGACCAAAAGACAGCGCGCCAGCCAAACGCTCGGCACCATCGATGTCCGAGTGAAAACGCAGCAGCAGGAATGCGCGGTTGCATCCATTCCAGCGCCGCCGCAGCCTGGCCGACTCCCGACTCCCGACTCCCGACTCCCGACTCCCGAATCCCGAATCCCGAATCCCGAATCCCGACTCCCGAATCCCGAATCCCGAATCCCGAGCCAGCGTCGCGCATCCTGAGACCGACGCCGACTATCCTGTCGCTCCAGAAGCGATTGGTTAACTGACGATGGCGAAGGCGAAAACGGCCTATGTCTGCGGCGAGTGCGGCGCCGAATACAACAAGTGGCAGGGGCAATGCACCGAGTGCGGGGTCTGGAACACGCTCAGCGAGATCGTGCTCGAAAGCGCCACGCCCGGCGGCAAAGCCTCGCCTGCGGCATCGCGGCGTAGCGGCTGGGCCGGCAAGGCCGAGGCGCCCAAGATCACCGCGCTCAAGGACGTGCAGCAGTCAGAGCAGGCGCGCGTGTCCACCGGCATTGGCGAGTTCGATCGGGTGCTGGGCGGCGGCCTGGTCGAAGGTGCGGTGGTGCTGATCGGTGGCGATCCCGGCATCGGCAAGTCGACGCTGTTGCTGCAGGCGCTGGCGAGCATGGCCAGCACGCTGCCGGTGCTGTACGTCACCGGCGAGGAATCGCTGGCGCAGGTGGCCGGGCGCGCGGTGCGGCTGGATCTGCCGTTGGAGGGCCTGAACGCGCTGGCCGAAACCGGCATCGAAAACATCCTGCAGCATGCCAGCGTGGCGCGGCCGAAGCTGATCGTGGCCGACTCGGTGCAGACGCTGTGGACCGAATCGCTGACCGCAGCGCCGGGCTCGGTCAGCCAGGTACGCGAGAGCGCGGCGCGGCTGGTGCGCTATGCCAAGGAGACCGGCACCGCGGTGTTCCTGGTCGGCCATGTGACCAAGGAAGGCGGCATCGCCGGCCCGCGCGTGCTCGAGCATATGGTCGATGCGGTGCTGTACTTCGAAGGCGAGAGCGGCAGCCGGTTCCGGCTGTTGCGCGCGTTCAAGAACCGCTTCGGTGCGGTCAACGAGTTGGGCGTGTTCGCGATGGGCGAGAAGGGCCTCAAGGAGGTCTCCAATCCGTCGGCGATCTTCCTGTCCGGTGGCAGCACCCAGCAGCCGGGCAGCTGCGTGATGGTCACCCGCGAAGGCACCCGTCCGCTGATGGTGGAGGTGCAGGCGCTGGTGGACGCCTCGCCGCTGTCCAATCCGCGGCGCGTGGCGGTGGGTCTGGAGCAGAACCGGCTGGCGATGCTGCTGGCGGTGCTGCACCGCCACGGCGGCATCGTGGTGGGCGACCAGGACGTGTTCGTCAATGTGGTCGGCGGCATCCGTGTGCAGGAAACCGCTGCCGACCTACCGGTGCTGCTGGCGGTGTTGTCCTCGCTGCGCGATCGGCCGCTGTCCGAGAAGACCATCGCCTTTGGCGAGGTGGGGTTATCCGGCGAGATCCGGCCGGTGCCCAACGGCGAGGACCGTCTGAAAGAGGCCGCCACCCACGGCTTCAAGCGCGCGATCGTGCCCAAGGCCAACGCGCCCAAGACCACCAGCATCAAGGGCATGGAGATCGTTGCGGTGGAGCGGCTGAGCCAGGCGCTGGAAGCGGCCGCCGAGTGATGCCGGTGCGGTAGGGGGAGCGACTGTCGGCACAGGCGTCGCTCTGCACGCGATGAGCTGACCCCGCACCCCCATGTAGTGGGCGACATGGCTGCCTGCGCCATGCTTGAATGACATCAATGAAGTTTCGGGCTGGCTGTCGCCAGCTCCGGTGACCGTCCGTCGGCCAGCAGGTCGCGATCCGCCATTCGTCGATAAGAAAACGTTTTCAGCGCAGGGTGGCTATGGCAACATGCGCGGCCCGTTGCACTGTGCACCGGATCACGGACAGCGCTCACTGCGCGTTATCAGGAGAAAACACGATGGAATGGATGTTGTTGCCACTCAAGCGCTACGCCGACTTCAATGGCCGCTCGCGCCGTAAGGAATATTGGATGTTCATGCTGCTGCAGGCGATCGTCCTGCTGGTGTTGGGCGGCCTGTTCGGCATCGCGGCTGCACTGATGGGCGGCGAGAACGGTCCTGGTGCACTGGCGTGGCTGGTCGCTGCCGTCATCGGGATCGTGGTGCTGGCATTGATTGTGCCGAGCATTGCAGTGACCGTGCGTCGCTTGCACGACCAGGGCAAGTCGGGTTGGTTCTATCTGATCAGCCTGGTGCCTTATGTGGGCGGCTTCATCGTGCTGGTCTTCATGTGCCTGGAAGGCACGCCCGGCCCGAACGAGTACGGCGAGAATCCCAAGCAGTAACCGGGTGCAAGGCCTGATCGAACAATGGCGCGGAGACTCCTCCGCGCCATTGTCGTTTCTGGAGATGTATGGTTGGCGCAGGCTCACCAACAACACGCGTGCGTTTGAGTGCCGGATTCGGCTCGATTGATGCGTTCTTCAACTGTCGGCAAAAACTTGGACGTCCTGCCAGGGTGTAGGAAGCAGTCGGCCGGCAATGCGCCAAGGCTCTATTTGTATGTTCAATACATTATTGAACTATTAACTGGGTGCGTTTCCACTCAACGTGGCGCCGGCGAACAAGCTCTGTCAGTTAATGCCTGACCAGCTCAACGCATGGCAGCGGCCGAGGCACTGCCATGCAGGCGCCGGTAGCAGATAGCAAGCGCAAGTCGCCGTGCTTCGCTCTTGCAGGGCCGCATCGGTCAACAGGCCGCAGCATGATGGCCGGTGCTGGGGCTGACGACCTTGCCGGGCGTCGGTGCGTCCTTGTCCTGCAGGGCAAGTTCCAGCTTGTACCCATGCGAATACACGGTTCTGATGCGCACCACGCCGCTGTGATTGCACAGCTGCAGCTTCTTGCGCAGCTTGTAGATGTGTTGCTCCATCGTGCGGTCGGTGAACTCGGTGTGGCTACCCCACACCGCCTTGGCCAACTGGCAGCGGCGGAAACACACACCGGGGCTGGAAAACAGCAGCCAGGCGATCGAGAACTCGCGTGCGGTCAACACGATCGGCTTGCCGTGCAGGTATACGGTATTTTCGTCGCGGATCAGCTGATAGGGGCCCACACTCAGCTGTTGGCTCTCGGGGCACGCCTCGGCCACCGGCGACAGCGCCAATGCTGCGCGCACATGCAGCTCGTGCGAATTGAAGGGTAGGGCGAGCACATCGTGTGCGCCGGCGCGGTACCAGGCCAGGATGTCGTGGGCACAGTCGAAACGCCCCAGCACGATCAGCGGCGTGGGATGGCCGCTGTGGCAGCGTTGCCAGGCCAGCAGCGAGCTGTCGTCCGAGGCGACGCAGGTCGCATCGAAGATCAACAGCTCGCAAGGGGAATGCCGCAGCGAGCGCAGAAGTTCGAGTTCATCGGAAAACACCGCAAAACTCGGGGCCAGCGGTGCGAGGCTCGCGTTGACCTGCGATGCCAGACGCGCGTCCTGCGTCAACAGGAAAGCCGATCCGTGCTTGCCGGGAAGGTTGCCGTGCATCAGCCGGCCTTCCCATGTCTGCACACGTACCAGGCGTGCGTCGGATGCCTGTTGCGGACAGCAGGCGTCAATACAAAACCCACATGTAGAGATAAGTGCATCGCCATCGCCTTCGGCTGCCAGGGGATCCGACCTGGGGTCGGACGAATGGTATGTACCATTGCCGAGCCAGAAAGTTTCACTGCTGCGTACTTTTCTTCGGCTTTGGGTAGGCCGGCTTTAACGTACGCTCATCTAGGCGTAAAGCAGCTCTTACATCCAGGGCATGCGTCGTCAGTAACTAACAAAATTCCGACATTGCGCAACGCGCAGTCGGTCGACGCGGCGAGACGACGGGCGCGGTCGCGGAATCCATTCCATTTCGCGTCCAGGTCTATACCACGGTATTGCGATTTGCACGCGCTTGCAGCGCACATGGAATATCTGAGCGATCCGCCGATGCAGCACAACGGCGCGGCCATCGTTTGACGCGCATCTTTCATTTGCTGAAGTACCGCGCATGCGGCCATTGCAACGTCATGCCGGGACAGCACTGAAGCCGACGCAAGGCATGGGATTTGGTTGGCCCTGCCAATCTTCTCTGGCTGCCGCCCTGTCTTCAATACGGTTTCGCATGGCGTGCAATGTCCTATGCACGACAGCGCCGGCGGTATGCAAAAAGTGCCCTTTATCTGCATGCCGCATAACTGGGTTGGCAGGAGACAGAGTGAGGTTTTTTGATTTTCTTAGTGCCTTGGAGTGAGAAATTCCATTGGATCCGCTGCATACAATCGGTTGCGCCAGCCAGACCGGCGCATTGTTGTTTTTGCTCATCCCCCTATGAGAGAGCCCGGCATGATCCTTTCAACCTACTTCGCGGCGATCTCTGCGTTGTCGTACGCAGACCGTCTTCCTACCTATACAAGCAGGATGCTGGTTGGTGCCTGGCCGCAAGGTCTGCAACATCTTCAACAACGCCGTGATGGCCAGGCCGCCGCGGATGGCGCCGACGACGAAGTCGGCCTGCTCGGCGCCAGCGGCGATGCCTTGTTGATCCTTGAATACCAGGAGGAGGCCGAAGATGCCTACCGCCACGCCTTGAAGGCGATGCGCGGGCATCAGCGCCAACTGCGGCTGCTGTCCTGCCGCAATACCGCCTGGTTGATGCTGAGCCAGCGCCGCCTGAGCGCTGCATTGAACTGCTTCGCACAGCTGGCGATGGACCGCGAGACGCCGGCCTGCCTGTGCGGGGAAAGTCTGCTGGGCAAGGCGCTGACCCACTTCCACCTGGGCCAGAGCACGCTGGCACTGCAGACGCTGGAGCGTGCCAACGACGTGCTGGCGGACCTGGACAGCGGCGCAACCGAGTGGCTGCGCGTCGCCACTGCGCTGCGCCTGGACATGATTGCGCAGTTGCGCATCCGGCGCGCCGACCGGATGAGCGACCACGTGTTCTGGCAGGCCACGCTTCGCCAGGAGGATGCGGCGCACGCGTTCGAGCCCAACGAGCTACGCGCCTGCATCGCCGACCTGGCCGAGAGCATGCCGGTGCTCGCACAGCGCATGCGCCACGTGCGCAATCTGCTGCGCATCGCCGGTGGCGACACCTTCGGTTTCGATGCGCAGATCGATGCGCTGCCGGCCGCCGCCACCGGTTGCCCGCCCTGCGCCCGGCAGGATGCGCAGGTGGAGCTGGCGCTTGCCGCATTGGCGGTGGGGCGTGCCGATCTGGCAGAGCGTGCCCTGGCCGGTGCCGGCAGGCACCACGCGCCACGTTGGAATCTGGAGTTCGAGTATTGCCAGGCCAAGATCAGCCAGGCGCTGGGCAAGACCGAGCAGGCACTGCTGCTGTATAACCGCTATGCGCTAGGCGCGGTGCAGTGCCTGCGCAGCGAGGTGCAGGCGCCGCGGCTGCTGGAAAGCGGCACGCCGGCGCATGTCAGCGACGACATCTCCGCGCGCCTGCCGGCCAAGTACCGGCGCGCCTACGCCTACATGATCACCAATGCGCACCGCTCGGATCTGTCGATCAACGAGGTGGCCGCGCAGATTGGCGTCACCGGGCGCGCCTTGCAGCAGGCGTTCAAGTCCGCTACCGGGCTGTCGCCGACCCAGGTGTTGCGTCGTTACCGGATGCAGAGCATTCGCGACGAACTGCTGGCCGAAGGCGGCTGCGGCAGCGTGCTGCAGGCGGCGAGCCGCTGGGGCGTGGGCAGCCGCTCGGCGCTGGCCAAGGGCTATCGCCAGCACTTCAATGAGGCACCGATGGAAACCCTGCAGCGCTAGGTCGTTGCGCGCCACGGCCGGGCGTCGATGCAGGCCGTGGCGTGTCGTTTCCGAGGGGCATGCTGTAGTGGCGACCGAACGGCGGGCCAGGCATTGGAAGCCGTGAGAGTGCGGCGTGCGTGCGTGCGGCGTGGCTTGCGGCTATCCTGTTCGGCTCGCACTGCCACCCAGGAAGGCGCGTCCGAGGATGGGCGTGGCCGCCAAGGAAACGACGAACGATCATGCAAGATCACACCTCCGAGGCGACGGACGCCTCCCAGATCCGCCGTGCAGGCGTCGATCTCAACGGACTGATGTCCGTGCTCAGCAAGCATCTGTATTCCACGCCGGTGGTCGCGCTGCGCGAGCTGGTGCAGAACGCGCACGACTCGATCCTGCGTCGCCGGCTGGAACAACCCGACTGGCAAGGCGAATCGCGCATCGAAGTGCATGCCGACGCTGCCCAGGGCATCGTGCGCATCATCGACACCGGCGCCGGGCTGACCCAGCAGGAAATCCACGATTACCTGGCCACGGTCGGCGTGGGGTATACGCGTGGCCTGCGTCAGGGCGGGCATGAGGACAGCGGCCTGATCGGCATGTTCGGGCTGGGCTTTCTGTCGGCCTTCGTGCTGGCGCGCCGCGTCACCGTGCGCACCACCTCCTACCAGAGCCCGACGCTGGGGCATTGCTATATCTCCAGCAATGCCGAGCAATACACGGTGAGCCCGATCCCGGCGCGTGCGCAGGTCGGGACGGAAGTGGTGCTGGAACTGCACCAGGACTATCTGTCGTTGGCCCAGGAAGCACGGCTGCGCGAGATCCTGTCGCGCTATTGCGCGCTGCTGCGCGAGCCGATCTGGATCGGCTCCGATACCCAGGCGATCAACCCCGAGCCGCCGCCGTGGCGCATGCACGATGCGGTGCCGTTGCATCCGGTGCAGGCCTGGCGGCGCCAACGCGAGTTTGCTGCACGTTTCGAGCGCAACTTCGAACCCTTGTGCTGCATGCCGGTGCGCGCGGAGGAGGGCAGCGATGCGGTCGGCCTGCTGTGGGTGCAGGACGGAGCCACCTACGGCACCAGCGACAACCGCAATCTGTCGGTGTTCCTGCGCGGCATGCTGCTGGACGACAACGCGCGCGAACTGCTGCCGCCGTGGGCGGGCTTTATCGGGGGCGTGATCGAATCCAACCGCTTGACGCCCACCGCCAGCCGCGAAGACCTGCAGCGCGATGCCACCTACGCGGCCGTGCAGCACGCGCTGTCCGAGGCGCTGGTGCAGGGCCTGGCCGATGTGGCGCGTCAGCAGCCGGAAGCCTGGCGGCGCATCCTGCTGCGGCACAACGAGGCATTGCTGGGCGCTGCCTTGTGCGACGAGCGTCTGTTCGAGTTGCTGATGGAACACGTGCGGGTGCCGACCTCGCAGGGTGACCTGCCGGCGCAGCAATTGCCGGCGCGTGGTGCGGTGCACGTGATACTGGACAGCGACAGCGGTTTCGAAGAAATGCTGTTCCGCGCGATGGGCGTGCCGGTGGCCTACGGAAACCGCTATGCGGTGGTGCCGTTCCTGCGCCGCTGGACGCAGGCCAAGGGCGTGCGCCTGGTCGAGCTGGGCACCGAGCAGGGCAACCGGCAGTTGTTCCAGCTGGACACGCTGCCGGCCGACGAACTGGCCTGGCTGGAACAGCATCTGGGCGATGGCGAAGCGCTGGTGCCGGCGCGTTTCAGCCCCGAGGCATTGCCGTTGGTGGTGGTGCCCGACCGCGAGGCCGAACTGAAACGCCGCCTGGAGCAGGACGAGAACGACAAGCGCGTGTCCACCGCTGCGCTGCGGCTGGCCCGGCAGTTCACGGCGGGGATCGAAGCACGCCAGACCCAGCGGCTGTACCTGAATCTCGATAACCCGGCATTGCAGGCGCTGCTGGCGGCGCAACGCGCCGGCAATCCGCAGGCGGCGGTGGCGGCACGGCTGCTGCGCTCACTGAAGGTGATCGTGTCGGCGCAGGGGCGCACCCAGCCGCAGCCCGGTGCCAACGCATCGGGCGGATCGGATTTGAATCGGGCCTTCGGCGATCTTGCCGAGGCCGTGACCCAATTGCTGGCACGCTGAGCGCCGCATCGAAGGAGCAACACGATGGAAATCTGGAACTGGGTGGAGAAGCTGCAGGACGATCTGGGCGAAGCCGGGCAGCCGCAGAATGCGCAACTGCTGACGCGCCTGACCGACCATATCTGCGACCTGCAGATCGAACGTGCCGAAGCGCTGTTGCCCGAGGCGCGTGCGCTGGGCAAGACGCTGGCCAATCCGTGGCTGGAGGTGTTCGTCGGGCATTGGGAAATGCGCAACCGGGTCGGCAACCTGTGCGAAGGCGAGCGTGCGCTGAGCGATGCGGTGACGCTGTTCGAACGCGCGCACCGCCCTGATGCGGTGGAATGCCCGCAGTCGGTGTGCGTGACCCAGGATTTGGCCGCGTGCTACGCCAATATCGACGGTCCGGGCTGGGTGGAAGAGCGCATCGAGGTGTGCGAGGAAACGCTGGGCCGCATCGATCCGAGCTGGTCGTGCTACCAGTGCCTGAGCTGCGAAAAAGCCGATGCCTTGCTCGACGACGGACGCGGTGAGGCGGCGCTGAGTTATCTGGAGCAGCAGTCGCAGACCATTGTTGCGCATGGCGGGCAGATCTACGACGGCGTGCCGGACATGCGCATCTCGATTCTGCTCTCGCTGGGCCGCGCGGAAGACGCGCTGGCACTGATCGAGCAGCGCGAACGCGAGGCTGCGCGCGAGGGGGCGGAGTGGGCCAACTGCAGTCAGCCGCGGCGTTTGCAGAAAGCCCGCGCCTTGGCAATGTTGAATCGTGACGACGAAGCGCTGGAAGCGTTTCTGCCGTGGCGCGAGGTCGCGCCGCGCTACCGCCTGCACTGGCTGCGTGCGGTGGTGGTGCTGGTATCGCGCCAGCCCGAGCGCAATACCTGGGATCTGGGCAGCCGCCTGCAGGTGATGCTCGATCATTACGCGCAGGTCGGTGCGCATCGCATCCTGATCGACGCGGCCGAGATGGCGATCGGGCTGGCCTTGCAGCGTGGCGCGGTGTGGACCGCACGCCGCCACCTGGCGCTTGCGCGTGCGCACGTGCCCAAGTTGCGCCAGGACCGGGGCGCCACGCAACTGCTGGACGGTCTGGCCGTGCGCATCGAAACCGCACCGGCCGGCGAGCCGGCGCCGGTGCCCGCCGAGCAGTTGCTGGCATGGCTGGACGCGCAGGGCGAAGACGTGGCGCGTAACCCCGAGCGCGAAGCGCAGTGGTTGCTGCAGGCAGTGGCCGAGCGACCCGACGATGCCGAGTTGGTGGACACCACGGCGTCGGCATTGAGTGCATGTGCGGCCGACGACGAGGCGATCGCGCTGCTGTGGGCCTTCGTGCAGCGGCATGCCGATCGCGAAACCAGCCCGACCTTCCGGCTGATGAATCTGCTGCTGGGCCGTGGCGACGAGGCCGGCCTGCGCCGGCTGGCGCAGCTGTATCGCCCGCTGGTGCCGGTGGCGGCGCTGTGGTGCGAAGCGCAGCTGGCCCAGCGGCTGGCCGATTGGCCGGCGCTGGAGCAGGCCTGCACCGCGTTGCTGGAACTGTCGCCCGGCTCGCACGGTGCGCGCGGCTTGCTGGGGCGCATGTATCTCAACACCGGCCGCTTCGCCGATGCCACCGAGGTGTATCGACAGCTGACCGAGTTGATGGAAGAGCCGCGCTCGGCGCATTGGGATCACATGACCGCGGCCAGCGCGGCGCAGCAGTGGGACGCGGTGCGCGCCTCGGCGCTGGCGCTCGGCATGGAGCTGAGCAGCACCAGCGGCGTGGTCGAAGAAACCTGGGGTTGGGTGATCGTGCGCTGCGTGGATGACGGCGAGGCAGCCGAGTACTACGCGCGGCGCACCGGCCCGGTCACCGCGCGTATCGTCGAAAATGCACCGGCGCATCGGCGCCAGCACGTCGGCGACTGGGTGGTGTTCGATGCCGAACTGCTGTATCCGCCGCCGGAGGACGAGGCCGAGCGCGAGCGCTTCGTGCCGACCTATGCGCAGGTGCATGTGCTGGAGGCGGGTGGTTACGGCAGCAGCTGGCTGGTGGATGGCGTGCATCCCGGCGAGCAGGCGATCGAGGCCTTGCGCGAGGACATCGAAGCGCGTGGCTGGAAACTGTGGCTGCATAGTCGCGACGACTATCGTGTGGTCGATCCGCAACACGCGGAGGCGTTCGACCCGGAAGATGCGAGCACGGGTCTGCCGGGCGTGCTGTTCACCGTGGCGCTGCCGGAAGCGGCGCCGCCGCTGGAACTGCATCGCGTCCTGCTGGCCACAACCGCGCAGTGGGCGCACCCGATGTGCTGGCTGCGCCTGGCCGAGGCCTGCGATCAGGACCCGCGCCCGCATCTGGACGCAGTGGAGCGTTACGGGCTGTAGGCGGCGATCAAGCTCGTCGTGCAGCGGCTGCTGATGCGGTCGCCGCTGCCGCCGGGATTGGGGATTGGGCATTCGGGATTGGCATGCGTGGTTTGCGTGCCAACTGCTGGCCTGTCGTCAGGAATGGTGATGCTCGGAAGAACGTGCAGCCCATCTGGCTGTTCGCATTTCTTTCCGCAACCGATAGCAATCGGTGGTGCTTGCGCGGTTGCCGGCGTGGGACCTTGCGCGGCATGGATCTCGCGCCAGAGCCTACACGGACGTACTTGCGGCGTGTCCTACGCTGGTACGCGTGCAAGCTCCCTCGGCAGACCGAGGCATTCGCGAAGAACCGGTGGATGTCGTGCGCAAGATTGATCGGTGTGCGGAGTCGTTCGGCGGCGCGGCGCCGCATCCAGTGTCGGGACACGCCGTGAATCCGTCCCTGGAGGCTCGGTGGCGACATCCATGTCGCCATACGGTCCCGCCACCGGACGCGGCGCCACGCTCCCCATATTGCTATCGCTGATCGGCAAGCAATACTTCAAGCAGGTGTTGATGCCTGCGGACTTCGTGGCCGATGTCATCAGTAAGCCTTCCATCTACTGTCACGTCGCCAGGAATGGACGCTAGGAAGAACGTGCAGCTCAGCTGACCCTCCGCATTTCTTTCAGCAACCGACAACAACCGGTGGTGCTTGCACGCGTGCCGGCGTGGGACCTTGCGCGGCATGGATGCCGCGCCAGAGCCTACAGGGACGTACTTGCGGCGTGTCCTACGCCGGTACGCGTGCAAGCGCCCTCGGCAGACCGCAGCATTCGCATGGAACCGGCAGAGGTCTTGCACAAGATTGCCAGGTCTGCGGAGCTGGTCGGCGGCGCGGCGCCGCATGCAGTGTCGGGACACGCCGGGAATCCATCCCTGGAAACCCGGTGTAAGCGCCCGCAGCAGACCTGAGCATTCGCCTGTACGGCTATCTCGCAGTGCATGGCAGCTGCCCGATCAGCTGCGCTTGCCGTAGCGCTCCAGCCAGTGCGCGTACGAGGGCGGCAGCACCCACGACGGGCGTTCTTCGCCCAGGGCCAGTGCGGCGTGATACGGCCAGTGTGGGTTGGCCAGGTGCGCGCGGCCGACCATCACCAGCTCCATCTGTCCGGCGGCGACGACGCGGTCGGCTTCCAGCGGATCGTCGATGTTCCAGGACGAGGCAACCGGCAGCTGCGCCTCGCGGCTGACCCGTTCGGCGTAAGGCGCCAGCAAGGCCGGTCCCCATGGAATCTGCGCAGTCGGGGTGCTGAAGCCGATGCTGACGTTGAGCAGATCCAGGCCGCCTTGCTTGAAGTTACGCGTCAGTGCGATGGCTTCCTGCAGGGTCTCTTCGTCGCGGCCATCGAATTCGATCACGCCAAAGCGTGCGGTGAGCGGCAGCTGTTCCGGCCAGACCGCACGCACGGCCTGCAGCGTTTCCAGCAGGAAGCGCGCACGGTTGTCGGCCGTGCCGCCGTAGTGATCCTGGCGTTGATTGGCGTGTACCGAGAAGAAGCTCTGCGCCAGATAGCCATGGGCAAAATGCAGCTCCAGCCACTGGAAGCCGGCATCGCGCGCGCGCTGTGCGGCGGCGACAAAATCGCCGCGCACGCGGGCGATGTCGTCCAGCGTCATCTCACGCGGCACTTTGGGCAGGCCGCCGCCGAAGGCGATGGCCGAGGGCGAGATGGTGTCCCAGCCGCGCGGGTCGCCGTCGGGGATGTGGTCGTCGCCTTCCCACGGCAGGTTGGCACTGGCCTTGCGGCCGGCGTGGCCGATCTGGATGCCTGGCACCGCGCCGGCAGCGCTGATCGATGCCGCGATGCGCGCCAGTCCCTCGGCCTGGGCGTCGTTCCACAGGCCCAGGCACCCGGGGGTGATGCGTCCTTCCGGCGACACGCCGGTGGCCTCGACGATGACCAGGCCCGCACCGCCGCGCGCCATGCTGGCGTAGTGCACCTGATGCCACGTGTTGCTGAGGCCGTCGACGGCGGTGTACTGGCACATGGGCGGCACCGCGATGCGGTTGCGCAGGGTGACGTCCTTGAGTTGATACGGAGAGAACAGCGATGACATGGAGAGCGACCACCTGAGAAAAGCAGGCTGCGATCAGAACACGCCCGGCCGCCGCGCAGACACTCTGCCGGTGGCACAGCGCGTTGCATGCGGTGCCGGTTGTGGACAAGCGGGCCAGCCGGCGCAGCGGGCGCGTCCGCTGGCATGGGATGCGCGCTTCCGACAGGTATGGGGCGGCGTCAGACGCGCTCCGCCCGCAAAACCATGACCACCGTTGCATAGCGGTCGGCGGCTGCACGCACGGCCGAGCCGGCGGTGGACGCCAACCGGCGGCCGTCGCGCCCGCAATTGTCGCGCCGGTGGCAAGGGAACGGGACGGCAGTTATCGCATCTTTCCAGGCGTGGTCGCGCTCACGTTCACCGCGTGCGCCGCAATGTCAAACTCTGTCTGGACCTTCCTCTGACCGCTACAGGTTCGTTGCTGGTTGCCGAAACTGAATTGCTTTATTCTGCTGCGCTTCGGCGTGGGGGCGCCGCGCCAGTCAGGGGGCGCCATCGTCCCGCATGCCCAGCCTTCTCTCTTCTACTCTCGGCGGGTGAACTCATGGTGGCATTGCAGCAGCGCTCGATCGATGCGATTCGTGGCCAGGAAACGGCGTTGTTGGCTGCATGGCTGAGCTCCAGCCTGGGCAGCGATGGACGTATTTCCCGGCAGGACGTCGAAACCCAGAGCGCGGACTTTTTGCATCTGCTGGTCGCTTCCCTGAAGGACGGCGGCAGCAGCCTGGATAGCGCCGACTGGAGCGAGGTGCGTCGTTTCCTGGAAAACCTCTCGCGCGACCGCGCCACCCGTGGCTTCGATTCGCAGGAAACCGCCAACTTCATCTTCTCGCTCAAGCGGGTGCTGTTTGCGCTGGTGCAGCGCGAGTACGCCGATACGCCTGAAGAACTGGGCCAGCAGCTGTGGGCGCTGTCTGAGCTGCTGGACCGTCTGGGCCTGTACACCGTCAAGGCGTTCCAGAAGACCCGCGAAGACATCATCGTGCGCCAGCAGGAAGAAATGCTGGAGCTGTCCACCCCGGTGGTCAAGCTGTGGGAGGGCGTGCTGGCACTGCCGATGATCGGCACGCTGGATTCGCAGCGCACCCAGGTGGTGATGGAGTCGCTGCTGCAGCGCATCGTCGACACCGGCTCGGAAATCGCCATCATCGACATCACCGGCGTGCCCACCGTGGACACGCTGGTGGCGCAGCACCTGCTCAAGACCGTCACCGCGATCCGCCTGATGGGCGCCGATGCCATCATCAGCGGCGTGCGCCCGCAGATCGCGCAGACCATCGTGCACCTGGGCCTGGACCTGCAGGGCATCGTCACCAAGGCGAACCTGTCCGACGCACTGGCGCTGGCGCTCAAGCGCATCGGCGTGACCGTGGGCAAGGCGGGCTGACATGGAGCGCATCCCGATCCTGCGGATGGGCGACCTGCTGCTGGTCACCATCCAGGTGGACATGCACGACCAACTGGCAATGACGCTGCAGGAAGACCTGTCGGAAAAGATCAGCGCCACTTCCGCGCGCGGCGTGCTGATCGACATTTCCGCACTGGACATCGTCGACTCCTTCATCGGCCGCATGATCAGCACCATCTCCGGCTTGGCGGCAATCATGGATGCCAGGACCGTGGTGGTGGGCATGCAGCCGGCCGTGGCGATCACGCTGGTCGAGCTGGGCCTGACCCTGCCGTCGGTGCGCACCGCGCTCAATGTCGAACGCGGCATGCGCCTGTTGCAGCAACCCGATCAGGCTTCATGACCACCGGTTCGCAACCGGTGCGCACCGAACAGGATGTGGTGCTGGCCCGGCAGACGGTACGCAAGCTGGTAGTGCAGTGCGGCCTGCGTCTGGTCGACCAGACCAAGCTGGTCACCGCAGCCAGCGAGCTGGCCCGCAACACCGTGATCTACGGCGGCGGCGGCGACATGGATTGGGCCCTGGTGGAAAGCGGCATCCGCAAGGGCGTGCAGCTGACCTTCCGCGACGAGGGCCCCGGCATTCCCGACCTGGATCTGGCGCTCACCGATGGCTGGACCTCCGGCAGCGGGCTGGGGCTGGGCCTGTCCGGCAGCCGTCGGCTGGTGGATGATTTCGTGCTGGACACCGCGGCCGGCAAGGGTACGCGGATCACCATCACCAAATGGAAGTGATGCTCGCCGGCGAGGTTACGCGCGCGTTTCGCGTCGACGAAACCAGCCAGGTCGGGCAGGCGCGCCGCGAGGCGGCGGTGCTGGCTCAGGCACTGGGTTTCGATGAGGCCGCCTGCGGGCGCGTGGCGCTGGTGGCCACCGAGCTTGCCACCAACATGGTCAAGCATGGACGTGGCGGCGTGCTGCAACTGTCCACGGTCGCCACCGCCCAGGGCATGGGCGTGGAGATCTGCGCCATCGACGGCGGCCCCGGGTTCGCACTCGTGGACGGCCTGCGCGATGGCTATTCCACCGCCGGCACGCCAGGTACCGGGCTGGGTGCGATCCAGCGCCAGGCGCAGGTGCTGGATGCGTATTCCGATGCCAAGGGTGCGGTGGTGATGGCACGGTTGTTTGCGCAGCAACGCGCCGAGCTGGACCTGCCGTACGGCGCCATTCGCCTGCCGCTGCACAACGAAACGGTGTGCGGCGATGCCTGGCATCTGGCGATCGGCGAGCAGCGGGCGACCGTTACCCTGATCGATGGCCTGGGCCACGGTCCGGGCGCCGCCGAAGCCGCCGATGCCGGCGCGCGCGCGGCGGCGACGGCCCGCGGCGAACCCGGCGAGCGCATCGCGCAGCTGCATGCCGGTATGTCCGGTACCCGCGGCGGCGCGGCCGCGGTGATGCAGTTCGACAGCAGCACCGGCCGGGTGCGCTTTGCCGGGGTGGGCAATATCGTCGCCTCGCTGTGCGATGGCGACGGCGTGCGTGGCATGCCGTCGCATCCGGGCATCGTCGGGGTGCAGTTCCGCAAGGCGCAGCCGTTCGATTTTGCGGATGCCGCCGGCAAGCTGCTGGTCATGCACAGCGATGGCCTGCAATCGCGCTGGAACCTGCGCGATCACCCGGGCCTGCTGTCGCGCCATCCGCGCTTGATTGCGGCGGTGCTGTTGCGCGATTACACGCGTGGCCGCGACGATTGCGGCGTATTTGTCATGCGGCTGGGAGGCCTGCAATGAATGCTTCCGGTGAGACACCGCCGCTCGATCCGCTGGCCGAACTGGATGCGCTGCGGCGGCAGAACCAGGCCCTGCGCGAAGAGCTGGAAGAGACCAACCAGGGCGTGCTGGCGCTGTATGCCGAGCTGGATCAGCAGGCCGAACAGCTGCGCGATGTGTCCGAGCTCAAGAGCCGCTTCCTGTCGTACATGAGCCACGAGTTCCGCACCCCGCTCAGCTCGATCCTGAGCATCACGCGGCTGCTGGAAGACGGCATGGACGGGCCGCTGACTGCCGAGCAGTCCAAGCAGGTGCGCTTTGTCAGCGCCTCGGCGCGCGAGCTCACCGAGATGGTCGACGACCTGCTGGATCTGGCCAAGATCGAGGCCGGGCGCATCACCATCTCGCCGGGCTGGTTCGACCTGATGGACCTGTTTGCGGCCTTGCGCGGCATGTTCCGCCCGCTCACCGATGCCGGCAGCACCACCTTGATCTTCGAAGACCCGCCGGTGCTGCCGATGCTCTATACCGACGACAAGAAACTGGCGCAGATCCTGCGCAACTTCATTTCCAACGCACTCAAGTTCACCCCGCAAGGCCATGTGCGCGTATTCGCGCAGCTGGAAGGCGAGACCCATGTGCGCTTCAGCGTGCAGGACACCGGCATCGGCATTCCGGCCGAGCTTCACGACGCCTTGTTCGAGGATTTTGTACAGGTGGATTCGCCGTTGCAGAAACGCCTCACCGGCACCGGTCTGGGGCTGTCGATCTGCAAGCGGTTTGCCGAGTTGCTGGGCGGCACGGTGGGGATCAACAGCGTGGTCGGGCAGGGCTCGGAATTTTTCGTGGTGCTGCCGGTCACGCTGGCAGCGGAGGATGCACTTGGGCAGTAAGCCACACATTCTGGTCGTCGACGATAACGCGGTGACGCGTTATTCGGTGCGCCGCGTGCTCGAACACCATCAGTTCGTGGTCGAAGAAGCCGGCACCGGCACCGACGGCCTGGCCAAACTGGCCGAGCAGGCATTCTCTGCGGTGGTGCTGGACGTCAATCTGCCGGACATGAGCGGCTTTGACATCGTGCGCACGCTGCGCGCCGAGCCGCGCACCGCGTTGCTGCCGGTGGTGCACGTGTCGGCCGCGTCGATCGCCACCGGCGACATGATCACCGGCCTGGAGGCCGGTGCCGACGCCTACCTGATTCACCCGGTCGACCCCAGCGTGCTGGTCGCCACGCTGCGCACCCTGCTGCGCGCGCGCCAGGCCGAAGACGCCTTGCGCATCAGCGAGGCACGCTTCCGCGAGATCTTCGAGCACATCAGTGCACCGATTGCGGTGGTCGATGCGAGCTTGCACACGCATGAGGCCAACGCGGCGTTCCAGCGCCTGATCGGTACCGTCACGCCCGGCGAGGCGCTTGCCGTACCCGGCGTGGACCAGGCCGCCACCGTGCAGGCGCTGACCAACGCGCTGGCGCAACGCGAGCGCTGGAGCGGTGCCTTGTCGATCCTGCGCGAGGGCAAGGTGCGCGAAACCGAGTGGCGCGTGTCGCCGTATCGCGAACCGGATCTGGGCCTGCTGCTGGTCGAGGACGTCACCGAACAGCGCCTGCGCGAGCGTGAGCAGCGTCAGGAGCTGGATACCGCCACCACCGAGCTGGCCCACCAGATCGCCGAGCGCCAGCGCACCGAAATCCAGTTGCTGCAGGCGCAGAAGATGGAGGCGCTGGGCAAGCTCACCGGCGGTATCGCGCACGACTTCAACAATCTGCTGACCAGCATCATTTCCGGCCTGGACATGATCCAGCTGGCGGTCGAGTCCAACCGCATCGAGCGGGTGCCGCGGCTGGCCGAGATCGCCACCGGCTCGGCGCATCGCGCCGCCGCACTGACCCAGCGCATGCTCGCCTTCGCGCGCAAGCAATCGCTGGATGCGCAAGCCTTCGATATCAACACACGCGTGCGTTCGCTGGAAGACATGCTGCACCGCTCGATCGGCGAGAACATCGTGCTGGAGCTGGAGCTGGCCGACACGCCACTGGTGGCGGTGGCCGATGCCAACCAGCTCGAAAACGTGGTGCTCAACCTGGTGATCAACGCACGTGACGCCTTGAAGGGCCGGGGCACCATCCGCATCCAGAGCGCTGCCTACACCGCGCAAGGCGATCCGGAACTGGACGATGGCGATTACGTGGTGCTGAACGTGATCGACAATGGCAGCGGCATCGAACCGGCCATCCTCAATCAGGTCTTCGAGCCGTTCTTCACCACCAAGCCGATCGGCGAGGGCACCGGCCTGGGCTTGTCGATGACCTATGGCTTTGCGCGCCAGTCCGGCGGCACTGCACGCATCACCAGCACCGTGGGCCGCGGAACCACGGTGGCCTTGCTGCTGCCGCGCGGGCTCACTGCCAGCGCAGTGCCGCCGGCACCGGCACCGAGTTCGCCCCGTACACGCAGCGAGCGCATCTTGCTGGTGGACGACACTGATGTGGTGCGCATGATGGTCAGCGAGGTGCTCAGCGATGCCGGCTACCACGTGGTGGAAGCCGATGATGCCAACGGCGCGCTGGATCAGTTGCGTGCCGGGGTGGAGATCGATCTGGTGGTGTCCGACGTCGGCCTGCCAGGCATGAACGGGCGCGACATGGCCGACGTGGCGCGCGCGCTGCGGCCGGGCTTGCCGATCCTGTTCATCACCGGCTACGCCGAAAACGCCGCCACCCGCCAGGAATTCCTGGCCGACGGCATGGCGCTGCTGCCCAAGCCTTTCAGCCTCAACGATCTGCTCAACATGGTCGGGCAGATGCTCGATAGCAGCGTGATCGCCACCCGCGCCTGATGCGGTTTACGCGCGTAGGCGCCAGCTGTCGGTGCCTGCCTGCCGCGCAACGATAACGATAGCGATGTGCCGCGACGCCTCAGGCGTTGCGCGCGTCCAAACCAGCGTCCAGCTGCGTGTGTTTCAGGTGTGCGCCGCCTGTGCCTGACACGCCGTGCTGCACGCGCCTGGCTGCAGTGGATGCCTGTGCAGTGCGCCGGCAGCACCGGCGTGTCGTTGGCGTGCGTGCGCTCACTGCGCGTACGCGTACGGGCCGAACGTGGCACCCAGGAAACCGCCAGCGCTGTCGGTGCTGAGCATGCGGGCATCGCCCTGTTCCAGCAGCGTCTGCCACTGGCCGCTGCCGACTGCGTAATCCACATGCACGCGTGCGCCATCCAGGGCGAAGCGCAGCGTGACCGGTTGGGTTGCATCGGCCAGCGGCGCGCGCGCCAGCACGGTGCCGCTGCCTGGCTCCTGCGTCCCGGCGCGGCGCGACAGCACCACCGACATGCCGGCATCCTCGCGCACCAGCAGTAAGGCCAGGTAATGCGTTTCCCTGGCGACGATCGCCAGCCCCGCCTGTTCGCCCGCTGCCAGCGTGCTGCCATCGACGGTCGCCGCCAGCGTGGCGTGGTGATGCTGCAGACGGTGGCCCAGATACGCCGGCTGCCCGCGGCCGATATCGCCCAGCGCCACGCTCGAGGGCGTGATGCGCAGACCCTGCGGGCCGGTGACATACCACGGCGCCGTTGGCGGATGGATGGTCATCCATTGCATCGGCACGCGCGCGTCCTGGAAATGCTCGCTCCACTGCATCGGCCCGCTGGTGAGTGCGTCCTGCGTGCCTGCCGGCAGCGGCGGGCGCGTGGCAACCGCAGGCACAGCCGTGCCGTGCGGCAGTATCACCGGCCAGCCGTCGCGCCATTGCACCGGTAGCAGGAAGGTTTCGCGACCCAGGGTGTAGTGGTTGCCTTGATACGGGCGGGTGGCCAGGAATACTGCCCACCAGGAGCCGTCCTGCAATTCGACCAATTGCGCGTGGCCTGCGGAGGTGATCGGCGCGCTGCGGCTGGGGTCCAGATCGCGCTGGGTCAGCACCGGATTGCCGCTCCAGGGCTGGTAGGGCCCGGCGATCTGGCGGCTGCGGTAGATCATCTGTGCATGCTGCTCGCCGGTGCCGCCCTCGGCTGCGGTCAGGTAGTAATAGCCATCGCGACGGAACAGGTGCGGGCCTTCGATATGCTCGGGGTTGCTGGCCGGCTGGAAGCCCGCATCTACCAGTACCTGGCGCGTGCCGACCAGTTTCATGCTGGCCAGATCCAGCCGCTGCAGCCAGATCGCGCGGTGCCCGTCGTAACGCAGCTTGCCGGCCGGCACATCGTTGTTGACCAGCCAGGCGCTGCCGTCGTCGTCGAAGAACAGCGATGGATCGATGCCCTTGGCATCCAGCCAGATCGGGTTCGACCAGGGCCCGGCCGGGTCCTTGGCGGTGATCAGGAAATTGCCGCCATCGCAGTAGAAGCAGGTGTTGGCGATGTAGAAGGTGCCGTCGTGGTGGCTGATGCTGGCGGCGAACAGGCCGCGGGTGAGTTCGTCGTTGCCGTATTTGATCTGATCGGGGCGATCGATCGCGTTGCCGATCTGCGTCCAGTGCACCAGATCGCGGCTCTTGAACACCGGCAGGCCGGGGAAATAGCCGAAGCTGGAGTTGACCAGATAGAAGTCGTCGCCGACGCGGACCGCCGACGGGTCAGGATGGAAACCGGCCACGACCGGGTTGCGGTACTGCGCCGCGGTCGGTATCGGGCCGCCGTCATCGCCCTGGTAGTCGATCCGGCTGATCACCGCGCTGCCGGCCTGCGCCAGCTGACAACTCACTGCGGCCAGTACGCCCGCCATCCATCCAAGTCGTTTCAAGCTCTGTTCCTCTCCGCTGAGCGCGTCCGCATGGCGCCAGCATGACAGCACGCGGCCAGCGCAGGCATGCCGTTTCGAAATGCCTGGCGCGCGCCGCGGCATGGCTCTGCAACGGCGGCCATGTGCGCAACGACACGCTTGCCATAGAGCTGCAACATTGCTGACATATCGTGCGCGCGGCGCCACCTTGCGTCGTCGGCCGGCATGCCCGGTGCCGACGGACGCTGGAGTGGCCAACAACACGTGGCGAGCAGGTGTCAGGTGGGTGCGGACGGTGGGGGAGGAACCGGCGTGTACGAGTGCGACGTGCCGATTCCAAGTACCGGCCGTGCCCGCCTGATCGCCGCGCAGTCATGTTGATCGCCACGTTTGCCTCCGTGTCACCCCTCGCGTCACCTACCCAAGGATCATCTCGCATGTCGTTGTACTCGTCTGTCTCCGCGTCCCTGACGTCCGCCACCACGCACGCATCCGCACGCCGTCGCGCCGCCTTGCAGCGCACGCCGCTGGCGCGTGCCTGCGCCGGCCTGCTGCTTGCCTCGCTGGCCGCCGCTGCCTCTGCGCAGCAGGCGCCGACGCGTGAGGGTGAGGGCAGCCCGACCGCGCTGGATACGGTCACCGTCACTGCCGAACACCGCGAGCAGAACCTGCAGGAAGTGCCGGTGTCGGTGGGCGTGGTGCAGGGCGCGGCGATGCGCGAGTTCACCGCCGGTGGCGACGACACGCTGCTGGCGCTGTCCGGCCGCGTGCCGGGCTTCTATGCCGAGACCACCACCGGGCGCATCTTCCCGCGCTTCTATATCCGTGGCCTGGGCAATATCGATTTCTACCTCGGCGCTTCGCAGCCGGTGTCCATCATCCAGGACGACGTGGTGCTGGAACACGTGGTGCTCAAGTCCAACCCGGTCTACGACGTGGACCAGGTCGAAGTGCTGCGCGGCCCGCAGGGCACCTTGTTCGGCCGCAACACCACCGCCGGCATCGTCAAGTTCGACACCATCAAACCCGGCGATACCTATACCGGCCGCGTCGATGCCAGCTACGGCAGCTACAACACGGTATCTCTGGACGGTGGCTTCGGCGGCCCGATCAACGACGTGCTGTCGTTCCGCGTGTCGGCCCTGTACCAGCACCGCGACGACTGGGTGGACAATACCTTCGCCGGCAGTAGCGCCGATGGCACGCGTACCCCACGCAAGGATGCGATGGGCGGCTACAACGACCGCAATGCGCGCCTGCAGTTGCTGCTCAAGCCCAACGACGCGTTCTCGCTGCTGGGCTCGGTGCATACCCGCGACTACGACGGTACCTCCACGTTGTTCCTGCGCAATGCGGTCACGCGCGGCAGCGACAAGGTCGACGTGCCGCGCAATCGCGTGGCCTACGACGAGGCGCACGACAACCCGCAGGCGTATCAGACCGACGGCGGCTCGATCAAGGCGATCTACGATTTCGGCGGCGTGTCGCTGACCTCCATCACTGCCTACGAAACCACCTCCGGCTATAGCCGTGGCGACACCGATGGCGGCGCAGCTGCCAACTACCCGGTCAACGGCGTGCCGAACGGCTTCGGCCAGTCGATGGGGCAGATCCGCGACCTGGACCAGTACACCCAGGAACTGCGTCTGGCCAGCGAAGGCGACGACGCTCTGCAATGGCAGGTGGGCGCGTTCTACTTCGACGGGCGCGATACCACCGATTTCTATCAGCGGGCGTATTTCCTGCAGACCGCCGCGCGCAACCCCAACAACTGGGTGCGCCTGCGCAACACCAATACCTCCTGGGCCGGGTTCGGGCAGCTCAGCTACAAGGCCACCGACGCGCTCACCCTGACTGCCGGTCTGCGCCAGACCAAGGACAGCAAGGAAACCCGCCTGCTCAAGACCGCCGATACCGCCGCCGGTGCGGTGACCTATCGCGGCCGTCGCGACGTGCGCATGTCCGACACCCAGCCCAGCTGGGATCTCAGCGCGATGTATGAGATCAATCCCGAGCTGAGCGTCTATGCGCGCGTGGCACGCGGTTTCCGCGGTCCGACCATCCAGGGCCGCAGCGCGGTGTTCAATTCGGATTTCACCACCGCCGATTCGGAAACCATCCTGTCGTGGGAAGCCGGCATCAAGAGCAGCCTGTTCGACAACCGCCTGCGTCTGAACGTCAGCGGCTTCACCTATACGGTGGACGACATCCAGCTCAACGGCAACGACTCGGACGGTAACGGCGTGCTGTTCAATGCCGACAAGGCCAAGGCCTACGGCCTGGAGGCGGATCTGGACTGGCGCCCGATCTCCAACCTGTCGCTAACCGCCGGCCTGAGCCTGTTGCATAGCGAAATCCACGACGATCGCGTCTACGCGCAGGCCTGTGCGCTCAACGGCGTGGTGGTGTGCACGGTCAACGACCCGACCATCCGCGTCGGTGCCAACACCTTTGCGCAGATCGACGGCAACCCGCTGCCCAACGCGCCCAAGTACAACCTCAACCTGGCCGCGCGCTACGACATTCCGGTGGGCAACGATGGCGCCTTCTTCGTCTCCACCGACTGGAACAAGCAGGGCGAAACCAGCTTCGTGCTGTACGACTCCACCGAGTTCCGCGCCAACGGCAATTTCGAAGGCGGCCTCAAGCTCGGTTACACCGGCGGCTATGGCGCGTGGGAGGTGGCGGCGTTTGCGCGCAACATCACCAACGAGAAGAACGTCAAGGGCGTGATCGAAAACTACATGGCGGCGGTGTACAACGAGCCGCGCGTGGTGGGTGTGTCGGTCAACGTCAACTGGCAGTAAGAGCGACTGAAAAGTAGCGAGCGGCTGCACAGTGCTCTGGTCAGCCGCTCCCGGTGCTTGATCGATCGACTGCATCACTGCGCGCGTGTCGCAGTGATGCCGATCGTAGAACGTAGAACCAGACCCGCTGCGTGCATCATGCAGCGGGTTTTGTGTGTCAACGGCTGCGCAACACCGACTGCACCCAGCTGACGATCTGCGCGCTGCTCACCGCGCCTGAGTGACGGCCCAGCTCACTGCCGCCGCGGATGAGCAGCAAGGTCGGGATGCTGCGGATACCGAAGCGCGTGCCCAGCGCCGGATGCAGATCGGTATCGACCTTCGCCAGCCGGACCTGCGGTTCGAGCAGTGCCGCGGCTGCGGCAAACTGCGGCGCCATGCTCAGGCACGGCCCGCACCACGGCGCCCAGAAATCCACCACCAACGGCAGCGCGCTGCGCACCGCATGCTTATCGAAATCGGCCTCCGAGAGCGCCACCGGCGTGCCCAGGAACAAGGGCTTGTGGCAACTGCCGCAGTTGGGTGCATCGCGCAGACGCGCAGCTGCAACACGATTCATCGCAGCGCAGCTCGGGCAGGCGATCAAAAGCGGTGCGTCGGTCATGCGGTGGTCTCCGGTGGCAGGCAATACAGTCGCTGCGCCCGCGCATCGTGGGCGGCGAGCGCGGCTGCATGCGGCCAGTGTAACGGCCAACGCCGAAGACCCGGTGCCGTCGGCCACTGCCGCAACACCGGGGGGCGGCGCGCACGCGAAAGACAGACACGCGTGCGTGCTGCAGTGCTCAGCCCGATTGCCCCAGGCTCAGGATCGGAACGAAGCCGCCGTAGATCAGGCGCTTGCCATCGAACGGCATCGGGTTGACCGACGGGTCCATGCGCGGGTCGTCCATCATCTTGCGAATGCCCGCATCGCGGGTCGCCTTGTCCGGCCATTCGATCCACGAAAACACCACGGTTTCGTCCTCGCCGGCAGCGACCGCGCGGTGGAAGTCGGTCAGTTGTCCATGCTGGACGTCATCGCCCCAGCACTCCACCACGCGCAGCGCGCCGTATTCGATGATGATGGCATCGCCCATGCGGGCATGTTCCAGAAACGCGGCCTTGTTGGCCGTGGGTACCGCGAGTGCAAATCCATCCACATACGACATGACCACCTCCTCGGACATGGCGCACGGCGTGCGCCGGATGATGACGACAGATGCTGGTGCGATCGAAACAGGCTGGAACGCTGCGCCGGGACGGGGCGTGGAGTACGAGCATACGGCGCATCCGCCATGCGGGCACTGGTCGCGCCCGCATGACGATGCAAACCGCTTTCGTGCCGGCTTCCGTTGTCGGATCGCATGCGCCGCGCGCTGCGTGAGGCGTCCTGGATGAGTTCGTCAGAGGGATTATGTTGTCGCGATGGGCTGGGGTTGCGACAGGCCGCCAGCATCGGGATTGCATGGGTTTCGATCACCCCTTACGCCTTGCCGGGTGCGCCGTGGCGGCAGCTCGGCGTGCTGCCCGGCCGCCGCATGGCCGCGACTACGCGGCCAGGTTGTGTCGCCGCAGCACGGCTTCAAACACCACGTCGCCGTCTTCGTTGCGCGCCTGCAGCGTGCCGCCGTGCGCCTTGACGAACTGGTCGGCGATGAACAGGCCCAGCCCCAGGCCCTGGCTGGCATGGAAGCTGGCCTTGAACGGCTCGAACAGGCGCGGCATCAGGCTGTCCGGGATGCGCCCGACATTGCGCACCGACAGCCGCAGCGTGTCGCGTTCGCGTCCGTCCAGATGCACCCGCACCGGCTGGCTGCCGCCATGCAGCACCGCATTGCCGACCAGGTTGGACACGACCTGGGCCAGGCGATCGCCATCGCCATCGCCGTCCAGATCGCCTTCGGTACGCAGGTCGATCGGCGTGTGCGGGTTGGCCTGTGCCACTTCGCCCACCACGCTGTGGGTGACTTCGCCCAGATTGCAGGGGCCGAACTGCATCGACAGCCCGTCGCTGCGCAGGCGCGAGAAATCCAGCAACTGCTCGACCATCCGTGCCATCCGCCGCGCGCTGTTTTCCAGGTGATCGAGCGTGCGTGCGGCCGAGCCATCGGCCTTCACATCCAGGCCGAGCTTGTCGGCGCACAGCAGGATCACCGACAGCGGCGTACGCAGGTCGTGGGTGAGCACGGCCATCATGGTTTCGTTGAGCGTAAGCGCGCGTTCCAGCGAGGCGTTGCGTGCCTTGAGCAGGCGCCGCTGCTGGTACAACTCGATGAACACATTGACCTTGCTCAGGATCACGTGCGGCTCGATCGGCTTGTGCAGGAAATCCACCGCGCCGGTTTCGTAGCCCTGGAAGGCGCGCATCGGATCGTTCGGCGATGCGGTCAGGAAAATGATCGGCACATGCCGGCTGCGCTGCGAGCCGCGCATCAGTTCGGCCAGCGAAAAACCGTCCATTTCCGGCATGTGCACATCCAGCAGCGCCAGCGCCACATCGTGTTCGAGCAGCAGCTCCAGCGCCTGCGCGCCGGACGCGGCACACAGCACCTGGAGGCCGTCGCGCTGCAGCAGCGCTTCCATCGCCACCAGGTTCTGCGGCACGTCGTCGACGATCAGCAGCTTGGCGGGCTCGTCGCCATTGCTGTGCGCAGCCAGGCCGGTCGCGGTGAGATTCATGGGTGAAAGGCTTCCAGTCGGCTGCAGATCGCCTGCAGGGTGAGCACCGCATCGGCGCCAGCATAGGCGAGAGCGGAGGCGGGCATCAGCGGTGAGGCGGCATCGTCGGGGCGCTGGATCCAGGCGGTGCCACCGACTGCGCGCACCGCCGCCACGCCGGCGCTGCCGTCGCTGCTGGCGCCGGTGAGCAGGATCGCCAGCAGGCGCTGCCCGAAGACGTCGGCCGCCGATTCGAACAGCGGGTCGATCGCCGGGCGCGAGAACAGCACCGGTGCATCCATCGACAACGCCAGGCTGTCGCGCGTTTCCACCAGTAGATGGTAGTCGGGCGGGGCGATGGTCACGCTGCCGGCAAGCAGCGGCCGCTTGTCTTCGGCCTCGCGCACCGGCAAGGCGCAGCGTGCATCCATCAGCTCGGCAAGATGGCTGGTGCGGTCGCGCGGCAGGTGCAACACCACCAGCACCGGCATCGGCAGGTCCGCAGGCAGGCTGGACAACAGCGCCTGCAAGGCCATGACGCCGCCGGCCGAGGCACCGATCACCATCGCGTCGAACTGCGCTGCCCCTGCGTACATTGCGTTCATGCCGCCGCCTTGCGGAACAGGCGCTGCTCGCGTGCCACGGTTTCGAACGCCTGCGCATGCGCACCGAACTGCAGCGACTCCTTGCTGCCCAGGCCCAGGAACCCACGGTGTACCAATGCATCGTGGAACAGGCCCACGGCACGGTCCTGCAGGCTGCGGTTGAAATAGATCAGCACGTTGCGGCACGACACCAGGTGTACTTCGGAGAACACCGTATCGGTGGCCAGGCTGTGGTCGGCGAAGACGATATTGCGCTTCAACCGGCGATCGAACACCGCGCCATCGTAGGCGGTGGTGTAGTAGTCCGAGAGCGAGCCGCGGCCGCCGGCATCCAGGTAATTGCGGCTGAACTGCGCGATGCGGTCGATGCCGAAGGCGCCGGCCTCGGCCATGCCCAGGGCTTCGGGATTGATGTCGGTGGCGTAGATCACCGCCTTTTCCAGCAGGCCTTCTTCGTGCAACAGGATCGCCAGCGACCAGACTTCCTCGCCGGTGCTGCAGCCGGCCACCCACAGCTTGATCGATGGATAGGTGCGCAAGACCGGCACCGCATGCTCGCGCAGTACGCGGAAGTAGGCCGGGTCGCGGAACATCTCCGACACCTGCACGGTGAAGAACTGCATCGCCTGCGCAAAGGTGTCCGGTTCGTGCAGCAGGCGGTGCTGCAGATCGGCCACGCGGGCGCACTCCAGGCGTGCCATCGCGTGGCGCATGCGCCGGCGCAGCGACGACACCGCGTAATCACGGAAGTCGTAGTGGTAGCGCTGGTAGACCGCTTCCAGCAGCACCCGCAGCTCCAGGTCGAACAGCTCCACCGCGTTCATTGTCGCGAGCACCACACCCGGCACAGCGACACCAGCTTGTCCACGTCGATGGGCTTGGCGATGTAGTCGTTGGCACCGGCCTCCAGACAGCGTTCGCGATCGTCGGCCATGGCCTTGGCGGTCAGCGCGATGATCGGCAGATCCTGCCACTGGCGATTGGCGCGGATCTGGCGCATCGCGGTCAGGCCGTCCATCTCCGGCATCATGATGTCCATCAGCACCAGGTCCACTTCGTGCTTGGCCAGATGTTCCAGCGCCTCGCGGCCGTTGCGGGCGATCTGCAGCGTCACGCCCAGCGGCTCGAGCACGCTGGAGAGCGCAAAGATGTTGCGCACGTCGTCCTCGGCCAGCAGCACGGTGGCGCCGTCCAGCACCGCGTCGCGGCGGCGCGCTTCGCGCAGCAGGCGTTGCTGGTCGCTGGGCAGCGAGGCTTCCACGCTGTGCAGGAACAGCGTCACCTCATCGAGCAGGCGTTCGGGCGAGCGCACGCCCTTGATGATGATGCTCTTGGAATAGCGGCGCAGGCGTTGTTCCTCGTCGCGGGTGAGCGCGCGCCCGGTGTAGACGATGACCGGCGGAAACGCGACTGCATCGTTGCCGGCCATGCGCTCGAGCAGGTCGTAGCCACTGCCGTCGGGCAGCGCCAGATCGGTGACCATGCAGTCGAAGGTCGAGCCGGCCAGCTGCTGCATCGCCTCGGCGATGCTGCCCACCGCGATGATCTCCAGTTGATCGCGCGCCAGCAGCAATTGCAGATTGGCGCGCAGCGCGCTGTCGTCCTCGACGATCAGCAAGCGGCGCACCGCGCGTGCATTGGTGTCTTCCAGTTGACGGATCGCGCCCGCCAGCAGCTCGCGCGTGGCCGGCTTGATCAGATAGCCCACCGCGCCCAGTTCCAGCGCAATCTGGCTGCGCTCCAGCGCAGACACCACATGCACCGGAATATGGCGCGTGGCCGGATCGCGCTTGAGGCGTTCGAGCACGCTCAGGCCGGACGCATCCGGCAGGCCGATGTCGAGCAGGATGCCGCTGGGACGCAGTTCGGCGGCCAGGCGCAGCGCTTCTTCGGCGCTGGGCGCCACCACGCAATCGAAGTCCAGCTCGTGCGCCAGGTCGACCAGCGCCTGTGCAAAGCGTGCTTCGTCTTCCACCGCCAGGATCAGCCGGCCGGGGCGGGTACGTTGGTCGCGATCATCGTCGGCGCGCTGCAGCGGCGGGGCGGCGGCTGCCGGAATCGGCAGCGGCATCCCCGTGGACGCACCCGTTGCGCGCCCATCGAGGCGCGAGGCCATGGCCGTGCCACTGGCGGATTGCGACAACGGCGTGGCGCCGATCGCCAGCGCACCCGCGTTGGCCTGTGCTGCGGTGACCGGCTCGGCCGGCGCGCCGTCGATCGGCAATTCCAGCGTGAAACAGCTGCCGCGTCCGGGCTGGCTGTCCACGCGGATGCTGCCGCCCATGCGCTGGGCCAGGTCGCGCGAGATCGACAGCCCCAAACCGGTGCCGCCATAGCGACGACGCGTGCTGCCATCGGCCTGGCGGAACGCTTCGAAGATGATCTCGGTCTGTTCGTGCGCGATGCCGATGCCGGTGTCGTTGACCTTGAACAGCACCCGGCCGGGCGTGTGCGCCTGGATCGACAGGCTGACGCTGCCGTGCTCGGTGAACTTGATCGCGTTGGCCAGCAGGTTCTTGAGGATCTGCTGCAGGCGCTGGCTGTCGACGACCAGTTGCGTCGGTGCGTCGGATTCGGCAGCCAGCTGCAACGCCAGGCCCTTCTGGCGCGCCAGCGGCTCGAAGGTTTCGCGCAGGCGCTGCAGCACCGAACTGGTGGCGACGGTTTCGTCGGCCAGTTCCACATGCCCGGCCTCGATCTTGGACAGGTCGAGAATGTCGTTGATCAACGCCAGCAGATCGTTGTTGGACGACAGGATCGCCTGCGCGTATTTCACCTGCTCGGGGCTGAGCGTGCCGTCCTTGTTGTCCGACAGCAGCTTGGCCAGGATCAACGCGCTGTTGAGCGGCGTGCGCAGCTCGTGCGACATGTTGGCCAGGAACTCGGATTTGTAGCGCGAGGCGGTGGACAGCTCGTTGCTGTTGCGCACCAGCTGGTTCTGCGCGATCAGCAAGGCCTGCTTCTGCGCTTCCAGCGCCTGGGTGCGTTCTTCCAGCTGCACGTTGGTCTGTTCCAGCTCGGCTTGCTGCAGTTCCAGATCGCTCTGCGACTGCTGCAGGCTGCGGCTTTGTTCCTCCAGCTCCTCGTTGGCCACGCGCAGCTCTTCCTGCTGGGTCTGCAGCTCTTCGCTTTGGCGCTGGGTTTCTTCCAACAGGGCCACCAGCTGCGCGCGTAGCAATGCCGTGCGCAAGGCCAGGCCGATGTTCTCGCCGCAGCGCGTGAGGAGTTCTTCCTCGCGCGTGCGGGCCGTGCCCGGCGCAGCGGCACGGCCCAGCTCGAGGATGCCGATCACCCGCCCATCGGCGATGACCGGTGCCAGCAGCAGTTCCTGGCAGGCGCTGCGGCCCAGGCCCGAGGCGATCTGCAGATGTCCGGCTTCCACACCGCGCACCCGGCGCACCGTGCCGCTGCGCAAGGCCTCGCCGAGTTGGCCGGCATCGGTCGGCAGTGTCCTGGACACATCGGCCGGCAGCGCGGCGCCGCCGGTCAGACGCAGGCGGTCACCCTCGATGCGATACAACGCGCCGACCTGCGCATCCAGCGTGTCGCACAGCGCGCGCACGGCGGCATTGGCCAGATCGTCGGGGCTGTGATCACCGCGCAAACTCGCTTCGACGGTGTTTTCGGCCTGCTGCAGCCACAGCGCCAGTTCGGCCTGGCGGCGCGCGCGGATGGCCTGCATCACCACCAGCGCCATCGCCAGGAACGACACCCCGCCGATGCTGCGGTTGATCGAGGAAAAACTCGAGCTGGTACTGGACGGCGCCAGCTGAAAACCGACGGCCAGCAACACGCACGAGAGCGCGGCGACCACCAGGGGCACCTGCACGCGATTCTGGAAGACCGTCACGCCCACCGCGACGAAATAGGTCAGCCACACCGCATAGCCGAGCGGCGTGACCAATTCCACGCCGAGCGTTCCGGCCATCAGGGCCCCCGCGATCACCCACACCCAGCGGTCGCGTGTGGTCGAGATGTTCTGCATAAAGGCGCGGACCGGACGAGGAGGGCGGTCATGGTAGCCGATAACTTTCACGCGCAAATCGCCGGGATTTTGACGTTCTGCAGCCGGGTCGGCTTGCACGCAGCCTTCACGCACTCGTCACTATGGTCGCGCGCTTTTCCGGGGGAAAGTTGCGTGATGGATGCGGAAACGGCCGTCGACAGTGCGGGGCCGCTTTCTCACGACAGCCGGCAGTGCCAGCTGTTGGTGCAGAGCGTGTCCGATTACGCGATCTACATGCTCGATACGGGCGGCCACGTGTGTAGCTGGAATCCCGGCGGCGAGCGCATCAAGGGTTACACCACCGCCGAGATCATTGGCTCGCATTTTTCGCGCTTCTATCTGCCGGAGGATGCGCAGGGCGGCGAACCTGCCCGCAATCTGGACACCGCCAGACGCGAGGGGCGTTTTGCGACCGAAGGCTGGCGGGTGCGCAAGGACGGCAGCCGCTTCTGGGCAAGCGTGGCGATCGAGCCGGTGCTGGAATTCGGTGTGCTGGTGGGGTTTGCCAAGGTCACCTGCGACATCGACCAGCGGCACCAGGCGCAGCAGCTGTTGCAGCATGCGCAGCATGCCCTGCTGCAGTCGCAGAAGGTGGACGCGCTGGGTCGCCTGACGCTCGGCATGGCGCACGATTTCAATAACCTGCTGACCGTGATGGTGACCAGCCTGGACCTGATCGCGCTGCGTGCCGGCGACGACGCGCGTACGCGCATGCTGGTGGACGCGGCGCAGACGGCAGTCGATCGGGGCACCTTGCTGACACGCCAGCTGCTTGCCTTTGCGCGCGGGCAGCGGCTGATTCCCGAACGCCACGGCGCCAACGCGGTGGTGACGCACTCGCTGGAGCTGCTGCGGCGTGCCTGTCCGGCCGGGATCGTGCTGTCGCTGGCGTTCGCCGAACAGTTGCCCGATATCCGCGTGGACCCTGGCCAACTGGAGGCGGCCTTGCTCAATCTGGTGTTCAACAGCTGCGATGCCATGCCGGGCGGCGGCACCATCGTGCTGGAAACGGCGCTGCAGCAGCGTGCTGCGCCATCCGATCCGCATGGCCGGCCGCGCGCTTACGTCAGCATTGCCGTACGCGATGATGGCCCCGGCATGTCGGCACACGTGGCGCAATGCGCCAGCGAGCCGTTTTTCACCACCAAGGACGTGGGCAAGGGTTCGGGCCTGGGATTGAGCCAGGTACACGGCTTTGCGTCCCAATCCGGTGGCTTTGTCGAGCTGGACACTGCGCCTGGCCGCGGCACCACCGTTACCCTGTTTCTCCCGGCCATCGAGGAGGCTGAGCATGACTGAATCCCTGCGTCTGTTGATGGTGGAAGATCAGCAGGAATTGCGCGAACTGATCGGCGAGGCGCTGCGCGACGCAGGCATCACCGTCGAAACCGCCGACGACGGCCATAGCGCCTTGCGCATGCTGCGCGAGAACGGCCCCTACGATGTGGTCTTCAGCGACATCCGCATGCCCAACGGCATGTCGGGCATCGAACTGAGCGAACACGTGGCGCAGCTGCTGCCGCAGGCGCGGGTGATCCTGGCCTCGGGGTTTGCAAAGGCGCAATTGCCGCCGCTGCCGGCGCAGGTGGATTTCCTGCCTAAACCGTATCGCCTGCGTCAGCTGATCGATGTGTTGAAAGGCGTGGCAACCAACGCCTGAGCGTTGGCTGCGGCTGTCCTGCGCTGCAGGGGCCGTGACCGAGCGTCCTGCGCCTGCGCTGCTCAACGGCTCTGGTAATACACCTTGTCGATGGCGATCTCCACTGGCGCAGCCGGCGGATCGGCCACCAGCATGAACATCTGTTTGACCGCCTGCAGATCCAGGTCGTAGAACGCACTGAAGGGAATGCTCACCTCATGCCAGGCGCCATCGCGCACCAGGCCGTACTGATTGCCGCCCGCGACAAAATCCACCCAGCTGTCGCCAAAGCTGGTGTTGATGCCGATCTTGAAGGTCGATGGCGTGGTGGTTTTCAGGTGCAGCTTCAGCGCGCCGCCGGCATAGGCGGCCATGTTGCGATAGTCGGTCTGGATGCCCAGGCCATACCAGGCACCGGCATTGGCGCGGTAGGCCATCACGTTGCTGCCTTCGAACGGCGCCTGCGCAATCGGGGTGAGGTTGTTCCACAGATACAGCTCGGCATCCTGGCCGAAGTTGAGTCGCCCGCTGGTATCGGCCTGCTCGGTGAACACGCCGAAGCGCCCTGCGGGCGCCGCGTGTTGCGCGCCCACGTACAGCTGCGAACCGGGGTTTTGATACAGGCGGATGTAATCGATCTCCATCCTGCCCGGCAACGGCGCGGTCACCGCCGCAGGCGAGGTGATGCCGGTATAGGCGCCGCCGACGGCGAGATTGAGCAGCAGATACTGCTGCTGATGGAATTCGTGCAGCGAGGCGCCTTCGATATTGGAGATCGCAAACTCGAAGTATTGCTGGCCATCGATCGACACGCGGATGAACTGCGGGTCCCAGGTCATGCGGTACACATGGAAGTCGGCATGCAGATCCACCGGGCTGGTGTAGCTGGTGTCGTAGTCGGCCTGCTGGCCGTTATAGTCCCAGTGCACCGCGGCGCCGATACGGCGATTGGCGGTGCCATTGGCGATCGCCGCGGCCATGCCGGCTTCCAGCAGGTCGATCTCGCCGCGACCTGGCCACACGCCGATGGTGCCCAGCATCCAGTACGCCGGCCATAGCCCGTTGCCCACCACCGGCGTCTTGATGCGCGCCTCCAGCGTGCCGTATTTGAAGTGCATGCGGCCTTCGGTCTTGAGACGCGCCGAGGTAAACGACATGCCCTGGAACGCTTCGCGTCGCGCTTCGATCACCAGCCGGCCGTTATCGATACGCGCGTTTTCGGCGCGGCTGGTGTAGTACTGCATCTCCCCGTTGCCCCAGCCGCACAGGCCGATCTGACAGCCGTTGCCGACGTCGTAGGTCCACTTGTTGCCGTCGATGCCGGGGCCGTTGAAATTGTCCTCCCACACCAGGGTTTGCGCGTGTGCGCCTGGTGGCATCGCCACTGCGCATAGCAAGGCGAACTGCACAGCGACACTGCGTAGCGTGTTCATTGCGTGCGTCTCCAAAAAGTGGACCGACGTCCAGGGAGAAGTGACGCTGCGCAGCGGCTACTTCAGTGTCAAAGCAATTGTGTGGCGCGTTTCAGTTCCGTGGTGTTCATTCCGGAATCATCCAGCATTGGCATGACGGCGGTCGCAGACTGCATGCGCCGGATGTTGCGTGGCAGCAGCTGGCTGCGGATGTTTCGTTGCGGGCGCGACGGCATCTGCGGCGTCCAGGTCACTGCGTTCAAGCCGGCAGATGCTCCGAGCGCCAACGCATGTGCGTGTTGGCGGGCTCTGGTGGCTGCCGCGCAGGGAATGCCACCTTGGCCGGCAAGCCAGGTGCTGTGGCACATCGATGGCCTTGCGGATGCATCGACACGATTGCCTGCGGCAGCGTTTCGCGCATGCCGCATACGCCAGACTCAATGCCCGGCATGCACCGTCCAGGCCACCAGCCGTATCACCAACGGTCGCACCACCAGCACGCAGCAGAACGCGGTGGGCATCGCAATGCGGTAGGCATCCAGTACGCGCCACAGGTAGCCGGGGGCAAGGCCGGTATTGGCGCCGGTGATCACCAGGCACATCAGCAAGGCCATGATCGTGGCCATATAGAACGCGAACACGAACGGGGTGGTGCGCACGCCGAGTTTCCAGCGCGGGCGCAGCAATGGGGAGGAGGGGGGAGATGACGACATGCAGTGGCCTCGGTTGCCGCGGATCGGCGTGATGGGCAGCACTGTAGAGACGCCACCGCGGGCGGGGTAGATCGCGTAGCCTTGCGGCTTACGTAAGAAAAACTTACGAATCGTTTGGTAATACTCGCCTGACCAATGAACATTCTTCAGTCCATCCGTAGCTTTGTCAGTACTGTCGATGCCGGCAGCATTGCCGGAGGCGCCAAGCTGCTGGGGATCAGCGCGGCTGCGGTCAGCCAGAACATCGCGCGGCTGGAGCAGCACCTGGGCGTGCGTCTGCTGCACCGGACCACGCGCAGCCTGGCGCTGACCGAGCGCGGCACGCTGTACTTCGAGCAGGTGCGGCAGCTGGAGCGCGACCTGGAGCGCGCGCGCCAGTCAGTGGCCGGGCCGCAGCAGGCGCCGGCGGGGCGCTTGCGGGTGGCCAGCACCGCGGCCTTCGCGCGGCACGTGCTCGCCCCGATGCTGCCGGCCCTGCGTCAGCAGTACCCGCAGCTGGAGATCGAGCTGCTGTGCACCGACCGGGCGGTGCAGCACGCGCAGGAAAGCGTGGATGTCAGCCTGCGCATCGAAGCGCAGCTGGAAGACGGCCTGGTCGCACGCTGCATCGCCCAGGTGCCGCTGGTGGTGTGCGCAGCGCCCGAGTATCTGGCGCGCTGCGGGACGCCGCAGGGCACGGACGACTTGAAGTATCACGATTGCCTGCTGCTGCGTTACCCGGTCGACGGGCGCTGCCTGCCGTGGAATTTCGTGCGCAATGGCGTGCGCTTCCAGCCGGAACTGGGCAAGGCGATGGTCAGCGACGATATCGATGCGCTCGCCACCATGGCCGCGGCCGGCGGCGGCATCGCGCGCCTGGCCGCCTATGTCGTGCAGCCTTACCTGCAGCGCGGCGAGCTGCAGCCGCTGTTTGTCTCCGATCTCGGCAGCACAGCCCAGGCATTACCGGAGCCGCTGCGGATCTACCTCTGCGTCGCCGACCGCCGCGACTTCACCCCGAAGGTGCGCGCCTTCATGGAGCACGTGCTCGAACGCCTGCCGGTGCAATGGCGTACTGCCGAGCCCGCGCCGGCGCCGGCTCACGCAGCGACCGGGGTGTAGCCAGCATCTGACATCTGGAGCGCGCCTGGTTCGTGCTCTGTTCGACAGGGTGCACGCGGGCGTGACGTGCTGATGCGTGATGGACGCCGGGTTGCTTGAGAGCGAACGACGCTGAAGACGCAGTTTGCGCAGTTGTCGTTCTCGACCAACGACTAAGGCGGCAGTTGATGCTGCCGCCGCCATCGCTCACTCCAGCTTGAGCATCACCACCGAGCGCGCCGGCAGCGCGACAGTCACTGCGTTGCCTTGCACGCGTGCCCCCTCGAACGCTTTGGGTTCCACCGTGCGCGGCTGCGTAAAGGTATTGTGCGCAGTGATCGCCGGCCCGGTCAGAATCTGCCCGGTCACCCCGCGCGCCGTCAGGCCATCCACCTGCACACTGACGTTCGCGGCCGACGTCGCATCCAGATTGGTCAGGGCGATATAGACGTGTCCATCCCTGGCCTTGACCGCCGAGCCGTGCACTGCGGGTACGTGGACATCGCCATGGCGATACTCGGGTGTACTTAGTTGCAACGGCAGCTGGGTGGCGTCCTGGTAGGGCTTGTACAGCGCGAACACGTGGTAGGTAGGTGTCAGCACCATCTTGTCGCCGTCGGTGAGGATCATCGCCTGCAGCACGTTGACCATCTGCGCGATATTGGCCATGCGCACGCGTTCGGCATGCGCGCTGAAGATGTCGATGTTCAACGACGCCACCAGTGCATCGCGCAGCGTGTTCTGCTGATGCAGAAAGCCCGGGTTCGCATCCGGTAGCCCGGCGTACCAGGTGCCCCATTCGTCCACCACCAGTGCGACCTTCCTGCCCGGGTCGTAGCGGTCCATGATCGCGCTGTGTTTGCGGATCAGCTCGTCCATCACCAGCGTGCGCGACAGCGTGTCGATCCAGGCGGCTTCGTCGAAGTCGGTGGAGGAGGCGCGCGGTGGCCAGCCACCTGGCACGGTGTAGTAGTGCAGGCTCAGGCCGTCCATCAGCGTACCGGCCTCGCGCATCATCACTTCGGTCCAGTGGTAATCGTCGTTGTTGGGGCCGGGCGCGATCTTGAGGATCTTCTGATTGGCCGGGGCCTTGACGAAGGTCTGGTAGCGCCGATAGACGTCGGCCGCGTACTCCACGCGCATGTTGCCGCCGCAGCCCCACAGCTCGTTGCCGACGCCGAAGTAGGGCACCTGCCACGGTGCGTCGCGGCCATTGGCGCGGCGCTCGTTGGCCAGGCTCGAGCGGGTCGGCGCCGTCATGTATTCCGCCCACTGCGCGATCTCGTCCGGCGCCGCATTGCCCACGTTGCCGGCGATATAGGCCTGGGTGCCGAGCAGTTCGGTGAACTCCATGAACTCGTGCGTGCCGAAGCGGTTGGACTCTTCCACGCCGCCCCAGTGCGTGTTGACGCTGACCGGGCGCTTGGCCGGCGCACCGACGCCATCGCGCCAATGGTATTCGTCGGCAAAACAGCCGCCGGGCCAGCGGATGTTGGGCACTGCAATCGCCTTCAACGCTGCCAGCACATCGTTGCGATAGCCGCGCGTATTGGCAATCGCCGAGTCCTCGCCGACCCACACCCCGCCGTAGATGCCGGTGCCCAGATGCTCGGCGAACTGGCCGAACAGCTGCCGCGACACCTGCGCACCGGGCTGGTCCACGCGCAGCGTGCCGGTCACCTTGACCTCGGCCGCAGGGGCGGCGAGCGCGCTGGCGAGCAAGGCCGCGCCAACGACAGCCTGCAACAGCCGTCCCGGTGAGATTCGCAAAGCGGGGGAAATCCACTGCATCGGCTTGGCGCTCCTGTGCTGATCGATCGAGGTGGTCACACGCCGCTGCGGGGCGGGCGCGTCGCTAGCCTAGTGCCTGCAATGGCAGGTTGTCGCTGCATCGCGATCAATCAGCCAGGGCTGGCGCAGGTCTCGCCGACACGATCATCGCATCGCACGCCAGGATGTGCGCCGGGGCATGGTCGGCGACCGCGCTCCCCCGCTATGCTCGCCAGCTTCCAGTATCGGCAGGACGATCCATGCAGCGAGTGTTCGGGCAGTTGCCAGACGGTGTCGAAGTCCACGCGCTCACGCTGCGCAGCACTGCCGGGCTGGAGGCGGAGGTGCTCACCTACGGCGGCATCCTGCATGCGCTGCGGCTGACCACCGAGCATGGGGTGGTGCCGCTGCTGCTGGCATTGCCGGATCTGCCGGCCTACGCCGCCGATGGCGACAGCCTCAACATCCTGGTCGGCCGCTTCGGCAACCGCATCGCCGGCGCGCGCTACACGCTGGATGGGGTCACCCACACGCTGGCCGCCAATGAGGGGCGCAACCAGTTGCACGGCGGCCTGCGCGGCTTCGGGCGGCGCGTGTGGAGCGTGCTAGAGCATGCACCTGACCAGGTGCTGCTCGGTTACGACTCGCCCGATGGCGAAGAAGGCTATCCCGGCAATCTGCAGGTGCGTGCGCGGCTGCAATTGCGCGGACGCAGCCTGCAGCTGGACTTCGAGGCGCACTGCGATGCCGCCACCGCGTTGAACCTCACCCATCACCCGTACTTCAACCTATCCGGCGACCCGCATCGGCGCGCCGCGCTGCAGGTGCTGCGGGTGCCGGCCGATCGCTATCTGCCGGTGGATGCCGAATCGATTCCGACCGGCGAAATCGCCTCGGTCGCCGGCACGCCGTTCGATTTCCGCCATGCTGCGGCGTTGGCCGACAAAAGCGATCCGTCGCATCCGCAGGTGGTGCTCGGCAAGGGCTACGACCAATGCCTGGTGCTGGCCGCCGGAGCCGATTGCGTTGCCGAGTTGTACTCGCCGCACAGTGGCGTGGCGCTGCGCATCAGCAGCGACGCACCGGCGGTGCAACTCTACGAAGGCCAGCATCTGGACGACCACCATCCCGGACTCGGCCGCGGCGTCTGCCTGGAGCCGCAGGACTACCCGGACGCGCCCAACCACCCCAATTTCCCGTCGACGATCCTGCGGCCCGGGCAGGTCTACCGCCGCCGCATCGCCTATCACTTCGCCAGCCCGGGGCCGGATCAGCCGTGGGCGGCGGTGAGCGCTGCGCTGGACGCCTGAGCGCGGGCGGTGTGGCGACGGCGGGGCCTGGACGGGCCTGCAGCCAACGCGATCAGCGCGGCCCCAGCACCAGTTCGATCACGAACTTGCTGCCGAAGAACGACAACACCAGCAGCGCCATCGCGGTCAGCGTCCAGTGCACCGCTTTGGTGCCGCGCCAGCCATTGCGCCAGCGCCCGATCAGCAGCGCACCGAACACGATCCACGACAGGATGCTGAGTACGGTCTTGTGCAGCAGCCGCTGCGCCAGGAAGTCCTGCACGAACAGCAGGCCGGTCAGCAGGGTCAGGCTCAACAGCACGAAGCCGACGGTGATCGTGCGGAACAGCAGCGTCTCCAGCTCGGTCAACGGCGGCAGCGCGCGCAGCCAGGTATGGAAGTCGCGCCGGCGCAGGGCGCGCTCCTGCAGCCACAGCATGATCGCCAGCAACGCGGCGATGCCCAAGGTGGCGTAGGCCAGCAGCGCCATCCACGCGTGCAGTTCCAGCCGCCAGCCCAGGTCCGAGCTCGGTTCGTGGCCGTAAGCGTGATAGCAGGCCAGCAGGATTGCCGACAGCGGGAACACCACCACGCCCACCGCCGCCATGCGCCCGCGCGCGCCGAACACCGCCGTCAGCGCGGCCATGCCCAGGCCGCACAGCGATAGCGCTGCGAAGAAATGCATGTCCGGCCCGCCGGCGGTGCGCAGCGCCACCAGCACGTGGTACCCGGCGTGCAGCGCCACGGCTGCCAGTGCCGGGATCAGCCAGCGTGCAGGCGCCTGGTTGCCATCGCGCAGCACCGAGCGGGTGAGCAGTGCCGTGGCCAGCAGATACAAGGCGAACGCGATGAGAACGATTGTCATCGTGGAAGTTTCGCATATTGGGGGCTGGGATTCGGGATTCGGGATTCGGGATTCGGGAATCGGGAATCGGGAATCGGGAATCGGGAATCGGGAATCGGGAGAGCAGTTGCGAGCTGCGGGGCTGGAGGTGGGCTGGCGTGCTGGGGGCGGAGCGCGAGCGGGCAAGGCTACCTGCTGGCATCGCAGTTGCCGTTCCCGTCCTGGCGCTGCTGCGCTGGTTGGCCGTGCGCATTGCTGCGCGTTGGTGAGGCTGCTTGCGGGTCGGCTTCGCCGGTCGGGCTGTGGGCGGCCGCCGGGGCGGCCGGCTGGCCGCTGCCGCTATAATCGACGCCCGTTTCCCCTCACGCGGTCCCTTGCGCATGTTCGAGTCCCTTACCCAACGTCTCTCCGGCACCATGGAGCGCCTGCGCGGCCGCGGCCGCCTGACCGAGGAGAACATCCGCGAAGCCACCCGTGAAGTGCGCATCGCGTTGCTCGAAGCCGACGTGGCGCTGCCGGTGGTGCAGGCGCTGATCGAGCGCATCAAGGTGCGCGCGGTCGGTCAGGAAGTGCTCAAGTCGCTGACCCCTGGCCAGGCGCTGATCAAGATCGTTCGCGACGAGTTGACCGCCGTGATGGGCGCGGCCGCCACCGACCTCAACCTCAACGTGCCGGCGCCGGCGATCATCCTGATGGCCGGCCTGCAGGGCGCGGGCAAGACCACCACGGTCGGCAAGCTCGCTAAGCACCTGAAGGAAAAGCGCAAGAAGAAGGTCATGGTGGTCTCGGCCGACGTCTACCGTCCGGCCGCGATCGAGCAGCTCAAGACCCTGGCCGAGCAGGTCGGCGTGCTGTTCTTCCCGTCCGACGCCTCGCAGAAGCCGGTCGACATCGTGCGCGCCGCCATCAGCGATGCGCGCAAGTCGTTCGCCGACGTGCTGCTGGTCGATACCGCCGGCCGCCTGGCCATCGATGCGGCGATGATGGAGGAGATCAAGGCGCTGCACGCCGCGGTCAACCCGACCGAAACCCTGTTCGTGGTCGATGCGATGACCGGCCAGGACGCGGCCAACACCGCCAAGGCCTTCGGTGAGGCGCTGCCGCTGACCGGCGTGGTGCTGACCAAGACCGACGGCGACGCCCGTGGCGGCGCCGCGCTGAGCGTGCGCTACATCACCGGCAAGCCGATCAAGTTCGTCGGTACCGGCGAAAAGACCGACGGCCTGGACGTGTTCCATCCCGACCGCGTCGCCAGCCGCATCCTGGACATGGGCGACGTGCTGTCGCTGGTGGAACAGGTCGAGCACAGCGTCGACCAGGAAAAGGCCGCCAAGCTCGCCGCCAAGGTCGCCAAGGGCAAGAAGTTCGACCTCAACGACATGAAGGAACAGCTCGAGCAGATGCAGAACATGGGCGGCATCCATGGGCTGATGGACAAGCTGCCGGGCATGGGCCAGATCCCGGACAACGTCAAGCAGCAGGTCACCGGCAAGGAAGTGCCGCGCATGATCGCGATCATCAACTCGATGACCAAGAAGGAGCGCCGCAACCCGGCTCTGCTCAACGGCTCGCGCCGCGCCCGCATCGCCCGGGGCTCCGGCATGCAGCCGGCCGACGTCAACAAGCTGATGAAGCAGTACCAGCAGATGGAAAAGATGATGGGCAAGCTGGCCGGCGGTGGCATGAAGGGCCTGATGCGCAACATGAAGGGCATGATGGGCGCCATGGGCGGCCGCGGCGGCATGCCGTTCCGTTGAGTTTCAATCGGCGACGCGCGCGGTAAGTCCTTCGACAGGCACGCGTGGCGTTGAACTCGCGCATGACGCGTCATCACTTCAGGCCGCGCACGATGGGTTCGTTTTCGCAGATCGACGCCTTCCAGCAGCGTTTTGGTTTAGGCCTTCCCATCCTGCTCAGCCCCATGGCCGGCGCCTGCCCGGTGCCGTTGTCGGCGGCGGTTGCCGAGGCCGGCGGCATGGGCGCGATGGGTGCGGTGTTGTCGCAACCGCAGGACATCGTGGCGTGGATGACGGCGTTTCGCGACGCGAGCGCCGGGCCTGCGCAGGTCAATCTGTGGATTCCCGATCCGGCCCCTGTGCGCGACGCCGCGGCAGAGGCGCGCGTGCGTGCGTTTGTGTCGCAGTGGGGGCCGCCAGTTCCCGAGGATGCGGGCGACGCAACACCGGCCGACTTCGATGCCCAGTTCGACGCCTTGCTCGCCGCACGGCCCGCCGTCGCCTCATCGATCATGGGCGTGTTTCGGCCCGATCAGGTTGCGCGGCTGAAAAGCGCCGGCATCGCCTGGTTTGCCTGCGCCACCACGCTGGACGAAGCGCGTGCGGCCCAGGCGGCCGGTGCTGATGCGGTGGTTGCGCAGGGCGCCGAGGCCGGTGGGCATCGCGGTGCATTCGATGCCGGTCGCGCCGAGCGGCAGATGACCGGGTTGTTCGCCTTGTTGCCACGATTGGTCGATCACCTGGATCTTCCGGTGATCGCCGCAGGCGGCATCGCCGATGCGCGCGGCATTGCCGCGGCGCTGACGCTGGGCGCGAGCGCCGTGCAGATCGGTACCGGCCTGCTGCGCACGCCCGAGGCGGCGCTGCCCAGTGCCTGGGCGGACGCCCTGGCCCGGGCCGAACCGGAACAGACCCAGCCGACCCGTGCATTTTCCGGCCGGCTGGGGCGTGCGCTCGCCACGCCCTATGTGCGTGCTGCAATTGCCGCCGAGGCGCCGGTGCCGGCGCCGTATCCGGTGCAGCGCGCGCTGACCGCACCGATGCGTCAGGCCGCCGCGCGCGACAACCGTCTGGACGCCATGCAGGCCTGGGCTGGCCAATCGGCCTGGATGGCACCTGCCCAGCCTGCCGCGCAATTGCTAACCCAGTGGTGGGCTGAAGCACAGGCGCTGTTGTGCCGCTGATCTTCTGCAACGGCGCAGTGGCGACAGCGCAGCAGTTGGGCGCGGCCGCATTGATCAATTACGGCCACTTCACCACCCTGCAGGTGCGCGGCGGAGCGGTACGCGGGCTGGACCTGCATCTGCAGCGGCTGCAATACGACGGCGCTGCGCTGTTCGGTGCATCGATCGATGAGGCATCCCTGCGCGCCCAGTTGCGCGCTGCGTTGTCGGCTGCGAACTGCGAAGACGCCAGCGTGCGCATCACCGTGTTTGCGCAGGATTTCGACCTGCGCGATCCATTGCGCCAGCTTGCGCTCGATGTGCTGATCTCCATCGCGCCCGCAGCCCGGATGCCAGCTACCGCGTTGCGCGTGCAGCCGGTCCGTCATGTGCGCGAGCAACCCCGGCACAAGCATGTCGGCACCTTCGCGCTGCTGCATCTGCGTCGCCAGGCCATGGCGGCCGGTTACGACGACGCATTGCTGATCGACGCGCAGGCGCATCTGCTGGAGGGCGCCTTCTGGAATCTGGGCGTGTGGCAGCAGGGCAGGGTGGTGTGGCCGCAAGGGCCGGCGCTGCCCGGCACCCAGCAGCGTCTGCTGCAGGCCGGCCTGCAGACGCTCGGTATTCAGCAGGAGTTTCGCCCGGTCGTGCTGAGCGAGCTGGGCGGTTTCGATGGCGCCTTCAGCTGCAACGCGCGCGGCCAGCAGGCGATCGTGCAAGCCGGCGCGGCGTCGTGGCCGGCGCAGGCCGCGCAGCTGCCATTGCTGGAGCAGGCCCTGCAGACCCAGGCCTGGCAGGGGATCTGAGCGATTCCGGGGTGACTTGGCTTCGCCGCCGGAGCCCGCTATAATCGCCGGCTTACCGCGCCATTCTGGCGACTGGGCAACTCAGGAAAACGACACCATGGTCAAGATTCGACTGACCCGCGGCGGCGCCAAGAAGCGTCCGTTCTACCACATCATCGTGACCGACGTGCGCAGCGCGCGCGACGGCCGCAACATCGAGCGTCTGGGTTACTACAACCCGGTTGCGCAGGGCGCAGAACCGCGCGTCGTGCTGGACGTTGCTCGCGTCGACCATTGGGTCGGCCAGGGCGCTCAGCTGACCGACAAGGTGCGCAACCTGTATCGCGAAGCATCCAAGTCCCAGGCCGCTGCGGCCTGATCCTGGAGGGCCGGGCGCCAGCGCCTGGCCCAGAGTCGACGCAGATGAAGCCGACCGAGCGCCGCATCCTGTTAGGCAGGATTGTCGGCGCTTTTGGTGTCAAGGGCGAGCTCAAGCTCGAATCCTGGACCGAGCCGCGCAGTGCGATCTTCCGGTATCAGCCGTGGATCGTGCGGACGCCCTCGGGGCAGGAATCAGTCGTGAGCGGCGTACGTGGGCGCGATCAGGGCAAGAATCTGATTGCGGTGTTCCCCGACGTCACCGACCGCGACACCGTCGAGGCCATGCACGGAACCGAGATTTACGTCGCGCGCAGCGTGCTGCCGCCACCCAAGCCCGATGAATATTACTGGGTGGATCTGGAAGAGCTGCAGGTGGAAACCGTCGAAGGCGTCAAGCTCGGCACGGTGTCGCACCTGTTTTCCACCGGCTCCAACGACGTGATGGTGGTGCGCGGCGATCGCGAGCGGCTGGTGCCGTTCGTGCTGCCGGATTTCGTCAAGTCGGTCGACTTCGAAGCCAACCTGATCGTGGTGGACTGGGATCCGGATTTCTGACCGGAATGGCGCATCGCGCCGCTCCGCTATTGCTTTCCCCATTCCCACTTCCGATTCCCCAGTGCGCATCGACGTCATCAGCCTGTTCCCCGAGTTCATCGCGCAATGCGCGGCGTTCGGTGTGGTCGGGCGGGCGCAGGAGCGTGGCTTGCTGGAATTGCAGGGCTGGAATCCGCGCGAGCATGCGCAGGGCAATTACCGCCGGGTGGACGATCGTCCGTTCGGTGGCGGGCCCGGCATGGTGATGTTGATCGAGCCGTTGCGGGCCTGTCTGGACGCGGTGCAAGCGGCAGACGCGCGTCCGGCGCCGGTGATCTATCTCAGCCCGCAGGGGCGGCCGCTCACCCAGCCGCTCGCTCGCGAGCTGGCGCAGTTGCCACGCATGGTGTTGCTGTGCGGGCGCTACGAAGGCGTGGACGAGCGCTTTCTGGCGCAGGCGGTGGATATGGAAATCTCCATCGGCGACTACGTGTTGTCCGGTGGCGAGTTGGGCGCGGCGGTGCTGGTGGATGTGGTGACGCGGTTGCAGGAGGGGGTGTTGAACGACGCCGAATCCGCAGCCCAGGACAGTTTCGAAGGCCCGCAAGGCCTGCTCGACTGCCCGCATTACAGCCATCCAGCGACCCATGACTGGGGCGATGTGCCGGAAGTCTTGCGCTCGGGCAATCACGCTGCAATTGCGCGCTGGCGTCGGCAGCAGTCGCTGGGCCGGACCTGGTTGCGTCGCCCGGACTTGCTCGATGAAGCCGGGTTGGACAAGAACGATCGCCGTCTGCTGGACGAGTTTCGCCGCGAACTCGCCCCGGGCGACGAGAAATAAGGGCTCCACCCCTAGCTCTTGCATTATCGATTGGGGTACAATATGCGGCTTGCTGGCCAGCCTTGCGTCTGGCCCTCCTACGAACCTCGAGCAATCGCCGTGCGGCGACTGCCGGTCCAATATCACCAGACACGCGGTGCCCATCATGAGCAAACTCAACAAGACCATCCTGGCTGACTTCGAAGCCGCCCAGATTCAGCGCAAGCTTCCCGAGTTCAACCAGGGCGACACCGTCGTGGTGAACGTCAAGGTGAAGGAAGGCAACCGCGAGCGCGTGCAGGCCTATGAGGGCGTCGTGATCGGTACCAAGAACGCCGGCCTGAACTCCGCGTTCACCGTGCGCAAGATCTCGCACGGCTTCGGCGTCGAGCGCGTGTTCCAGACCCACAGCGCCATCATCGACTCGGTCGAAGTGAAGCGTCGCGGTAAGGTGCGCGCCGGCAAGCTGTACTACCTGCGTGGTCTGGAAGGCAAGGCTGCCCGCATCAAGGAAGATCTGGCCGCCGCTGCACAGGCCAAGGCCGCTCGCCAGGCTGCTGCCAAGGCTGAGTAAGTTACTGGCAGGCTTGTCCTGCTGTTGCCAGACGGCCGCCTTCGGGCGGCCGTTTGCGTTGTGGGGATTGGGGAATCGGGATTGGGGAATCGAGATTAGGGATTAGGGATTAGGGATTCGCCGGTTGTGCGTACGCGATGCTCATAGGCGCGATGCTCATAGGTTTGCACGTGAGCACAGCGGTTGCTGCGCAGTGGGCGGGATGTCTTTTCGTCGCCACTCGGCGAGCGGTGGCGTCGGTCGGCTGGGCCGATCACTCAAGAAATCCCTGCGCGCTGTCTTGATCATTTCAATACAGCGTCTGGCTCCTGCTTTCGCGTGATGTCGGCCGGTGTGGCAGCGTGCCGCCTGGTGCCAGCCGATGTCAGTGCCGGCGGGGCTGTGGCGCGCCTGCGATCGGCGCGGTATCGGCGACCGGCGAGGCCGGATGTGCCGGCACTTCTGCGGCGGCGGCCAGTTCGGCAGGATCTGCCGGCGTGGTCAGCATGCGTGCCTTGCGCCAGCCGCCCCAGCGGTAATACGCCAGCGACAGCAGCATCGAACACAGCGAACTGATCGGAAGACTCCACCAGATGCCATCGGCTCCCAGATGCGGAATCAAGGCGTTTGCCAGCGGCACGCGCACGCCCCACAGACCGAATGCCAGGATCAGCAGCGGCGGGATCACCGCACCGGTGGCCCGCACCACGCCGGAAACCACAAAGCTCACGCCGAACAGCAGGAACGACCAGATTCCGATGTGGTTGAGATGCCGCGCGACCTCCAGTGTCGGGCTGTCGGTCGGCAGGAACAGCGCCAGCGTCCAGCGATCGAACACGATCAGCAGCCCGATCAGCACGCCGGTCATCAGGAAGTTGGCCGCAATGCCGGTGCGTGCGGTCGCATCCACGCGCGTCCACAATCCCGCGCCCACGTTCTGCGCGGCCATCGTCGAACATGCCGCGCCCAGCGCCATCGCCGGCATCTGCACATAGGTCCACAGCTGCAACGCGGCGCCGTAGGCGGCTGCGGTGTCGGTGCCGAAGCCGTTCACCAGCGTCATCATCGCGATCATGGCCAGCGAAATCAGCACCATCTGCAGGCCCATCGGCACGCCTTTGACGATGAGCGCGCGCAGGATCGTCGGCGCGATGCGGAACAGGTGCAGATCGGCGCGGCCCAGCCACAGCACATGGCGTTTGCTGCGCAGATACAGCAGCAAACCGCCCAGTGCCACCGCCTGCGCCAGCAAGGTGGCCCAGGCCGCGCCGGCGATGCCCAGCGCCGGGAACGGGCCCAGGCCGAAGATCAGCAGCGGGTTGAACACGATGTCCAGCACCACCGACACCAGCAAGAAGCGGAATGGCGTGCGGGCATCGCCGGTACCGCGCAGTGCCGCCGACAGGAACGCAAACACATAGATCAGCGGCATCGCCAGGAAGATCACCCGCAGGTACTCCTCGGCCAGTGTCTGCGACGCCGGTGGCGTGCCCATGGCGGTCAACAGATGCGGGGCCAGAAACCAGCCCAGCACCGCGATCAGCGCCGACAGCCCGCCGAAGAAACTGGCACTGGTGCCCATGACCTTGCGCGCCTGCGCGATGTCGCGCGCACCCATTGCCTGGCCGATGAGGATGGTCGAGGCCATGCCGATGCCGAATACCGAGCCGATCAGGAAGAACATGATGCTGTTGGCGTTGGCCGCCGCAGTCAGCGCCGCCTCGCCGAGGTAGCGGCCCACCCAGATCGCATTGATCGAGCCATTGAGCGATTGCGCGATGTTCCCGGCAAGGATCGGCATCGCAAACAGCAGCAGATTCTTGCCGATCGGGCCTTCGGTCAGGACAGCGGATTTGGGCATCGCAGGCGCGCCGTGGTGCGGAAGCTGCGAACACTAGCATTGGCAGGTGTGAGGCGTGCTGTCGCCAGGCCGATGACACGACGCACGCTGTGCGGATCAGTCTGTATGAGTCAGCCAGCGTGTGGAAGGTAGGCTGTACTTGGACGGCAGCCACGCTTGAGTTACAGCGGGCTCGCCCAGATATTTCCCGCTCAACGCAGCCCGTTGCGACGCGCCGATACAGTGGCGATCACGGCAGCGGCCCGCAGCCCATTGGATCCGACGGCAAGCACAACGCGATGACTCAACTGGTGGAACAAGCGACGACGGTCAGGCTGGATGTCTGGCTGTGGGCGGCGCGCTTCTTCAAGACGCGCAGCCTGGCCAAGACGGCGGTGGACAACGGCAAGGTGGACGTCGCCGGCCAGCGGCCCAAGCCCTCGCGCACGCTGCGCAGCGGCGAACAGTTGCGCATCGACCGTGGCGGCGAAATCTTCGAAGTCACCGTTGCCGCGTTGAGCGATGTGCGCGGCCCCGCTCCGGTCGCACAGACGCTGTACGTGGAAAGCGATGCCTCACGCGAGGCGCGGGCGCAATGGCGACTGCAGCGCGCCGCCGAACGTACCGGCTATCGCGCACCCGAGGGCAAGCCGGACAAGCGGGCACGCCGGCTGATCAACGCGCTGGGCGATATCGACGCGTTGTAGCACTGCGCGGGCTATTCGCTGCGAATCGACTGACGGAAACAAGAAACGCCTTGGCATCCGTCATGTTGTTCAATCAATAAAAACGGCGCTTCTCCATCGCGGGGGAAGCGCCGTTCGTGATGCTCTGCTCTCAACCATGCACACCGACCATCTCGACGGGTCCTTGCCCGCTCACCGTCGCGGGACCTTACGCGGCATGGATGCCGCGTAAGAGCCTACACGGACGTACTTGCGGCGTGTCCCGCGATGGTGGGCGGGCAAGGGCCTTGCAGCCAAACCGCAGACCCGCCGCTCCACTGACGTCTTCCGTGCCGAGTCGAGCTCTTGCGTGTATTTCAATACCGCTGCAGGCGCACGCACGATGGCGTGCGCCTTGCCACTCACGCCAGATCGAAACGATCCAGCTGCATCACCTTGGTCCAGGCGGCGACGAAGTCCTGGACGAACTTCTCCTCTGCATCGGCACTGGCATAGACCTCGGCCACCGCACGCAGGATCGAGTTGGAGCCGAACACCAGATCCACGCGCGTGCCGGTCCACTTGGCTTCACCGGTGCTGCGGTCGCGGCCTTCGTAGACCTCCTTCGATTCGGAGGTGGCTTTCCACTCGGTGCGCATGTCGAGCAGGTTGGCGAAGAAGTCGTTGCTCAGCACGCCGGGGCGGGTGGTGAACACGCCGTGGCTCGAGTCGCCGACATTGGCGCCGAGCACGCGCAGGCCGCCGACCAGCACGGTCAACTCGGGCGCGGTCAGCGTCAGCAGCTGTGCCTTGTCGATCAACAGCGCCTCAGCGGGCACCGCATAGCGCTGCTTGGCGTAGTTGCGGAAGCCATCGGCCACCGGTTCCAGCACCGCGAACGATTCGACATCGGTCTGCTCCTGCGAGGCATCGGTGCGGCCGGGTGCGAACGGCACGGTGACGCTGTGGCCAGCGGCCTGTGCGGCATGTTCGACCGCGGCATTACCGGCCAGCACGATCAGGTCGGCCAGCGAGATCTGCTTGCCGCCCGACTGCGCGGCATTGAAGTCGGCCCGGATGCGCTCCAGCGTGCCCAGCACCTGTGCAAGCTGCGCGGGCTGGTTGGCCTGCCAATCCTTCTGCGGTGCCAGACGGATGCGTGCGCCGTTGGCGCCGCCACGCTTGTCCGAGCCGCGGAAGGTCGATGCCGATGCCCACGCGGTGGACACCAACTGCGCCACGCTCAGGCCGGAATCGAGGATGGTCTGCTTGAGGGCGGCGGCGTCCTGCGCATCGACCAGCGGGTGGTCGACGGCCGGCACCGGGTCCTGCCACAGCAATTCTTCGCTCGGCACCTCGGTCCCCAGGTAACGCGAGCGCGGGCCCATGTCGCGGTGGGTGAGCTTGAACCAGGCCCGGGCGAACGCGTCGGCGAACTGGTCGGGGTGTTGGTGGAAGCGACGCGAGATGGCCTCATAGGCCGGGTCGAAACGCAGCGCCAGATCGGTGGTCAGCATGGTCGGCCGATGCTTCTTCGCTGCATCGTGCGCGTCGGGAATGATGGCGTCGGCATTCTTGGCCACCCACTGATGCGCGCCGGCCGGGCTCTTGCTCAGTTCCCACTCGAACTTGAACAGATGGTCGAAGAAGTCGTTGCTCCACTGCGCCGGGGTGGTGGTCCAGGTGACTTCCAGGCCGCTGGTGATGGTGTCGGCACCCTTGCCGCTGCCGTAGCGGTTGTGCCAGCCCAGGCCCTGGCTCTCCAGCTCGCCGGCTTCCGGCTCGGCACCAACGTTGTCGGCCGGGCCGGCGCCGTGGGTCTTGCCGAAGGTGTGGCCGCCGGCGATCAGCGCCACGGTCTCTTCGTCGTTCATTGCCATGCGTGCGAAGGTGTCGCGGATGTCGCGCGCGGCGGCGACCGGGTCGGGCTTGCCATCCGGGCCTTCCGGATTGACGTAGATCAGGCCCATCTGCACGGCGGCCAGCGGATTTTCCAGATCGCGGGTGTGCGGCACTTCGCTGTCGTCATCCTTTACCAGCACGCCGTGCGCTTCGTCCACGCCGGGCGAACCGCGCGAATAGCGCTCGTCGCCACCCAGCCACTTGGTTTCGCGGCCCCAGTACAGGTCCTGATCCGGTTCCCAGGTGTCTTCGCGGCCACCGGCAAAGCCGAAGGTCTTGAAGCCCATGCTTTCCAGCGCGACGTTGCCGGTGAGGATCATCAGGTCGGCCCAGGAGATCGCCTGGCCGTACTTCTGCTTGATCGGCCACAGCAGGCGGCGCGCCTTGTCCAGGCTGACATTGTCCGGCCAGCTATTGAGCGGTGCGAAGCGCTGCTGGCCGCGACCGCCGCCGCCACGCCCATCGCCGATGCGGTAGGTGCCGGCGCTATGCCAGGCCATGCGCACGAACAGCGGCCCGTAATGGCCGAAGTCGGCCGGCCACCAGTCCTGCGAGTCGGTCATCAGCGCACGCAGTTCCTGCTTGAGCGCGGCCAGATCGATGCGCTTGAACGCCTCGGCGTAATTGAAGGTCTGGCCCAGCGGGTTGGACTTGCTCGAATGCTGGCTGAGCAGGTCCACGCGCAACTGCTTGGGCCACCAATCGCGGTTGGTGGTTCCGGTACCGACGACGGCGTGGTTAAAAGGGCACTTTGCTTCGGTTGTCATGGCAATACCTGTGTGCATGAGCACTTGGGGAGCTGTGTGCCGAAACTGCGGACACGTGCTGGTGGAATCGAAACGGTGGGCAATGCGTCAGTTGTGGTCATCGATCGAGGGCGCAGATGCGGCCATGGGAGTCATCGAGAATCGCCGCCGCATGGGCCGATGCTAGCGCCTGCCTGCAGGCGCCGGTATAGGTCGATATGCAGACTGTGACTGGCAGACAGACGCATCAGGCGGGCTCATCGTGGTGGCGTGCGCACACGATAAGCAGCATCGATCGGTTAGGGAATTCGAATTATTCAACCATATCGATAGTGAGACGCTATGGATGACGCGCCGGTGCCGAACCGACCTGCGCCTGCGATCTCAGCGCTTGCCGAACAGGCTGCCGCCGAGCTTCATGACATCGCCCAGTCCAAGCTTCCCGTCGCCGTCCTGATCCAGCACGCTGCCCAGCAAGCCGTTGATCCCGGTGTCGCTGCTGGCGCGCTGCTGTTCCTGCGCCAGGGCCGGGCCGAGCTGGCTGCTGGCATCGGCATTGCCGCCGAGGAAGCGCTTGGCCAGATACGCCATCACGATGGGCGCCAGCAACTGCAACAGTTGATTGGCCTTGCCGGTTTCCAGGCCGGTGGCCTGGCCCAGACCAGCGGCAGCCTGCGGCGCCCTGTCGCCGAACAGATGCCCCACGATACCGGCGCCATTGCCTTGCGCACCGGTGGCCGAGCCGCCGAGCAGCGCACCGAACAGGCTGCCGATGTCCGGGCTGCCGGCATGATCGCGCTGCAAGGCACCCAGCAACGCATCGGTGCCGCCGGCCTGCTGGCTGTTACGGCCCAGGGCGCCCATCAACAGCGGCAGCGCGGTCTGCACCGCCGATTGCGCCTGCTCGGGCGCAATGCCGAGCCGGCTGGCGAGCTGCTGCAACTGCGGGCCTTGCAACTGCGCGGCGAGTTGATCGGTCAACGAGGCGGACGTGGTCATGGGTGTCTCCGGTTGGACAAAACGTTGCCGCAGCGTGCGCCCGTCGCGGCAGCAGAGCAACACGGCACGCGTCGCACTGCAGGGCGAGGGCAGCGATGCCGCACAGTGGCAGTCAAGTCACTTCATCCGACAACAACACAGCAACGGGTTGACCAACCCCGCAAAGCATTAGAGCCAGGCAACTACGCTCCTACGATTCCCGATTCCCGATTCCCGAATCCCCGCACTCAAAGCAACGCCTTCAACCGATACAAGGCTTCCAGCGCCTGCTTGGGCGTGAGTTCGTCCGGGTCCAGCGCCTGCAGCGCTTCCTGCGCAGCGGACGAGGGCGCGGTGAACAGGCCGAACTGTTGCGGGGCGTCCAATGCGGCCGGCGCCATCTGTGCGACATGGCTTTCGCCGCCGCGTTGTTCCAGTTCGGCCAGGCGATGACGCGCCTGGGTTACCGCGGCCTTGGGCAAGCCGGCGAGCGCGGCCACCTGCAGGCCGAAGCTGCGATTGGCCGGGCCGTCCTTGACCGCATGCATGAACACCAGGCGCTCGCCGTGTTCGACTGCGTCCAGATGCACGTTGGCGATGCCGCTGGCACCGCCGGCATGCGACTCGTCGGCCAGTGCGGTGAGCTCGAAGTAATGCGTGGCAAACAGCGTGTAGCAGCGATTGGTATGCGCCAGATGGCGTGCGACGGCATCGGCCAGCGCCAGGCCGTCGTAGGTGGAGGTGCCGCGGCCGATCTCGTCCATCAGCACCAGCGATTGCGGCGTGGCGTGATGCAGGATGTAGCTGGTTTCGGCCATTTCCACCATGAAGGTGGACTGCCCGCGCGCCAGATCGTCGCCCGCGCCGATGCGGGTGAGGATGCGGTCGATCGGCCCGATCACCGCGCGGCTGGCCGGCACATAGCTGCCGATGTGCGCCAGCAGCACGATCAGGGCGTTCTGGCGCATGTAGGTCGATTTACCGCCCATGTTCGGGCCGGTGATGACCAGCATGCGGCGGTCGGCATGCAGCTCCAGATCGTTGGGTTCGAACGGCTGGTCGCGCACCGCTTCCACCACCGGATGGCGGCCGCGTTCGATACGCAGGCAGGGGGCACTCTCCAGTTCCGGCTGCGCCCAGTCCAGCGCCTGCGCGCGCTCGGCGAAGGCGGCCAGCACATCCAGTTCGCTCAATGCACTCGCGCAACGCTTGAGACCTTCCAGCTCGCTGCCGAGTGCATCGAGCAGGCCTTCATACAGCAGTTTTTCGCGCGACAACGAGCGCTCGCGCGCCGACAGCACCTTGTCCTCGAAGCTCTTGAGTTCTTCGGTGATGTAGCGCTCGGCGTTGGTCAGCGTCTGCCGGCGGCTGTAGTGCAGCGGGGCCTTCTCGGCCTGGCCCTTGCTGATCTCGATGTAATAGCCATGCACGCGGTTGTAGCCGACCTTGAGCGTGGCGATGCCGCTGCTGGCGCGTTCGCGCTGTTCCAGGTCGATCAGGAATTGATCGGCATTGGTGGACAGGCGGCGCAACTCATCCAGATCGGCGTCGTAGCCGGTGGCGATCACGCCACCGTCGCTGAGCTTGAGCGGCGGTTGTTCCGCCACTGCGCTGATCAACAGGTGCGCGGTGGCATCGTGCTCGCCGAGTTCGGCGTGCAGCGTCTGCAGGCGCGGCGAATCCAGTGGTGCGAGGATCGTACGCACCTTCGGCAACAGCGCCAGGCCATCGCGCAAGGTGGAAAAATCGCGCGGGCGCGCCGAGCGCAGCGCCACGCGGGTGAGGATGCGTTCCAGATCGCCCAGCGCGCGGAAGGCCTCGCGCACGTCGGCATCGGCGCCGCTGTCGATCAGCGTGCCGACCGCGTGGTGGCGCTGCACCAGCACCTCGCGCAGGCGCAGCGGGCGGTGCAGCCAACGCCGCAGCAGGCGCCCGCCCATCGGCGTGACCGTGCTGTCCAGCACCCCGAGCAAGGTGTTGCGGGTGTCGCCATCGACGCGCGTGTCCAGCTCCAGATGCCGGCGCGTGGCCGCGTTCATCGAGATCGCCTCGCTGGCCACTTCCATCGCGATGGAGGTCAGATGCGGCAGCCGCTGTTTCTGGGTCTCTTCGACATAGCCCAGCAGCGCGCCAGCGGCGGCGGTAGCGCAGGGCTTGTCGTCGATGCCGAAGCCGGACAGGTCGTGCAACTTGAAGAAGGCCAGCAACTGGCGCCGGCCGCTGTCGGCGTCGAACAACCACGGTGGCCGCCGCCGCACGCCGACGCGGCCACGCAGGAACTCCGGCCAGTTGTCTTCGTCGGGCACCAGCAGTTCGGCCGGTTCCAGGCGTGCGATCTCCGCTTCCAGCGCGTCCACGCTGTCCACTTCGTTGACCAGAAAACGCCCGCCGGCCAGATCGGCCCAGGCCAGGCCGTAGCCCTGCTTGCTGCGCGAGATCGCCATCAGCAAGGTGTCGCGACGCTCGTCCAGCAGCGCCTCGTCGGTGACCGTGCCGGGGGTGACGATGCGCACCACCTTGCGCTCGACCAGGCCCTTGGCCAGCGCCGGGTCGCCGATCTGCTCGCAGATCGCCACCGACTCGCCCAACGCCACCAGCCGCGCCAGATAGCCCTCGTAGGCATGCACCGGCACGCCGGCCATCGGGATCGGGGCACCGCCGGAGCTGCCGCGCTGGGTCAGGGTGATGTCGAGCAGCCGCGCAGCCTTGCGCGCATCGTCGTAGAACAGCTCGTAGAAATCGCCCATGCGGAAGAACAGCAGCAGGTCGGGGTAGTCCGACTTGGCGGCGAAGAATTGCTTCATCAGCGGGGTGTGCTCTACAGCCCCGTTAGCGTTCTTGGTTTTTTCTTTTGTATCAGTGCTTTGCAAGAAATGTTCTTCCGGGATGTGGCGGTCAATCAGGGTCGCCAGCGGCGAGTAACGGTGATTTGTTGCGAGGCTGTTGCGACGACCCTCCAAACGAGATCAATCGATGTTGCGACGAAACGGACGAAGCGTTGGAATGGCACAGGATGTTGCGACGGATCCAGGAGCCGTCTCACGTCGGCGCGGATGCAAGTTTAAGCCCACCCACCGACAAATCCTTGCGCTGGCGGTCGAGAGGGTGCCGGCCCTGGGGCCCGGTGGGCGATTGGCCGTTGCGCCGGGGCCTTCAAACGTCCATTGCCGGATCGCTCAACGCATACCGGCGCTGTCGCGGATGAATCTGCGATAGCGGCGCTGGTGCGCACGGCTGCCGGCTGGGCGGCCTGATCCCTGAGCGTGTGGCTCGGTCAGCTCGGGCACGTGCCGCTACATCATGACCTGTGGACTTGCCGCAAGTCAGTACCAGCCAAGATGAGACGTCGACGGTCAATGTTGATGACAAAACTTGGCAGGTGTTGGCGCGCCGACGCTGTCGCGCAGTCCTTGCTGGTTGTCGTCGGCCAGCCATTGTGCGTTCTGTTCGCGGAACGCGCTTCGCGTACGCAAGATGCAGCCACGCGGGCCCCAACAACGCAGCGTGCGGCGCGGCCATCAGCCGTCAAACGACGCATGCCCGGCTTGCTTGGCACGCTGTTCGGCGCTCGCCGCGCAAAGGCCGCGTGTGCGCGGTGCATTGCACGAACCGCCTGTTGTTTTGGGACTCTTTCGCCTTGGGAAAAGCTAAGATCGAAACTTGTGCAAAGTCGGAGGCGCTAATGATCGATCGTCGTACCTTTCTTGCCACGGGTGTGGTGGCCGCCGCCAGCTTCAGTGCCTCGGCAGCTCGCATCGCGCAAACGCCACGCGCCAGCAGCCCCGCGCCGTGGGGTGCGGTGCCCAGTGCGCGACAGCTGCGCTGGCATCGGTGGGAGCAATACGCCTTCGTGCATTTTGCGATGAACACCTTCACCGACAAGGAATGGGGCTACGGCGACGAGGATCCGCGCAAATTCGATCCCAGCGATTTTTCAGCCGATCAAATTGTTGCTGCTGCCAAGGCCGGCAATCTGAAAGGGCTTATTTTCACGGCCAAGCATCACGATGGGTTTTGTCTTTGGCCGACGCGCCTGACCGAGCATTGCATCCGGAACTCGCCCTACAAGAACGGCAAGGGTGACATCGTCGGCGAAATGGCAGCGGCGTGTCGTCGCGCTGGCCTGGCGTTCGGCATCTATCTGTCCCCCTGGGATCGCAATCATGCCGAGTATGGGCGTCCCGGCTATCTCGACTATTTCCGCAAGCAGATCGTCGAACTCTGCACAGGCTATGGCGACCTGTTCGAGTTCTGGTTCGACGGCGCCAATGGCGGCGACGGCTACTACGGTGGAGCGCGCGAATCGCGCAAGATCGATGCGCCCGCTTACTACAACTGGCCACGGATGATCGAGCTGGTGCATCGGCACCAGCCGATGGCCTGCACCTTCGACCCGCTCGGCGCCGATATCCGCTGGGGCGGCAACGAGGACGGTATCGCCGGCGATCCGAGCTGGCCAACCATGCCCAATGCCCCGTATACCCAGGAAAACGGCAATTCCGGTGTGCGCGGTGGTGCGCTGTGGTGGCCGGCCGAAACCAACACCTCGATCCGCCCTGGCTGGTTCTACCATGCCGATGAAGACGGCAAGGTGCGCAGCCCGGAGAATCTGGTGCGCTATTTCGACACCTCGGTCGCGCGTGGCACCAACATGAACCTCAATCTTCCGCCCGATCGACGCGGCCGCATCCCCGACCACGATGTGGCTGTGCTGCAGAGTTTTGGCGACGCGATCCGCGCCAGCTTCGCCATCGATCTGGCCAAGGGTGCCAAGGCCAGTGCCAGCGCATCGCGTGGCCCAGGATTCGAGCCGGCGCGCGTCCTCGACCGCCAGCCGGACAGCTACTGGTCCACGCCGAACGAGGTCACCGCGCCGACGCTGACGCTGGAGTTGTCGGCGGTGCACAGCTTCGATCTGATCCGGCTGCGCGAGTATCTGCCGCTGGGGGTGCGCGTCACCCGCTTCGCGGTCGAAGCCGAGGTCGATGGGCAATGGCGGCGGCTGGCCGAAGCGCAGTGCATCGGTGCACAGCGCATCGTGCGGCTGGAGCGCCCGGTCGCCGCACGCCGGGTGCGCCTGGTCGTGCTGGAGGCGCCGGTCTGCCCGGCGATCAGCGAATTTGCGCTGTTCCGCGCCGTTGCGCCCGTGCCGGTCGCGCGGCCGACCGCGAACGCGCCAGACGTGCTGTCCACCGCCGGCTGGCGAATCGTCGAGGCCAGCGCGCCAGGGGCAGACACGTTGCTCGACGACGATGCCAGTACGATCTGGATCACGCCCGCTCCCACGCCGGGCCATCCCGTACAAGCGACCATCGACCTCGGTGCGTTGGGTCAGGTTGCCGGTTTCAGCCTCACGCCCTCGCGTACGGTGATGAACGGTGCGGCGCCACCGAAGGGCTATCGCGCCGAAACCAGCGAAGATGGCCAGCGCTGGCAGCCGGCTGGTGCCGGCGAGCTGTCCAATATCGCCTATGCGCTCTCGACCCAGCGCCTGAATTTCCCCGAGGTCCGCCAGATCCGCTACCTACGGCTGTCGTTTGCGGAGACGGCGGTGCCAGCCGACCGGTTGGCGATCGCGGGTATCGGTGCGTTCTCGCGCTTGCGATGAGGCTTGCGCTCCCGCGCCGCCATGCGCCGCGCGGGAGCACATCGTTGCGGTGATGCAGTGTCGCGTGCCTGAGATGGATCAGGCGAAGCGATGCAGATAGCAATCACGTGTTCGCAGCACGCGGTGACCTGAATCTTGAACCGTGCTTGCACACGGCCGTTCCGGATGGCGCGCTATGGTGCGCGGCGCACGAGGCAAGCGAGTCGGTTGGGTATGGAACAGAAACAGCAAGAGTGGATGCAGGCCGTGACCGAGGCGCTCAGCGACCTGCTGGCCGCACGCGTGGCGCAGGCCACGCTGCTGGAGGCGATGATGGTCTCGCATCCCGATCCGGTGATGCTGCGCAAGGCGTGGGACGAGCTGTCGTCCCAGCGCATCGCATATGTGGCGCAGAAAAAAGCGGTCGCTGCCGATCCGCAGCCGATGGATGCCTACACGCTTGAGCAGTTCCAGGCGTGGGAAGAAAAGCTCAGCCGCTACTTTCCGCGTGCGCCGGATGCAGGGAGCACGGATGCGTGAACCGGCTCGCCAGTGGTCCAGTCGCCGGGCGTAACAGCGGTGGGCCGGGCTGGTGTGACCACTGCATGTCGTCTGCGCACGCAGGCGCAGGCGCCTGACTGTGCCGGGAGCCAGTCATGGCTCCCAGTCCTGCGGTCGGTTGGTGCCGACATGGTTCCTGATAATCACTGCAGCCGCTGCTACGGCCTGCGTCAGGCCACCGATGCGCGCAGTTTGGCCTTGTCGGCATCCAGGCGCAGGGTGGCAGCGGCAAGGCCGGGTGCGGTGGCCTGCAAGACGATGCTGCCGGCGCTGCGCGTGCTCTGCAGCAGGGCCGCACACAGTCCATTGAAGGCCTTGCGTTGCGGCGCCTTGTCGTCCTCATGGCTGGCAGGGTCGCCGTTGCCCACGCCGATCAACCGCGCAGGGCCGCGCAGCGCGAACTGCACCAGGTTGTCGGCGGTCGGCACCAGGCGGCCCTGCGCATCGACGATCTCCACCTTGACCACCGCCACGTCTTCGGCATCCGCGCGCACTGCATTGCGGTCGCAGCTCAGGCGGATCGCTGCCGGTTTGCCGGCTGTCTCGCGGCGCTCGCTGAGCACCAATTTGCCGCCGCGATAGCCGCGTGCCTCGATCACGCCCGGTGCGTAGGCCACGCGCCATTCGACATGGCCATAGGCCGGCACCTGCTGCAGGCCCTGGCTGACGCCGTTGACCAACAGTTCCACCGCTTCGAGATTGCTGTGGCACCAGACCTGGACGCGGCCCTTGTCATCGGGCTGGAGCAGGCCGTCCCAGTTCCAGTGCGGGAACAGATGCAGCACCGGTTCGCTGGTCCATTGCGCGCGGTAGTACCAGTAGTTGTCCTTGGGAAACCCGCAGCTGTCGAGCACGCCGAACTGCGAGGCGACATTCGGCCAGCGGTTGTAGGGCGTGGGTTCGCCGCGGTAATCGAAGCCGGTCCAGATAAAGCCGCCAGCGATATACGGGCGCTGCGCGACATAGCTCCACCAGGCTTCGGCGGTGCTGGCCCACCATGGGTGGTCGGTGTCGTAGGCGCGGGTGTAGCCGCGCGCGTCGTCGCGCTGGTAGTTACCGCGCACCGACACCGTGCTGCCGGTTTCGCTGCCGTAGATCGGAATGTGCGGGTATTGCGCGTGGAAGCCATCCATTTGGCTGGTGCGGTAGTTGAAGCCGACCACATCCACGACCTGGCCAACGCCATCGCCAAAGCCCTTGTCCATGGCGAAGGTGGTGGGGCGGGTGGGATCGAGCTGGCGCACGCGTTGCTGCATGCGGCTGACGATGCGCGCGCCGCGCTCGGTGACCTGCTGCGGCTCTTCGTTGCCGAGCGACCACAGGATCACGCTGGGATGATTGCGCCCGCGCCGCACCATCGTCTCCAGCTCGCCCATCGCCTCGGGGTCGGTGGACATGCGGCGGGTTTCCTCGATCACGAACATGCCGAGCCGGTCGCACAGCGCGAGCAGTTCGGGTGTGGCCGGATTGTGCGAGCTGCGGTACGCGTTGCAGCCCATCGATTTGAGCTGGCGCAGGCGCCATTCGTGCAGGCTGTCGGGGATGGCGGTGCCGACGCCGGCGTGGTCCTGGTGATTGTTGGTGCCGTGCAGCTTGAGTGGCGCACCGTTCAACAGGAAGCCGCGCTGTGCATCGAAGACGGCCGTGCGCACGCCGAACGGGGTGACCAGCGCATCCACCGCCTTGCCATGGCTGTGCACGCTGGTGGTCAGGCGGTAGAGCTGCGGGGTGTCGATCGACCATAGCGCCGCTTCGCCGAGCGGCAGGGTCTGTTCGACGAGGTGCACCTGGCCGGGTGCAACGGTGACCGCGGTACTGGCTGCCTGTGCGACGACGCGTCCATCCGGCGCGGTCACGCGCGCCTGCACCGTGCACTGGCGCGGGGTGCTGCCGTCGTTGCGCACCTCGGTGGACAGCTGCGCGGTGGCGGTGGTGCCTTGCAGCGTGCTGCGCACGAACACGCCGTCCTGCGGCAGGTGCAGCGGGTCGGTCTTGTGCAACCACAGATGGCGATAGATGCCGGCGCCTTCGTAGAACCAGCCTTCGCCCAGCGTGGCATCCACGCGCACCGCGATCAGGTTGGGCTTGCCGTAGTCGAGCACCTCGCTGAGGTCGACCTCGAACCCGCAATAGCCGCTGGCATTGCGCCCGACGATGTGGCCATTGCAGAACACGATGCAGTCGCGGAACACGCCGTCGAACACCAGGCTGATGCGCTTGCCCAGATCGTCTGCGGGAATTTGCAGCACGCGGCGATACCAGCCGACGCTGGTCTCCGGAAAGCTCGTGCCCAGTGGCTTGTAGCCGTGCGCGGCGGCCGGATCTTCCTCGGTGATGGTGGCCGAGATCGGTTCCTGCCGGAAGGGCAGTGTGACGGCCCAGTCGTGCGGCAGATCCAGCAGTTCCCAGCCACTGTCGTCGAAGCCGAGTTGCGCGGCGGTGGCGGTGTCCTTGCCCGCCTTGGCGAAGCTGCGCTGGAAGGTGCCGAACTCGAAGTCGCGCGCTGGGTCGCTGGCATGGCCCAGATGGAAGCGCCAGCCGAAGTCGAACAGCAGCCGTTCGCGCGGTGCCAGGGCTGCATCGCCGAGCGCGGCAGGCGGCGTGGCGGTGTTACCTGCAGCTGGTGCAGCAGCTGCGATGGCGGGCAGCAACGCACCGGCCGTACCGACCGGAAGTGCGGCGCTCACGCCACTGGCGAGCATGCCGCGCAGCAGTTCGCGGCGATTGATGCCGGTCATGGCTGGGTCCTCTTGTCGGTATCCGCAGCGTTGCCTGGTGTGCCCGCAGCAGGCTTGCTTGTCGTTGCAGGCACGCCGGTATACGGATGGCGCATGAAATCGATCGCCGGCAGCACTTCATTGGCGTGCTTGAAGTCGAAGAAGCTGGCGTTTTCCCACGACGAGCCGGTGCCCCAGCGTGTCTTGCAGCTGCTGCTGGTCCATGCCGGCTCCCAGTACACGACGCCGGCGCCGCCGGTGTCGATCACCAGCTGGGTGAGATCGACCATGTAGCGGAACTGGCCCTGCGGCGTGGCCGGGTAGCCGGGAATCAGCGAGTCTTGGCCGAGCAGATTGTGCGAGGTGTCGCCGGAGTCCAGCGTCCACGGATAGGCGGTTTCCACCACCACTACGTCGGCATCAAAGCGGCCGCGCAGGCGCTTGATGGTCTTGCCCAGCTCGGCCATCGACTGGGTCGACCACTTGCGGTAGTAGCTGATGCCGATCAGATCGTAGTCGGTGACGCCGGCCTTGGTCGCGGCGGCAAACCACGGTTCCACATTCTCCGGCTGGGCGATATGCAGCATCACCCGCGGCTTGATCGCCGAGCGTGCGCCGATGTCGCGTACCGCCTTGATGCCGGCGTTGAACAGCTTGGCGTTGCGCTGCCAGTCGATGGGGCGCTTTTTGTCCCACGGCTTGCTGTCCATCAGATCGGAATTGCTTTCGTTGCCCACTTGCACCAGCTCCGGCATCAGGCCGGCACGGTCGAGCGCGCTGAGCGTGTCATAGGTGAAGCCGTAGAGCGTGCGTGCCAGTTCATCGGTATCGGTGATGCTGGCCCAGGCCTTGGGAATCAGCTGTTTTTCGCCGTCGGCCCAGTCGTCGGAATAGTGCAGGTCCAGCAGCACCTGCATGCCTTGCGCGCGTGCGCGTGCGATGGTCTTCTTGACGTCGGACAGGTCGCTGTAGCGGGTCCAGCGGGCATCGTTCCACAACCGCACGCGCACCAGATTGGCGCCGTGCGCATGGAACAGTTCGAACGGGTCCTTGACCACGCCGTTCTCGCGGTACTGCACACCGCATTCCTCCATCTCGTTGACGTAGGACAGGTCCGCGCCCAGATACAGCGTGGCGGGGGCCGGGGCGGCGTGTGCGAAGGTGGAGATGGCCAGCGCGAGCAGCGCGGGCGTCCAGAGGCGGCGTGTGGAGCGCATGCAATTCCTCGACAGATGAAACGCGGAGCGGGTGACAGCCTGCCGCATGCGGCGGTGCCGTCGTGCGGGCGGTGCGCGCAATCACAACGTCAGTGACGTAGGCGATTGCGCACACCGCGCGCAGTGGTGGAGCAGGCGTGCAACAGCGGTGTCAGCGGTGCTTTAGAACTTGTAGGTCGCTTCCAGCGCGTAGCGACGGCCGAACACCTGATAGCCGCCGTCGTCCTGGTTGGCCAGACGGTTGGGCTTGTTGTCGGTGTAGGCGCGCAGCGGTTCGTTGGTGAGGTTGCCGGCCTGGAAGCGGAAACCGAGCTGCTTGCTGTACTGCCAGTTCAGGCTCAGATCCACCGTGCCTTCGCTCTGCAGCCGTGCCAGCCGCGCCGCATTCCAGCCGTACACCACGGTGTAGGGGCTGTGGTACTTGTAACCCACGCGCGCCTCGAAGCTGCCGTTGCTGTACCACAGGTCGAAGGTGCCGGTCTTGCGTGCCAGCCCGCTCAGCGGCAGCGGGTTGTCTTCCGGTGAGAATTCCTTGAGGTTGGAATCGACCAGCGAGAAGTTGGAGTAGACGCCGAAGTTTTCCATGTGCGGGATGAAGTAGAACGGCGTCTGGAAGGTGAGTTCCACACCGTTGATATGCCCGCCGCCGCCATTGAACGGCGCACTGACCAGGTAATCCAGGCCGTTGATCACTTCGCGGTCGGTGCGGTAGCCGATGCTGGAATCCACTTCCTTGCGATACACCGCAATCGCCGCCAGCGCTTCCTTGTGGAAGTACCACTCGTAGGACAGGTCGACCTGGGTGGCCTTGAATGGATCCAGCTGCGGGTTGCCGCCGCTGCCGGTGAGCTGGCCGACGGTGACGTTGGGGTCGTCCAAGCGCCGGCCGGTGCGCAACTCGTCCAGTGGCGGACGTGCGATGACCTTGGCCACCGCAAAGCGCAGGATGCGTTGATCGTCGATCAGGAAGTTGACGGTGGCACTGGGCAACACGTCGGTATATTCCTTGCTGTCGCTGCTGGCCTGCACGGTGGTGCCGACCGAATCGAAGCCGTCGCTGGTGGTCTTGGTGTTGACCAGGCGCACGCCGATGTTGCCGGTGACATCGGTGCCGAACAGCTGCGAGCTGAACACCGCCTTGGCGAAGGCTTCGCGCACGTCTTCCTTGACGTTCCAGTGGTCGAGCAACTGCTCGTCGAGCGTGGCCGGGTCGAAACCGCCGAAGCCGATCTGGGCGATGGCATCCATGTTGCCGCCGGTCAGCGTGGGCACGTTCAAGTCCGGCATGGTGACCGGATAGATCAGGCCCTGGTACGCCGAGATCGGTTGGTCGTAACCGGACTGGTTGCTGATGAAGCGGCGGTTCTGCTTCTCGCGGCGCGCGGCGCGTGCGCCGAATTCCAGTGAGGTGAACGCCGCGGCATCGACCGGGCGGCTGGCGTTGAGCGCCAGCGCGGCGATCTTGTCGCGTAGCCCCTGCGGCTCGGTCTGGCCGGCGATGCCCCACTCGGGCGTGTCCGAGCTGGTGCTGATGGTGGGGGTGACGCTGCGGCGGAAATCGAACGAGACGGTGTCCGGGTTGCTGCCGAAGCGCACCGCCTGCCAGGTGTTGTCGCGCTTGGCCTGCGAGAACGACAGGTCGCTGCCCAGCGTCCACACGTCGCCGCTCCACTTGGCGTTGAGGCCGCCGGCGGTGAGCGTCTTGACCTCGTTGTAGTGGCTGACCACATGGTCGACCTGCAGGTTCGAGTTGGCCAGCGTGCCGGCCACCACGTCGCCATCGACGATAGTGTAGGACGAGCCCGGCGTGGTGTACGGATTGGCGCCGGTCGAGAAGGTGCTGTAGGCCAGGCCGTTGAACCAGTTCTGCAACTGGTCCTCGTCGATCTCGATACGCGAATACAGGCCGTCGAACTTCAACTCGAAGTTGCCCGAGCGCCATTGCACCGTGCCCATCGCACCGGTGCGGGTCTGCTCGGTGAGCTTGAGCTGGTCGGCCGCGCCCCACGGGGTCGGGTCCACGCGGCCGTCGCCGTCCACATCGCGCGAGGTGGTGGCATCGGTATAGCCCCAGCTGCCGATCGAGGAGTTGGAGTTCTTCTGTTTCTGGTAGGTGGCACCCAGCGCAACCGCGAGGTTGTCGTTAATCTGGTGCACCCAGCTGGCACCGAAGCGGCTGCCCCACGGGGAATAGCCGTCCACGTCCTTGGCGTGGTCGTAGAACACCGGGCCGGCGGTGCCGACAAAGCCCGGGCCGGTGTAGTCCAGCGGGCTGATGGTGGAGATGTCCACCGTCGCGGCAAGGCCGCCGGCGACCAGGTCCGCCGACTGGGTCTTGTAGACCTTGACGGTGGAGACGATCTCGGTGGGAAACACTTCCCAGCGCACGGCGCGATTGGGCTCGGAGGAGGCGATTTCGCGCCCGTTGACGGTGCCCATGGTCATGCGCGGGCCAAGGCCACGCACGGTGGCCAGGCTCTCGTTGCCGCGGTCGCGGGTACCGTTGACGCCGGGCAGGCGCACCAGCGCTTCGGCGACGGTGACGTTGGGCATCTGGCCCATGTTGTCGGCGGAGATCACTTCCATGACGTGATCGGACATCTGCTTGGCCTGCACCGCCTGGTTCAGGCTGGCGCGCTGGCCGATCACGGTGATGTTGTCGAGCGTGACCGGCGGCGCAGCCGTGGTGGTGGCATCAGTGGCCGGCGGCGCGGCAGGCGCGCTGTCCTGTGCGTGCGCACTGAACGCGGTGGCCAGCACACAGGCGATGGTGGTGCAGAGAACGTCGCGCACGGGGGTGCGGCGCAGGCGCATGCGCCGGCTGGCCGGGTGGCCGGTGTGGTGAACGGGCATCGTTTGATCCCTCCCAGGACAAAGTTACCGAATGGACTAGTGGCCGCTGGTGCGGCGCTGTGGCGCGGCTGCGCGTTGGCGTGTCCAACGCGGGCATGGCGGTTGCTGCGGTGTGGAGCTGATTGATCGCTTGCGTGACGCTGCGACGATGGTCGATCGCCTTGACGTCCCCCTGTCCTGCATGTGTCCGCTTCAGGGTAGAAGCGCAAGTCATTCCATTCCAATGAAGCATTTTGCGGGAGCTATCTCGCGTTGGAATGCTGCAGTGCAGCGGTAGCGTCTGCCCGGTCACAGTTGCGGTGTGCGTGGCCTGTACCGCGGACCAAGGTTGCCTGGTCGGCGCGACGGAACGGGGTCTCGGCCTAGCGCGCGTTGGCAGATAATCGGGGCAAGGCCGGAAAGGCGCGCTGCACGCAGTCGTTGCGTTCGCAGGTCAGGCAGCCGGGGCCGATCGGCACCGCATCGTCCACCGCGTCCAGGTCCCAGCCGCGCGCATACACCAGTTGATCGGCATGGCGCAGGTCGCAGCCCATCGCTAACGCGAAGGTCTTGCGCGGGCGGCCGTAGCCGGGCGCGCCGCTGCTGACCTGGCGCGCCAGCCAGAAGTAGCGCCGGCCATCGGGCATGCGCGCGATCTGGGTCAGGATGCGGTCGGGCTGGTTGAAGGCCTCGTAGACGATCCACAGCGGGCAGGCGCCGCCGACATGCGAGAAGTGGAAATCGGTGGCCGAGTGGCGCTTGGACACGTTGCCGGCACGATCGACCCGCATGAAGAAGATCGGCAGCCCGGCGGCACCGCGCCGCTGCAAGGTGCTGAGGCGGTGGCAGACCGCCTCGAAGCCGACGCCGAAGCGATCGGCCAGCCATTCGATGTCGTAGCGCGAGCGCTGGGCGCTGCGCAGGAATTGGCCATACGGCATCACCAGTGCGCCGGCGAAATAGTTCGACAGCCCGATCCGTGACAACGCGATACGCTCGGCATCTTCGAAGCCGGCATCGGCGATGCGTGCGTCGAGCAAGGGCGCGCATTCCAGCAAGGCCAGTTGCGCGGCCATCTGGAAGGCCTGCTGGCCAGGGCGCAGATGCGCGGGCAGCCACAGCACGCGCGCCTGCGTATCCACACTGCGCTTGTCGCTGTGCAGATCGGGCGCGTCCTGCACCAGCAGGCCGTGGCGATCGGCCAGGCGTTGGCGCAGCCGCAGCGGCAGGTTGTCCGAGGTCAGGCCGAGTTCGGCATACAGCGCCTCGGCGCGCTCATCCAGTTCCGGCAGATAGTTGTGCGCGCGGTTGAAGTAATCGCGCACCTGCTCGCCCGGCGACAGCGAGGGCAGTGCGGCGTGGTCGGCGCCGATCTGTATTTCCAGTGCGGCGGTGCGCTCGAGCAGGTGCTGGTGGGCGCGGTGCAGGTCCAGCAGGGCCTGGGCCACCTGCGGCAGGTTGCCGGTGAGCACGCGCAGTTCGGCGGCCGAGAGGCTGTGGCCCAGGCTGCGCAGCGATTCGTCCAGCGGCTCGACCAGCGCGGCCGGGTCGTCCAGGTCGAGCAGGCCGTCCAGATCGCCCAGGGTGGCCTTGAGCCGCTGCTGGATTGCCAGGGTCAGGGGGCGCTGGTTGCGCTCGATCTGGTTGAGATAACTCGGCGACAGCCCGAGCCGGCGCGCCAGCTCCGCCTGGGTCAGGCCGTGGCGCTGGCGCAGCCGCTGCAGGCGCAGGCCGAGCTGGTGGCGGAGCGGGAGGGACGACTGCGGCATTCGCAAGATTCGCAAAATAGTGGCGGCAGCTTAGCGCGATTAAGCAGTCTCGGGCTGGGAATGCCAGGTCGCGGTGCGAACAATGCGAAGTATCCGTAGCGACCTTCTGCGAGCGACCCTGCAATGAGTGATTCCGTCCCGCGCGTTTCCCTGTTGATCGACGGCCAGTTGGTCACCTCCGCCAGCATCCACTGGCAGGACGTGGTCAACCCGGCCGATCAGTCGGTGCTGGCACAGGTGCCGTTCGCCACCACCGGCGAAGTGGCCGCGGCGGTGGCGGCGGCCAGCCAGGCCTTCGTGAGCTGGCGCAAGACCCCGATCGGCACGCGTGCGCGCATCTTCCTCAAATACCAGCAGCTGATCCGCGAGCACATGCCCGAGCTGGCCGCGCTGCTCAGCGCCGAGCAGGGCAAGACCCTGGCCGATGCCGAAGGCGATGTGTTCCGCGGGCTGGAAGTGGTGGAACACGCCGCGGCGATCGGCAACCTGCAGCTGGGCGAGCTGGCCAACAACGTCGCCAACGGCGTGGACACCTATAGCCTGCTGCAGCCGTTGGGCGTGTGCGCGGGCATCACCCCGTTCAACTTTCCGGCGATGATTCCGTTGTGGATGTTTCCGATGGCCATCGCCACCGGCAACACCTTCGTGCTCAAGCCATCCGAGCAGGACCCGATGGTGACCATGCGGCTGGTGGAACTGGCGCTGGAGGCGGGCATTCCCAAGGGCGTGCTCAATGTCGTGCACGGCGGCGAAGACGTGGTCAACGCGTTGTGCGACCACCCGGACATCAAGGCGCTGTCGTTTGTCGGCTCGACCAGGGTCGGCACGCACGTCTATCGGCGCGCCTCGCTGGCAGGCAAGCGCGTGCAATGCATGATGGGTGCGAAAAACCATGCCGTGGTGCTGCCGGACGCCAATCAGGAGCAGACGCTCAATGCGATGGTCGGCGCCGCCTTCGGTGCGGCCGGCCAGCGCTGCATGGCGGCGTCCACGCTGGTGCTGGTGGGCGAGGCGCGGCAATGGATTCCGGCGCTGGTGGCCAAGGCCAGGGGCCTGACCCTGGGCGCGGGCAATGCGCCGGGCACCGAGGTCGGGCCGCTGATCTCCTGCGCGGCGCGCGAGCGCGTGGAAGGCTTGATCGCCTCCGGCGTCGAGCAGGGCGCCACACTGGAACTGGATGGGCGCGCGCCCAGCGTGCCGGGCTTCGAGCAGGGCAACTTTGTCGGCCCGACGATCTTCTCCGGCGTGCGGCCGGGCATGCGCATCTACGACGAGGAAATCTTCGGCCCGGTGCTGGTGATCCTGGAGGCGGCCACGCTGGACGAGGCCATCGCCCTGGTCAATGCCAACCCCAATGGCAATGGCACCGCCTTGTTCACCCAGTCCGGTGCGGCGGCGCGGCGTTTTCAGGAAGACATCGACGTGGGCCAGGTCGGCATCAACGTGCCGATCCCGGTGCCGGTGCCGCTGTTCTCGTTCACCGGATCGCGTGCCTCCAAGCTCGGCGACCTGGGCCCGTACGGCAAGCAGGTGGTGATGTTCTACACCCAGACCAAGACCGTGACCGCGCGCTGGTTCGACGACGAAACGCTGGGCCACGGCGTCAACACCACCATCTCCCTCAAGTGACCTGATCGCCATGAATGCAGCCATCCAGCTACACGCCAATACGGCCGATTTGAATGACGAGCAGGAAGCCTTCCGCGCTGCCGCGCGCGACTTTGCCGACAAGGAACTCGCACCGCACGCCGCGCACTGGGATGCGGAAAGCCACTTCCCGCGCGAGGCGATCGCCAAGGCGGCCGAGCTGGGGTTCTGCGGGCTGTACACCGATGAGGGCGTGGGCGGCCTGGGCATGCGCCGGCTGGATGCCGCGGTGGTGTTCGAGGAACTGGCCACGGTCGATCCATCCACCTCGGCGTTCATCAGCATCCACAACATGGCCACCTGGTTGATCGCCAGTTACGGCAACGACGCGGTACGCGCGCAGTGGGGCGAGGCGATGACCAGCGGCGCCAAGCTGGGTTCGTACTGCCTCACCGAGCCGGGTGCCGGCTCGGACGCGGCCTCGCTCAAGACGCGTGCACAGCGCGATGGCGACAGCTACCTGCTCAACGGCAGCAAGGCCTTCATTTCCGGCGCGGGCGCCACCGATGTGCTGGTGGTGATGGCGCGCACCGGCGACGACGGCGCGCGCGGCATCAGCGCCTTCGTGGTGCCCGCCGATGCGCCCGGCATCAGCTACGGCCGCAAGGAAGAGAAAATGGGCTGGAACAGCCAGCCCACCCGCGGGGTGAGCTTCGAGAACGTGCGCATTCCGGCCGGCAATCTGCTGGGCAAGGAAGGCGAAGGTTTCAAGATGGCGATGAAGGCGCTGGACGGCGGCCGCATCAATATCGCCGCCTGTTCGTTGGGAGCGGCGCAAGGCGCGCTGGATGCCGCCCGCCGCTACATGGGCGAGCGCCGTCAGTTCGGCAAGAAGCTGGCCGATTTCCAGGCGCTGCGATTCAAACTGGCCGACATGGCCACGCAACTGGTGGCCGCGCGGCAGATGGTGCACACCGCTGCGCGCAAGCTCGATGCCGGCAGCCACGATGCCACCGTGTGGTGCGCGATGGCCAAGCGCTTCGCCACCGACGCCGGCTTTGCGATCTGCGACGATGCCTTGCAGATCCACGGCGGCTACGGCTATATCCGCGAGTATCCGATCGAGCGCCTGCTGCGCGACAGCCGCGTGCACCGCATCCTGGAAGGCACCAACGAGGTGATGCGCATGATCATTGCGCGCCACCTGCTCAACGGCGAGGAGGAATTGCGATGAGCGATTGGGCAACACGCACGCATACCGGTTTACATGTCGAACGCGACGGCCATGTCGCCATCGTCACCCTGCGCAATCCGCCGGCCAACACCTGGACCGTGCACAGTCTTGCAGCCTTGCGCGATCTGGTCCGCGCGCTGGATGCGGACCGCAGCATCTACGCGCTGGTGATCACTGGCGAAGGCGAGAAGTTCTTCAGTGCCGGCGCCGATCTCAAGCAGTTTGCCGATGGCGACAAGGCTGCTGCACGGGAAGCCGCGCGCCGCTTCGGCGAAGCTTTCGAAGCCTTGAGCGCGTTTCGCGGCGTGTCGATCGCCGCCATCAACGGCTATGCGATGGGCGGTGGCCTGGAGTGCGCGCTGGCCTGCGACCTGCGCATTGCCGAGCAGCACGCGCAGCTGGCCTTGCCGGAAGCCAGCGTCGGCTTGTTGCCGTGCGCCGGCGGCACCCAGAACCTGCCGCGCCTGGTCGGCGAGGGCTGGGCCAAGCGCATGATCCTGCTCGGCGAGCGTCTGGATGCCGCCACCGCGCACCGCATCGGCCTGGTGGAAGAGGTGGTGGGCACGGGCGAGTCGCGCGCCCTGGCCATTGCCTGGGCACAGCGCGCCGGCAAGCAGAGTCCGGCCAGCGTTGCGGCGTGCAAGCGCCTGGTGCAGTCCACCCGCCACGGCACGCATGCCGCCGCGCTGGTGGCAGAGCGCGAAGCCTTCGTCGACCTGTTCGAGCAGGCGGATCAGGCCGAGGGAGTGGCGGCCTTTCTCGAGAAGCGCGCACCGCAGTGGAGCAATGGCTGATGCTGGATGTGAGCCTCCCCGAAGAAGCCCCGGTGCTGTTCGAACAACGCGATTGCGCCGACGGGCATCGCATCGGTATCGCCACCTTGAATGCGCCCAGGACGCTCAACGGCCTGTCCCTGCAGATGACGCGCCTGCTGGATGCACAGTTGCGCATCTGGGCCGACGATACGCAGATTGCCTGCGTGGTGCTGCGTGGCGCAGGCGAGAAGGCGTTGTGCGCGGGTGGCGATCTGCATGGTCTGTACCAGAGCATGCGCGCGCATCGCGAGGCGGTGCCGGATGCGCAGCAACGTCGCGCGCAACCGCAGGGCAATGCGCACGCCGCTGCGTTCTTCGAAGAGGAATATCGGCTCGACCATCGCATCCACACCTACCCGAAGCCGCTGCTGTGCTGGGGCCACGGCATCGTCATGGGCGGCGGCATCGGCCTGATGTCCGGTGCCAGCCATCGCGTGGTCACCGAGCGCTCGCGGCTGGCGATGCCGGAGATCAGTGTCGGCCTGTTTCCCGACGTGGGTGGCAGCTGGTTGTTGCGCCGCGTGCCGCACGGCGCCGGATTGTTCCTGGCACTGACCGGCGCGCCGCTGGACGCCAGCGATGCCATTTATGCCGGGCTTGCGGATGTGCGCCTGGAGCATGCGCAATATGCGGCAGTGCTGGACGCCCTGGACGCGCATGCCTGGACAGGCGATGCCGATGAGGATCGCGCCCAGCTCGGCGCATTCCTGCACGGGATTGCGCAACCGCTGGAGCCGGGCCCGCTGCAGGTGCATGCGGCGCTGATCGCGCAATTGGTGGCAGGCCAGACGCTGCAGGAGGTAGTCGCCGCAATCCTGGCACTGCAAAGCGAAGATGCCTGGCTGCAGGCCGCGCGTGCAACGCTGGCCGCCGGCGCCCCCGGCTCGGCGCGCCTGGCCTGGGAGCTGCAACGTCACCCGGGCACCGGCACGCTGGCAGACACCTTTCGCACCGAGTACGTGGTGGCGCTGCATGCCGCCGCGCATGGCGACTTCGCCGAAGGCATTCGCGCGCTGTTGATCGACAAGGACCGCACGCCGCAGTGGCAGCCTGCCGCGCTCGAACAGGCCGATGCGCAATGGGCGGCGGCATTCCTGCAATCGCCCTGGCCGCCTGCACGGCATCCACTTGCCGATCTTGGTGCAGGTTGAGTCGCTGACACGCCGCTGCGAACGGTCTTGGCGGATGCGGACAATGAGCCGCATCCGCAGTGCAGGGCCGAGGAACGCCACTGCATCCGTTTGCCGCACTGCGCTGCGGCCGGGCACACCATTCAACGGCCGCGCCAGTCGGTGATGGCCGCCCAACCCTGGAAGACCACACCATGAGCAAGATCGCTTTTATCGGCCTGGGCAATATGGGCGGGCCGATGGCCGCCAACCTGAGCAAGGCCGGGCACCAGCTGCGGGTGTTCGATCTGGTGCCCGCTGCGCTGGATGCGGCAGTCGCTGCCGGCGCGCATGCCGCCAGCTCCGCACACGACACCCTGGCCGACGCCGAGATCGTGATCTCGATGCTGCCGGCCAGCCGCCATGTCGAAGCGCTGTACCTGGGCGAGGCCGGGATTCTGGCGCAGATTCCCGAAGGTGCCCTGGTAATCGACTGCAGCACCATCGCACCCGCCAGCGCACGCAAGCTCGCCGCCGAGGCGCAGGCGCGTGGCCTGGCGGTGCTGGATGCGCCGGTCTCCGGCGGGACGGCGGGTGCGGCGGCAGGCAGCCTGACGTTTATCGTCGGCGGCGCCGCGCAGGTATTGGAGCGCGCGCGGCCGGTGTTGCAGGCAATGGGCAAGAACATCTTCCACGTTGGCGACAACGGCGCCGGCCAGGTCGCCAAACTGTGCAACAACATGGCGCTGGGCGTGATCATGGCCGCCACCGGCGAGGCGCTGGCGCTCGGCGTTGCGCAGGGGCTGGACCCGGCGGTGCTGTCGCAGATGATGGCGGTCAGCACCGGACGCAGCTGGGCCACCGAAGTGTGCAATCCGTGGCCGGGCGTGTTGCCCAGCGCGCCGGCATCGCGCGGTTACAGCGGCGGCTTCGGCAACGATCTGATGCTCAAGGACCTGGGGCTGGTCGCCGAATCCGCAGTGCAGGCAGGCGTGTCGATTCCGCTCGGCGAGCTGGCGCGCAATCTGTACGCGATGAACAGCCAGGCCGGCAACGGTGCGCTGGATTTCTCCAGCGTGATCAAGCTGGTGGCCAAGGTTTGAGAGCGGCGAGCAAAAGTGTCTACGCCCACCGTCAAGTAGGTGCGGCTGGAGTGGTGATTCGTCTCTGTCTGGAGAGTTGATCGAACTAGGGGTGTCGGCTGTAGAGCGGATGATCTGCGGCTTGGCTGCGAGGTCCTTGCCCGCCCACCATCGCAGGACACGCCGCAAGTACGTCCTTGTAGGCTCTTACGCGGCATCCTTGCCGCGTAAGGTCCCGCGACGGTGGGCGGGCAAGGACCAGTCGAGTTGATCGGTGTGCATGGTGTTCAACAAAACAGCCGCAGCCGGTGCAGTGTCCTCGCCGCGCCCTCTACGCTGTGAGTTTGCTGCAGGCCCTTGCCCGCCCACCATCGCAGGACACGCCACAAGTACATCCTTGTAGGCTCTTACGCGGCATCCATGCCGCGTAAGGTCCCGCGACGGTGGGCGGGCAAGGACCAGTCACGATGGTCGGTACGCACGGTTGTAAGCAGGGGCAGGCGGTGCATGCAGCGCATGCAGCGCAGCCGTCCGACGAGGTGCGGTCTGATCGGCTTCTTTCTATCGAGCAACGTCACTGCCAATACGACATCACTCCACCCGCTAACGACAGCGCGGGTGGCCGACGCGTTGTCGCTATCGCTGCGGCGTTCGAGAGGTTCTGTTGGCCGCTCCAAGTCGCTACCCGCCCTGGGCAAAGGTGCAGCGCCGCGCTCGCGTGATGTGATGTCATCACGCCCGGGTGTAATAGTCTCCGCCATCGCGTGCGCCTAAGGTGCGCGCATTGCACGAGGCCACCGCATCCATGGGACACGACCACAACCACGCACCCAGCGACATCCGCCACGAGACACCGTTGTGGTGGGCGCTGGGACTGACCGCCACGTTCCTGCTGGCGGAAGTCATAGGTGCGTTCATCACCAACAGCCTGGCGCTACTGTCTGACGCCGCACATATGGCCACCGACACCGTCGGCCTGATGATCGCCCTGCTTGCCGTGCGCCTGAGCCGTCGTCCTGCCGATGCGCGCCGCACCTATGGCTATGTGCGGCTGGAAGCGCTCGGCGCGCTGGCAAACGGCGCGCTGTTGTTCGCAGTCGGCGCCTACATTCTCTGGGAGGCCGCGCAGCGCTTCCGCGCACCGCAGGATATTTCCTCCAGCGGCATGCTGCTGATCGCCGGCTTCGGCCTGGTGATCAATCTGATCGCCATGAAGTTGCTGCACGCCGGCAGCGGCGAGAGCCTGAACGTCAAGGGGGCCTATCTGGAGGTCTGGAGCGACATGCTTGGCTCGGTGGCGGTGATCATCGGCGCGTTGCTGATCCGCTGGACCGGTTGGCAGTGGATCGACCCGGTGCTGGCCGTGCTGATCGGCCTGTGGGTGCTGCCGCGCACCTGGGTGCTGCTGCGCGAGGCGATCAACGTGCTGCTGGAAGGCGTGCCCAAAGGCATCGATCTGCCGCAGGTGCAGCAGGCGCTGACCAGCTACCCCGGCGTCGAAGACGTGCACGACCTGCATGTCTGGGCACTGGCCTCCAGCACGCCCGCACTCACCGCACACGTGGTGGTCAGCGAAACCACCGACCGCGACCGCCTGCGCGACGCCCTCGCCGAGCTGCTGCACGCGCGTTTCGAGATCACCCACGTCACCTTGCAGGTGGAGAGCGGCGACTGCGGCACCGAGCCGTGTGGTGCGGTGCCGGCCGCGCAAGGCGCCGCGCATGACGATCACCGTGGTCACGCGCACTCGCACGGCGGCCACGCGCACTGACGCGGACCACGCCGCCAGTGGGCTTGTTCCCCGACTGGCGGCGGCATGGCGTTGCCTGGAGCAGGACCCAGTCAGGCCAGCCTGTCCGATCGAGGAAAGAGCCGTCCTGCTTCCTCGCTGCCGCCCAGGTCGTATGATCGAGCCGGGGAAGACTGCGAGGCCGGCGGCGCGATGGCGGTACAGATCGAACAACGCAACGAACGCATCGCCGCGCTGATCGCCGAGGCGGGCGCGGCAGCATCGGCCGGGCAATGGCAACAGGCCGAGCAATTGTGGACACAGGTGCGCCAGTTGGCGCCGACGCACCCGCAGGCTTTGTACAGCCTGGGCGTGCACGCCTACCAGCGCGGCGATGCAACGGCGGCGCTGGAATACCTGGCAGGCGCACGCGCAAGCAGCCCGGGCGATCCGATGATCGTGCTGACCATTGCGGTGGTGAAGCAGGCGCAAGGCGATGTGGATGGCGAATGGCAGGCCATCAGCGCGGCGCTGGCGCTGGATGCGTACTTCCTGCCCGGGCTGCTGGCAAAAGCCGCATTCCTGCAGGCACGCGGCCGTCCGCGCGCCGCCGCTAGTGTCTATCGCGATGCGCTGAAGGTCGCGCCGCCGGAGCCGCAATGGCCTGCGGTGTTGCGTCGCAAGCTGGCCCTGGCCACGCAGGCGGTGGAGCAGGACACGCTTGAGCTGGAAGCGCAATTGCGCGCCGTCCTGGACGCTCCTGGCATCGCCGTGGACGCCGCACTCGCAGGACGCTGGGCGGAAGCGGCCGCGATCGCATGCGGGCGCAGTCGCCCGTTCCATTCCCAATCCAACCGCTTGTACATCCCGCGATTGCCAGCCCTGCCGTTTCACCCGCCGGACGCGTTTCCCTGGATCGCTGCAGTACAGCGTCACACCGCGGCGATCGCGCAGGAACTGCGCGCCGTCATGCACGAAGACAAGGGCGGCTTTGCGCCGTACATCGCCTACGCGCCGGATCAGCCGGTCAATCAGTGGAAAGACCTCAACCATTCGCCAGCATGGAGTTCCTATCCGCTGTGGGCACATGGACAGCCGGTGGATGAACATCTGCGGCAGTGCCCGGCAACCGCCGCTGCGTTGGCATTGGTCGATGCGGCGCAGATCGACGGCGTGTGCCCGAACGCGATGTTTTCGGTGCTTGCGCCGCAGACGGTCATTCCGCCGCACCACGGCGAGACCAACGCACGTCTGGTAGCGCATCTTCCGTTGATCGTGCCGGAGGGCTGCAGCTTCCGGGTCGGTTACGACTGGCGGCAGTGGGAGGTCGGCAAGGTGCTGGTGTTCGACGACTCGATCGAGCATGAGGCACGCAACACGAGCGCGCAGCTGCGTGCGGTGCTGATCTTCGATGTCTGGAACCCGCTGCTGAGCCAGGAGGAGCGGCAGATGGTCAATGCCATGGAGACGGTGATTGCGCACCACCGTGCGGGGTGAGGTGGTGCCGGTAGTCGGCCGGTTCAGTCCGCAGGCATGATGCCGAACCGGGCAAGTGTGTCGCGCAGCGGAGCGAGCTGGGTCGCGTAGGGTTTCCAGCGTCCGGACGCATCGCCATGCAGGGGTTGGCGCACCTGCCAGTAGCTGGCTGTTTTGACGGCTCCAGGCGCCTTGTGGAAATCCAGGCAATCCGGTTCCCAGGGCAACTGCAAAAAGTCCAGCAGTGCGCGCAGGCTGGGCTCCGGCGCGGCGACAAAGGCGTCGTAGTCGAACGTGTGGATGCTGTCCGGATACAGCGACAGCCAATGCGCCATCAGTCGCTGGTAGGCGGCATAGAAATGCCCGATGTCCTCCAGCCGGCCCGCATAGTCAAAGCGTTGCGGATTGAGCTGCTGCATGAAGATCGACAGCCCGTTGTCCAGCGGGTGACGACGTGTGTGCACGATCCTGGCCGCCGGAAACAGCTGTTTGATCAGCCCGATCAGCAGAAAGTTGTCGGGGCGCTTGTCGGTGATGAAGCGCAGTTGCGCATGCCGGGGAACGGCCGCAGCCACGCGTTGACGATAGGCCGCGGCCAGCTGCGCCAGCGTGTGCGAGGACAGATGCTGCGCGGCTTGCGGGAATGGCGACAGCGACTGTGCAACCAGTCGCGGCAACGCATCCAGTTCGCCCCCTGCGGCGATGCACGAGTGGCGCGACAAGGCCTGTTCGATCAAGGTGGAGCCGGAGCGGAACATGCCGCAGATAAACAGTGCCGGCACCGCGTCGCCGACAGCATCCATGGGTGGTGGCTGGCGCGCGTCGCTTGCATCGGCAAATACCGCAGCGATGCTGTCGAACTGCTGCTGTGTGCGGATCGGGTCATAGCGCCGCGCATGTGCATGGCCATGCCGGTTGGCGGCACTGGCCGCAGCGAATGCTTGGCTGTGCAGGCCGAGGCGGTCGTAGGCATGGGCCAGTGCATGCAGCAGCGTGGCCGTCAACGCAGGATCCTGTCCCGCGACCGAGCCTGCCTGCGCAAGTGCAAGCAGGCGTGTGTCCTGCGCATGCGTGGGAGGATCCAGGTGCAGCAGGCGTGCGGTGGCTTGCAGCTGCAGCGCCCGTGTCTGGGCATCGACAGAAGGACTGGCGAGCAGCCGGCGATAGGCGGCGACCGCCTGGTCGCGTGCGCCCAGCTCTTCCTGCAGGTTGCCCAGATTGAGCAAGGCCGGGGCGTAGTCCGGCCGGCACTGCAGTGCCAGATCAAGTTCCTTCAGCGCTGCCGCCTCCTGATGTAGATGGTCGCTCAGCAACGCGGCGCGATTGAGATGGATTTGCTCCGGCAGCGCGGCACCGTGCTGCAATGCCTGCGCATAAGCGTCCAGTGCGGCGGATGCCTCGCCGGTCTGGCGCAGCAGATATCCCAGGTTGTACCAGGCATCGGCGCAGCGGGGCTGCGCCTGCAGGATGCGGCGATAGGCGGCGATCGCCTGCGCCAGATGGCCTTGTTGCAGTAAGCGTGCGGCGTGCTGCAAGGACGGGTCCAAGGCGTTTTCCAGGCATTCTTGCAGCGGGTGGGAGAGCTGCAGCTTAGGCGGCGCCAGCGGTGCGTTCAATCGCCCCGCGGCCGGACGGTGATGAGCGGTCTTTCCTGCGTTCGCCGCTTGCCTTGTATGCTCTGCTGCAATCGACGAGTGAAGATGCGCGCATGCACAAGCGAGTGGTGTTGGGGCTGACGGTGTTGAGCTGCGCCTGGGCGGCATCGGCGCAGGACGTGCCGACGCATCGCTGTGCCGCAGTACTCGATCCCTTGCCGCGGCTGGCCTGCTATGACGCCAGCTTCCCGCCAACGCAGGCGGTGCGGGCGGCGGAGGCGGACAGGGCAGTCAGGGCATTCGGCCGCAGCAGCCAACAGGCCTCGGCAGCGACAGGCGCGCAGCAGTCAGCGCCTGCGCAACTCACCGCAAAGGTGCTTGCAGTGGCGTATCAGCCAGACGGTACGCGCATCGTGTCGCTGGACAGTCGCCAGCGTTGGGCGCTGACGGAAGCGACCAGCCGCGGGCCGCTGGCCGACGGCGAGATCGTGGTGATCCGCAAGGCCGCAATGGGAAGCTACATGCTGGTGACCGCTGCCGGTGTGGCACTACGTGCCCGCCGCATCGACTAGCCAGGCCACCGACGGCATCGCAACAGACAGAAGAGAATGGATGACTGAGAGACCGCTACGCGCCCTGTTGCACAACGGGTATCAACTGCTGCGTCAGGGACGTTATGCCGAGGCAGCTGTGTTCGCCGACCGCGCCTGCGCAGAGCAGCCAGGCAATGCGCATCTGCTGGAGCTTGCCAGCGAAGCCCGGTTGGCCAACGGCGATCCGCAGGCCGCAGCCGACCGCATCGCACAGGCTGCGGCGGTTACAACGTCACCGCTCCCGCTATTGATCAAACACGCCAGTTTGCTGCTGCAGCTGCGTCGCCGCCGCGAGGCCCGGCTCGTCGCCGGCCAGGCACAGGCGCTGGCCGCCGCCGACGGCGCTGCATGGTGGCGGATCGGCGCGCTGTACAGCGGCTGCCACGAGGTGGCGGCCGCCCGTGATGCGTACCGGCATGCGATGACATTGCTGGGAGAACAGCCCGGCTTGCTGTACGACCTCGCCACCATGCAGTTCTTTGGCGGTGAATTCGATGCGGCTGAGCGCACCCTGGAGCGGCTATTGCAACTGGCACCCGGCACGGGAGATGCCTTGTACCTGCGCGCCACGCTCCGGCGCCAGACCGGGCAGCACAACCACCTGGACGATCTGCGTCACCGCTTGACCACGCTGTCGGAACCGTCCGCCCGAGCGGCCGGCCTATACGCCCTGAGCAAGGAGCTGGAGGACCTGGGCCAGCATGCGGAGTCGTTCGAGACATTGACCGCCGCAGCGGCCTGCAAGCGCAAGACTCTGCAGTACGACGTTGCTGCCGAGTGTGCGCATATTGCCCAGGTGCGCGACGCATACATCCCGGCTGCCTTGAGCGCACTGCAGCCCGGTCATGCGGGCGAGGGAGCGATCTTCATCGTCGGTTTGCCACGCTCCGGCACCACCTTGCTGGAGCGCCTGCTGATCCAGCGCGGCGGTGCACGCTCGGCCGGGGAGCTGATGGATTTCGGTGTGCTGCTCGGCAGTGCGACCTCCGGCGTACTGTCGACCAATCCCGAACTGACCGCCGCCCAGGCATCGCTGCAGATCGATTTCGCGGCGCTTGGGCAGGAGTATCTGCGCGGCGCCCGTGAGCTAGTGCACGACCATCCGGTGTTCATCGACAAGATGCCGGTCAATTACCTGTATTGCGGCATGATTGCTGCCGCGCTGCCACGCGCGCGCATCATCCATCTGGTGCGCGATCCGCTGGACACCTGTTATGCGATGTACAAGACCTTGTTCTACAACGCCTATCCGTTCTCGTACGCGCTCGATGAGCTCGCGGATTACTACCTGGCCTACCAACAGACCATGCGGCACTGGCATGCGGTGCTGCCCGGCGCCATTTTCGACGTGCACTACGAAGAGTTGGTGCGCGACACCGACCAGCAGATCACGCGGGTGCTGAGCTGGTGCGGGCTGGCGCGCAGCGACACCATCGCCGAACTGGAGCATGTGCCGTTCGTGACCGCGAGCGCGGCGCAGGTGCGCGGCGATGTCCACCAACGCTCGGTGCATAGCTCTCGCCGGCATCTGGACGGACTGCTGCCGTTGTTGAGGCGACTTCAGGCAGCTGGCGTGATCGTGCCCGGCACCGAAGTGGTGTAGCGATTGGCGCTGGCCGATCCACCGGTCCAATCCTTCGAGTGAGCGCGCCGCCGGCTCGCGAGCCACGAGCGAACACACGTGGCGGCATCGAGCCCTACATCAGACACCGGCGGCAAAGGGCCACTTTTGCCTGACTTCCGCACTGTTTTGGGGATTCGTCGCACCGATTCGGAGCATTTCTGAATGGCGCTTTAATTCTCCTCAACGTGGTCTTAACATCGGGTTGGCAACGTTTTTTCGGGCGCTCTTTCGTCCGGCCGTTCGCCAGTGTGGAAGCGCAGTTTGATGCGCTTGCCAACAACGTCGCAGCACGTGCCGGCATTGCCTCAGATGCCGATGCAGTGCGTCGCGCTCACCCGTTCGAACTTCTCGGAGAGAGAGATGAGATTGAAGACCACCAAGCTGCGCGACGCCATCCGGGTATCGCTCACGGTTGGCGCTGCCGCATTTGCCCTGTCGGGAACCGTGATCGCGCAGGAGCAGCCCTCGACGGAACTCAAGAGCCTGGACGCGATCAGTGTCACCGGTACGCGCATCAAGAGCCAGACGATGACTGCCTCCAGTCCGGTGGCAGAGATCAACAAGGAGGAATTCCAGTACACCGGCTCGACCAAGGTCGAAGATCTGATCAACCAGTACCCGCAGCTCTCGGCGAGCTTCGACAACTTCGCCAACAATGGCTCGCAGGGGTATGCGACCGTCGATCTGCGTGGATTGGGCGCGCAGCGCACCTTGACCCTGGTCAACGGCAGGCGCATTCCCAAAGGCATCGGCGAGAGTCCGGACATCAGCATCATTCCGGCAGCGCTGGTGCGCCGCGTGGACATCCTGACCGGCGGCGCCTCGGCGGTGTACGGCTCCGATGCCGTCGCCGGCGTGGTCAATTTCGTGCTCGACGACGAGTTCGAAGGTGTCAGTGTCGACATGGGCTACAACGCCTACCAGCACGACAACGGCAACACCTTGATGCGCGGTCTGATGGACGACGCCGGTTACGATTATCCGACTGGAAACTCCGGTTTCGACGGCATCTCCCGCAATGTAGACCTGGCCATCGGCGGCAGCTTCGGCGAAGCGGGGCATGCCACCGCATGGGCCACCTGGCGCGAGAACGATCCACTGCTGCAAGGCCAGCGCGATTACTCCGCATGCGCATTGAGCAACCGCGGCACCGCCTGCGGCGGCTCTGCCACCGCAGATCCGGCCAACTTCTACGTCGTCGCTCCGTCGGCTGGCGCGTTCTACGTGCAGCCCTCAGCCGGCGGCACCTGGTCGCAGGTCGCATCCCCGAATCTCTACAACTTCGCGCCGTTGAATTACTACCAGCGTCCGGATACGCGCTACACGGCCGGCACCAACATCAAGTACGAGGTCAACGAGCACTTCAAGCCCTATCTCGAAACCCTGTTCGTCAACCGCAAGAGTTCGACCCAGATCGCGCCGTCGGGCGCGTTTTTCACCGACCTCAACGTCAACTGCGCCACCTCGGTGATCGGTAGCCTGTGCAACGATGTGGGCATCACCGACGACGAGTTCACCGTCTACGTGGCCAAGCGCAACGTCGAAGGCGGCCCGCGCATCACCGACTCGGATACCAACAGTTTCAGCATCACCACCGGCGCCCAGGGCGACATCAACGACAACTGGTCGTACGACGCCTCGTTCACCTACAACCGCAGCACCACCAAGTCGGAAAACAGGAACGACTTCGTGACCACGCGCGTCCGCGATGCACTACTGGGCTGCCAGCCTGGTTCGTTCGATGGCTGCGTGCCCTACAGCGTGTGGACCGACAGTGTCACCGCAGCAGAGGCAGAGGCATTGCAGGGCGTGGGTATCGTCAACTACGAAACCTCGATGCGCGTGTTCAACGCCTATGTGACCGGCAATTTCGGCTACAGCCTGCCGTGGGCCGGCGATAACCCGATCAGTCTGGTCGGTGGTGTCGAGACCCGCAACGAGACCTTCAAGCGGGTGGCCGACAGCAACATGCAGACCGGCAACTTCACCGGCCTGGGTGGCCCGACCTCCAATGTGTCCGGCGACATCGGCGTCAAGGAACTGTTCCTCGAAGGCGCGGTGCCGCTGGTGGCGCAGGCCGGTAGCCTGGATCACCTCGACATGCAGCTTGGCTATCGCTATTCGGACTACGACACCTCCGGTGGCGTGAGTACCTACAAGGCCGGTCTGGGTGCAACATTCGTCGATGGTAAGTACCACCTGCGCGCCGGCTGGAACCGTGCGATCCGCGCTCCGAACGTGACCGAGCTGTATAACGAAAATACGATCGGGCTATGGAGCGGTAGCGACCCGTGCGCCGGTGCCAATCCGGTCTTCACCCAGGCCCAGTGCGCCAACACCGGTGTGACTGCGGCGCAATACGGCCGCGTTGCAGCCAACCCGGCCGGCCAGTACAACGAGATCGGCGGCGGCAATACGACATTGCAGCCGGAAACGGCCAATACCTGGACCGTCGGTTTTGCCGCCAGCCCGATCAAGGGGCTCGATCTGAGCGTGGATTACTACGACATCAAGATCGACGACGCGATCCGCAGCATCGGCTCTTCCAACATCCTTACCGCATGCGGCGTGACCGGTAATGCGGATATCTGCAGCCGCGTGCGCCGCAATGCCACCACGGGCGATCTGTTCCGCGGTAGCGACCCGGACGTGTCCGGTCTGATCCTCAATTCCCAGGATAATTTTGGTTCGCTGCATTTCCAGGGCGTGGATCTGACCGCATCGTATGCCTGGAGCGTCGGCGCCGGGCGCCTGACCGCCTCGATGATGGGCAGCTACGCCATCAAGCAGGAGTACGAGCCGGTTCCGGGTGTGCAGGAAGTGACCTACGACTGCGCGGGCGTGGTCAACGTGGCCTGCAACAGTGCCGAATGGCGGCATGTGCTGAGCACGCGCTACAGCTTCGATCGCTACACCGTCGGGCTGCGCTGGCGCTATATCGGTGAGCTGGATTACCAGAACACCGACGGCACCCGTGGCACAACCGACGTACGCCTGGTGAACCAGGGCAACAAGGTGTCGGCATACAACTACTTCGACCTGTCCGGTTCGATGCAGTTGGGCGATTACGTCACCTGGACCTTGGGCATCAACAACATCGCCGACAAGGAGCCGCCGCTGGTGGGCGGCAGCCTGACCTTCAACGGCAACTCGCTCGCCGGTTACGACCAGGCGGGTCGTTACTTCTTCACCAGTGTGGGTCTGCGTTTCTGAGGCACGTTGCAAGCTGGTAAAAACAACGGCGAGCCTCGGCTCGCCGTTGTTGTTTGTTGCCTGCGACCGCGTGTGTCGATGGCTTGCCGCGCTGCAACCTGCAGATCACCCCAGTCGCCGATCGCCCCCCGCTTGCGTGTCTGATCGACGTCGAAGACAGCGTCGACGGCTCACGCCACCGGTTCACGCAGCAACGGCGACCGCCAGCCCGGGCGCGGTGCGAAACGCTCGCCATAGCGCGCCTGCAGTGCCTGCAGACGTGCCAGCAAGGCGTCGGCGCCGACACTGCGGATGTGCTGGATCGGGCCGCCGCGGAACGGGGCAAAGCCGGTGCCGAAGATCACGCCGGCGTCGAGCAGGTCCGCATCGGCCACCACGCCGTCGTGCAGGCAGGCGACCGCTTCGTTGAGCAGCGGCAGGATCAGGCGATCTTCCAGGTCTGCCGGCGCCTCGTAGCCGCTGGCGACCTCGGGCTTGACCGCGCGCCCGTTCTCCCACTTGTACAGGCCCTGGCCGTCCTTCTTGCCGCGCTTGCCCGGCTCTACAGTGGCCAGCGCCGCCGGAATCGGCAGGTGCAGGAACGGTGCGAGCTCCGCGCCCACGCCGGCGGCAACGTCCAGCCCCACCGTGTCGATCAGTTCGATCGGCCCCATCGGCATGCCGAACTTCACCGCGGTCTTGTCCAGCACCGGGCCCGGTACGCCTTCGGCATAGGCGGTGGCCGCTTCGAGCAGGTACGGGAACAGCACGCGATTGACCAGGAAGCCCGGCGTGCCGGCCACCGGTACCGGGAACTTGTCCAGCGCCTTGCAGAATGCCGCCAGGCGCGCGACGTTGGCCGGATCCAGCCCGTCGTGCTGCACGATTTCCACCAGCGGCATCATCGATACCGGATTGAAGTAGTGCAGGCCGGCAAACTGCGACGGGCGCTGGATATGCCCGCGGAGCTCGGTCAACGGAATCGACGAGGTGTTGGTGGTCAGCAAGGCATCGGGCTTGAGCTGCGGCTCGATGGACTGATACAGCTCGCGCTTGGCCTGCGGGTTCTCGATGATCGCTTCGATCACCAGGTCCGCCTGCGCCACGCCCGCGCCGGCCAGGTCGCCACGCAGGCGCGCCGCCACCGCCGGCCGCTTGGCCTCGTCCTTGACGCGCTTGGCGAACAACTCGCCGCCGCGGCCCAGCGCCGTATCGATGAAGCGCTGCTCGCGATCCTGCAGCGTCACCTCGAAGCCCTTGTACGCCGCCCAGGCCGCGATATCGCCGCCCATCACGCCGGCGCCGACCACATGCACATGGCGGATCGGAGCCAGCGCCTCAGCGCCGGCATCCTTGCCGCCCAGTGCCTTCAGGCGCTCGGTGAGAAAGAAGATGCGGATCAGGTTGCGTGCGGTCGGCGTGCTGGCGAGCTTGACCACCGCCTTGCGCTCGGCCGCCAGGCGCGCCTGGATGCCGCTGCCGCCGGCCCGTTCCCACACGTTGATCAGGGCGTAGGGCGCCGGGTAATGCTCCTTGCGCGCCTTGCGTGCGACCTGCTTGCGCATCTGTGGCGCCAGCAGCTTGCGCGCGAGCAAGGTATTGGTGGCCCACGCGGTGGCGCGCTGCTTGAACGGGCGTTTGCTGCCGGTGAGCGCCAGCGCGGCCGCGACATCGACCAGCACTGCGGGCGCGGCGACCTTGTCGACCAGGCCCATCGCGCGTGCGGCCTTGGCCGCGACGGTGCGGCCGGTCAGCATCAGGTCCATCGCCGCCGGCGCGCCGATCAGGCGCGGCAAGCGGGCGCTGCCGCCCCAGCCGGGGAAGATGCCGAGCTTGGTTTCCGGCAGGCCGATGCGCGTGCCGATATCGTCGGAGGCCACGCGATACCGGCAGGCCAGCGCAATCTCGGTGCCGCCGCCCATGCAGAAGCCATGGATCGCCGCCACCGTGGGGCAGGGCAGTTCGGCCAGCTTCTGGAAGACGCTCTGGCCGCGATGGATCGCATCGTTGACGGTGCCCTTGCGGTCGAACTCCTGGAATTCCTTCAGGTCGGCGCCGGCGATGAAGCCGTTGGGCTTGCCCGAGCGCAGCACCACGCCCTTGGGCGGGTCCAGCGCCAGACGTTCGACCAGCGCGCCCAGCTCGAGCAGCACCTCCTGCGAAAACGCGTTGACCGGTGCGCCCTGGCGATCAAGGCTGAGCACGACCACGCCGTCCTCGCGCAGGTCGGCCTGCCAATGGCTGAATCGGAGCCCGTCGAAACCTGGAAGCATGCGTCTGGCCGTCCGGAGATATAAGGAAAGGTCGTTATCATCCAGAGGTTGTTTCCTTCACGTCAAATACCCATACCTGTCGGCAGGGCGGCGCGCGCCTCGTGCGAGGCGTCGCCAGTGGCGCATCGGTGCAGCTAGTCTGATGCGTGACGATCGTCCGGGTCGGTATGAACTTTTCTTTTCATTGGTTGTCTCATTGCCCGACTTCGGTGGGCTGACAGGAGTGCGGCCCGACATGGCCGAAGTCGATATACCTCAGGAGCTGGACCTGGAACTGGTCCGGCGTGTGCAGCGCGGCGAGAGCGCAGCGTTCGATGTGCTGGTGCGCAAATACCAGCACCGCATCGTTGCGTTGATCGGGCGCTACATCGCCGACTGGAGCGAGTGCCAGGACGTGGCCCAGGATACGTTTGTGCGCGCCTACCGCGCGATCAACAGTTTCCGTGGCGACTCCCAGTTCTATACCTGGTTGCACCGCATTGCCGTCAACACTGCCAAGAACCATCTGGTTGCGCACAACCGCCGCCCGCCCACCGACGATATCGAGATCAGCGATGCCGAACAGTTCGATGGTGCCACCCGCCTGCGCGATACCGACACTCCGGAGCGCGAATTGATGCGACAGGAGCTGGAACAAACGGTGATGCGTGCGGTCCAAGCCCTGCCGGAAGAACTTCGGTCGGCCATCACCCTGCGCGAGGTGGAGGGGCTGAGCTACGACGAAATCGCGCGAAAGATGGATTGCCCGATCGGAACGGTGCGCTCGCGCATCTTCCGGGCGCGCGAGGCCATCGACATCGAGCTGCGGCCTCTGTTGGAGACCGAAAGCGCCACCCGTGAGCGACACCGTGTATGAGCCATAACCCTGCCATGTCCACCACCGACAAGTTCGAGCGTCACTACCGTCAGCAGCTGTCTGCGCTGGTGGATGGCGAATTGAGCGCCGACGAGTCGCGCTTCCTGCTGCGCCGCCTGGCCCACGACGAGGAACTGGCCGGCTGCCACGAGCGTTGGCAGCTATGTGGCGATGTGCTGCGCGGTGCGGCCAGCGCGCCGGCACCGCTGGATTTTGCCGCGCGCGTGCGCAGTGCCATTGCCGATGAGCCGGTGCCGCAGGCGCAGCCATCCACGCGTCCGGTCACGCGCTGGCGCTGGGGGGGGGGCGCAGCGATCGCGGCATCGGTCGCTGCAATCGCCCTGTTCATGGCGCGCGAGCGCCTGCCCGAGACCGTACCGCCGGCCGAGCAGGTCCCGGTGTTCGCCACGACAGCGCAGCTGCCGGCGGCCACGCAGGCCCCCACCACGCCTGCAGCGCCGAAGGCTCCGGCCGAGCCCGGTCCGGTCGCTCCCGATGAGGTGGCCGCGCTGGCCGCAGCGGTGCCGGCCGCCGCGCTGGCATCCACGCGCCGTGGCGCGGCCACACGCAACCAGCAGGTCGCCCGCAGCGTCGCTTCGCGTCAGCAGCAGGTGCCGACCCGCATGCTGGCGTCCGCTGCTCCTGCTGCGACGACGGCTACGGCCGGTGCGGTGTCGCCATCGAATCCGTTCACGCATCCGGATACCACCTTGCAGGCACGCCCATGGCCGCGCGCGGCGCTGTCCGGTGCCGGTGAAAGTCCGCTCAATGCCAGCTTCCGCCAAGGCGGACAGGGCACCGCGTTCTATCCGTTCGAGCCTGCGCCGCAGGGTGTTGCCAGCCCCGCGCCCAACCGGCCGCTGCCGGTGCAGCCGCCGCAGGATTGATGCCGCCGCCGATCTTCATCCGTTCGGCGCCCTCCCTCCCGTTATCGTGCCGGACCCCTGCAGTGGCAGGGGCTTTGGCCCCTGTCGCCCTGCCATCGGAGGCAACCTGATGAACCATCGCATTCGCACCCAGATGTTCGGCCTGATCGCCATGACCCTGCCGCTGGCCGCCTGCGCGCAGCAGTCCGCGCCCACGGCCAAGGATGTTGCCCCGATTGCCGCCAACCGCAGCGCCACCCCGGCTCCGCAGCTGGTGGCCGGCTTGCCGGACTTCACCAATCTGGTCGAGCAGGTCGGCCCGGGTGTGGTCAATATCGAAACCACCATCACTCGCAAGGACGCCATGGCGCGCCAGCGGCGCGGTGGGCAGGACGGCGGCGCGATGCCCGGCGACGAGCAGATGCCGGATTTCTTCCGCCGCTTCTTCGGGCCGGATTTCCAGATGCCGGGCGGGCCGCGGCAGGGGCCGGGCCAGGGCGGCGATGACGATGGCGGCATCGCCGGCAAGTCGATGGGCTCGGGCTTCATCATTTCGGCCGACGGCTATGTGCTGACCAACCACCATGTGGTCGATGGCGCCAGCGAGGTCACCGTCAAGCTGACCGACCGCCGCGAGTTCAAGGCCAAGGTGGTCGGCAGCGACGAGCAGTTCGACGTGGCGCTGCTCAAGATCGAGGCCAAGGGCCTGCCGACGGTGCGCCTGGGCGATTCCAACACGCTCAAGCCGGGCCAGTGGGTGGTGGCGATCGGCTCGCCGTTCGGCCTGGACCACTCGGTCACCGCCGGCATCGTCAGTGCCACCGGGCGCAGTACTGGTGGGCAGGAACAGCGCTATGTACCGTTCATCCAGACCGATGTGGCGATCAACCAGGGCAACTCCGGCGGCCCGCTGCTCAACACGCGCGGCGAGGTTGTAGGCATCAATTCGCAGATCTTCTCCGCGTCGGGCGGCTACATGGGCATTAGCTTCGCGATCCCGATCGACCTGGCCTTCAGTGCTGCCGAGCAGATCAAGGCTACCGGCCACGTGAGTCGCGGGATGCTGGGCGTGCAGGTTGGTGCGATCGACTCGCTGAAGGCGCAGGGCCTGGGCCTGCCGGATACGCGCGGCGCGCTGGTCAACGACATTCCGCCCGGCAGCCCGGCGGGAAAGGCCGGGGTCGAAGTCGGCGATGTGATCACCGCGGTCAACGGCAAGCCGATCGATGTGGCCAGCGACCTGCCGCCGATGATCGGGCTGATGATGCCGGGTACCAAGGTCAAACTCGACGTCCTGCGCGATGGCAAGCAGCGTCAAGTGTCGGTCGTCCTGGCGCCGTTGCAGCAGGATGGTGGCGACAACGCTTCGCCGCGTACTGCAGCGGCCGACGCCAAGCCTGAAGCCCCGGCCAGTGTGGCGTTGCTGGGCTTGCAGGTGGTGGACCTGACCGCCGCCGAGCGGAGCCAGTTAGGCCTGGAAGCGGGCGAGGGCGTAAGGATTGCTGCGGTCACTGGGGCTGCGGCGCGCAGCACCCAGCCGCCGCTGTCGCCGGGCCTTGTCATTGCCCGTGTTGGCCGTACAAAGGTCGGTAGTGTTGCCGAGTTGAATCGCGCACTCAAGGCTTACAAAGCAGGTGATGTAATTATGCTGCTTGTGACAAATGGACAATCAACAAGCTACGTTGCCATCAAAACATTTACTGATTAATCAATCGGTTAGATAAGAAATAAGGTCGACCTTCGTCGACCTTATTTCTTGTGACCTCAGGCCGCGTAGACCCACCAACATCTCAGAGTTTTAGAGTCGCAGCAGTACATCTGGCCGCCACTAGCACTAACTTGTCACAAAACATCTGCATACGACTCAGAAAATCGATCTTGCATTTCCCGCGCGCTGTAATTTCCTTCGAGTTCGGACTTGAGATTAATCGTCGGCTCTTTCGTCTTTTGCTCGCCAGCCATTCCAGTGATAGCTGTAGAGAAAAAAAGAAGCGAAGCTAGAAGGAGTCTCGAATTGGACCTGGTCAAAGATACGTTCACTTCCATTCCTTAGTAGTTAACGGCAAATTTTATCTACTTAAAAACTGCCAGTTTGTCAAGGGATTTTTCTGAGCATCATGAGTGGCCAGCCGTGCGACAATGCTGCGTTACCCTGACGACGGCACCGCCGGCGCCCACCTCAATGTCCTCTGATTCAATGCGGAATATCCGCAACTTCTCCATCATCGCCCACGTCGACCACGGTAAATCCACCCTGGCCGACCGGATCATCCAGCTGTGCGGCGGCCTGCAGGCGCGCGAGATGGAGGCCCAGGTCCTGGACTCCAACCCGATCGAGCGCGAACGCGGCATCACCATCAAGGCGCAGTCGGTGTCCTTGCCGTATACGGCCAAGGACGGGCAGGTCTACCACCTGAACTTCATCGACACCCCCGGGCATGTGGACTTCTCCTATGAAGTCAGCCGCTCGCTGGCCGCCTGCGAAGGCGCGCTGCTGGTGGTGGATGCGGCCCAGGGCGTGGAAGCACAGTCGGTCGCCAACTGCTACACCGCGGTGGAGCAGGGCCTGGAAGTGGTGCCGGTGCTCAACAAGATCGACCTGCCGACCGCCGACATCGAGCGGGCCAAGGCCGAGATCGAAGCGGTGATCGGCATCGACGCCGAAGACGCGGTGGCGGTCAGCGCCAAGACCGGTCTGAACATCGATCTGGTGCTGGAAGCGATCGTGCAGCGGATTCCGCCGCCCAAGCCGCGCGACACCGACAAGCTGCAGGCGCTGATCATCGACTCCTGGTTCGACAACTACCTGGGCGTGGTGTCGCTGGTGCGCGTGATGCAGGGCGAGATCAAGCCGGGCAGCAAGATCCTGGTGATGTCCACCGGCCGTACTCATCTTGTCGACAAGGTCGGCGTGTTCACGCCCAAGCGCAAGGAGCTTGCCGCGCTGGGCGCCGGTGAAGTGGGCTGGATCAACGCCTCGATCAAGGACGTGCATGGCGCACCGGTCGGCGACACGCTGACCCTGGCGGCCGACCCGGCGCCGCATGCGCTGCCCGGTTTCCAGGAAATGCAGCCGCGCGTGTTCGCCGGCCTGTTTCCGGTCGATGCCGAGGATTACCCGGATCTGCGCGAGGCGCTGGACAAGCTGCGCCTGAACGATGCGGCGCTGCGCTTCGAGCCGGAAAGCTCCGAAGCGATGGGCTTCGGCTTCCGCTGCGGCTTCCTTGGCATGCTGCACATGGAGATCGTGCAGGAGCGGCTGGAGCGCGAGTACAACCTCAACCTGATCTCGACCGCGCCGACCGTGGTCTACGAAGTGCTGAAGACCGACGGCAGCATCATCCCGATGGACAATCCATCCAAGCTGCCGCCGCTCAACAACGTGGAAGAGATCCGCGAGCCGATCATCCGCGCCAACATCCTCACCCCGCCCGATTACGTCGGCAACATCATCACCTTGTGCGAGGAAAAGCGCGGCACCCAGATCGGCATCAACTACCTGGGCAGCCAGGTGCAGATCAGCTACGAGTTGCCGATGGCCGAAGTGGTGCTGGATTTCTTCGACAAGCTCAAGTCGGTCTCGCGCGGTTACGCCTCGCTGGATTACCACTTCCTGCGTTTCGATGCCGGCCCGTTCGTGCGCGTGGATACGCTGATCAATGGCGACAAGGTCGATGCGCTGTCGATCATCGTGCACCGCAGCTACGCCGACCGGCGCGGCCGCGAACTGTGCGAAAAGATGAAGGATCTGATCCCGCGGCAGATGTTCGACGTGGCGATCCAGGCCGCCGTGGGCTCGCAAATCATCTCGCGCTCCACGGTCAAGGCGATGCGCAAGAACGTGTTGGCCAAGTGCTATGGTGGCGACGTTTCGCGCAAGAAGAAGCTGCTCGAAAAGCAAAAAGAAGGCAAGAAGCGCATGAAGCAGGTCGGCCGCGTGGAGATTCCGCAGGAAGCCTTCCTGGCTGTCTTGCAGATGGATAAGTAGCAGGGATTCGGGAGTCGTGATTGGGGATTCGCAACGACTTGCCAGCTCCGTGCTTTTGCGAATTCCCAATCTCCAATCCCAAATCCCGTTCCGAAGGAACATCAATGAAATGGTTTGAAATTGCCCTGGTTGTGTTGACGCTGGGCACCGGCTTCATCTGGCTGCTGGACAAGCTGTTCCTGGCCAAGCGCCGCGCGGCACGCGCCGGTCTGCTGGACAGCGAGCCTGCCATCATCGACTACTCGCGCGCTTTCTTTCCGGTGCTGGCGGTGGTGTTGATCCTGCGCAGCTTCGTGGCCGAGCCGTACAAGATTCCGTCCAGTTCGATGATGCCCAATCTGCTGATCGGCGATTTCATCCTGGTCAACAAGTTCGCTTACGGTTTCCGTCTGCCGATCACCAATACCAAGTTCATCCCGACCGGCGAGCCCAAGCGCGGCGACGTGGTGGTGTTCAAGCCGCCGCATGCGCCGGACCAGAACTGGATCAAGCGCGTGGTGGGTCTGCCGGGCGACAAGATCGGCTTCCACGGCGATACGCTGTACATCAACGACAAGCCGATGCGCTACACGGTCAAGGGCGAATACATCGGCAAGGGCAAGGGCGCCGAGATGACCGGCACCACCTTGCTGGTCGAGGATTTGCCGGGCCGCACCCACACGGTGCTGGAGTGGGTCGATCGCAACATGCCGGCCGGGCAGGGCGACTGGACCGTGCCGGCGGACAGCTATTTCGTGATGGGGGATAATCGCGACAACAGCGAAGACAGCCGGTTCTGGACCCAGACGCACTTCCTGCCGGAAGCCAACCTGCGCGGCAAGGCGTTCCTGATCTGGCTCAATTGCGAAGGGTGGTTCTGCAAGGGGAGTTTCGATCCGTCGCGGATCGGGACCGGAATCCAGTAATGCACGCACGGCGTGCCGGGGGAAGCACAATGAAGCGCAAGCAAAGCGGTATGACGTTGACGTCGTTCGTGGTGGTGCTGGCGGTGGTGGGATTCGCGCTGTACATCGGAATGAAGCTGTTTCCGATGTACCAGGAATACTACGCAGTGCGTACGTCGATGAAGGGCCTGGCCAACGAAGGCGGCAGTGCCGACATGGATCCATCCAAGCTGCAGGACATGCTGTTCAAGCGTCTTGATATCAATGCATCCGAAAGCGTCAAGCGTGAGAACGTCAAGTTCGAACGCATCGAAGGTGGCTGGCGCATGAAGGTCAACTACGAAGTGCGTCGTGAGCTGGTCGGAAATCTCGACGTGGTCGGAAAGTTCGATACCACACAGGATCTGACGAGGCGTGGTGGCGAATAGGACTTTCCAGCGCGGCGATCCGATCGGGCATGCGTTTGCCGATCCGGGATTGCTCGCCCAGGCGCTGCGACACCGCAGCGCCGGGACACCGCATAACGAACGACTGGAATTTCTCGGCGACGGCATCGTCAACCTGCTGGTCGCCGAGGCGCTTTACCAGCGCTGGCCCAAGGCCGACGAAGGTGCATTGACCCGCGCGCGTGCCGAACTCGTACGCGAAGGGGCGCTGGCGGTGATCGGCCGCACCCTCAATCTGGGCGAGCGGCTGACGCTGGGGCCAGGCGAGCTGAAATCCGGCGGCCATCGACGTGATTCGATCCTGGCCGACGCAGTCGAGGCGATCGTCGCGGCGATCTATCTGGACTGCGGCTTCGAACGCTGCCGCGCGGTGGTGCTGCCGTGGTTCGAGCCCTCGCTGGCGGCGCTGCCGGTGGGCAAGGCAGAGAAAGACCCCAAGACCCGGCTGCAGGAATGGCTGCAGGCGCGGCAGCTGCCGTTGCCCACCTACGCGCTGATCAGCGAAAGCGGCGACGAACATGCCAAGCAGTTCCACGTCGCCTGCATCCTGGAACAGCCCGTCGCCCGCGCCGAAGGCCAGGGCAGCTCGCGTCGCCTCGCCGAGCAACAGGCGGCCACCCTTGTCATCGCACAACTGGATTCCAACACGTGAGCGAAACCTCTTCCCCCCACCGTAGCGGCAGCGTTGCGGTGATCGGCCGGCCCAATGTCGGCAAGTCCACCCTGACCAACGCCCTGGTTGGCGCCAAGGTCAGCATCGTGTCTAACCGGCCGCAGACCACGCGCCATCGGTTGCTGGGCATTGCCACCTTTCCCGAAGGGCAGTTGGTGCTGGTCGACACGCCCGGACTGCATCGCGAGCAGAAGCGCGCCATGAACCGGGTGATGAACCGCGCCGCGCGCGGCTCGCTGGAAGGCGTGGACGCGGCAGTGCTGGTGATCGAAGCCGGCCGCTGGGACGACGAAGACACCCTGGCCTTCAAGGTCCTGAGCGACGCCGGAGTGCCGGTGGTGCTGGTGGTCAACAAGGTCGACCGGCTCAAGGACAAGACCGCGCTGTTCCCGTTCCTGGCCCAGGTCAGCGAGGGGCGCACGTTCGCTGCGGTGCATCCGGTGTCGGCGCTCAAGCGCAAGGGCCTGGAGGCGCTGGTCGGCGACCTGCTCAAGCTGGTACCGGAGGCCGAAGCGATGTTCGGCGAGGACGAGATCACCGACCGCAGCCAGCGCTTTCTGGCCGGGGAACTGGTGCGTGAGCAGTTGATGCGTCAGCTCGGCGAAGAACTGCCATATGCCACCACGGTGGAGATCGAACGCTTTGCCGAAGATGGCGCGCTGCTGCGCATCGGCGCGGTGATCTGGGTCGAACGCGAAGGCCAGAAGGCGATCGTGATCGGCAAGGGCGGTACCCGCCTGAAGGACATCGGCGGCAAGGCGCGCCTGCAGATGGAGCGCCTGTTCGGTGCCAAGGTATTCCTGGAGACCTGGGTGCGCGTGCGCGAAGGCTGGTCGGACGACGAAGCGGCATTGAAGGCGTTCGGATACGAGTGAGGCCCTGGCTGGCGCCAGTGCCAGTGCCAGTGCCGTGCTGACAGCCTGTCGATGCGGTCGCCGGCACCGGCACGGACATGGGGCTGCGATGCAAGCGATGTCCCGATGCACCGGATCGCGCCTGGCCATTGCGGCTGCTGCCGTCGACGGTTGCGACCAAACTGCGCTGCCGGCAGCGGCTCACGGCGGTCATCGCTGCTGGCCGCTCTTGTGTCCTGCAATCGCGCTCCTTGCCGCATAACAGACCATGCTGATCGAACACGAACGCGGTTTCATCCTGCATGTGCGGGCCTGGCGCGAGACCAGCCTGCTGGTGGAAGTGCTGACCGAGCAGCATGGCCGGGTCGGGCTGTTGGCGCGTGGGGTGCACGGGCCTCGCAAGCAGGCCTTGCGGGCCGCGCTGCAGCCACTGCAGTTGATCCAGTTCACTGCGGTGCAACGCGGCGAACTGGCCCAGCTGCGTCAGGCCGAGGCGCTGGACACCGCCCCCCGCCTGGCGGGCGAATCCATGCTGGCCGGCTTCTACATCAGTGAACTGCTGCTGCGCCTGGCGCCGCGCAACGACCCGGTGCCAGAGTTGTTCGATTGCTATGCGCAGGCGCGTGCGCATCTGGCATCCGGCCTGCCGCTGGCCTGGGGGCTGCGCCAGTTCGAGCGCGATGTGCTCGATGGCCTGGGCTTTGCGTTCGATCTGCAGCACGACCGCGACGGCCAGCCGATCGACCCGGCGGCGCGTTACCGTCTCGATCCGCAGGAGGGCGCGCTGCGCGTACTGAGCGAGGCGGTCGCGCAGGACCGGCGCGACACCGTCACCGGTGCGGCGCTGCTGGCGTTGGGCCAGGACGTCATGCCGGCGGCCGACGACATGCCGGGCCTGCGTCGCAGCATGCGGGGCGTGCTGCTGCATCACCTGAGTGGACGCGGGCTCAAATCCTGGGAGATGCTCGAGGATCTGGCGCGGCGGCGTTGAGGGTCGCAAGGCAGGTCTACCAGTCTTGCGAGCAGTCGCCGGATGCGCGTTGAACTCCATGCGGAACCATCGTCATGCATGGTGCTCAATGTCACCAGTTCCGATCGCCAACGCTGCGCCGGGCCCAGGGACACCGCTGCAGTCCTCCTTCAGTGCAGCAGTGCAGCCACCGCTGCAGTCCTCCTTCAGTGCAGCAGTGCAGCCACCGCCGCATGGAACTGGGTCTGCGCCGTGCTGGAATGCGGGTCGCCGCGCAGCAGGCGCACTGCGCCGGCAAGCCGTGCCGCGCCGACAAAACCGCAGCTGGCCTGCAGCCGATGCAGATGGCTGCGCAGTGCCTGATCGTCGCTGACCTGCAAGGCCGAATCCACCGCGTCGCGAGTGCCCGGCAACTCGGCCAGGAACAATTCGCGCAGCGCGTTGAGATGGTGTTGCTGGCCGTTGAGCGCGCTGAGCGCGGCCGCTTCGTCCCAATCGCTGGCGGCAATGTCGATCACGCCCACCGGCGCCACGCTGTAGCGGCCGCGCGCCAGCCCACGACGCACCGCCTGCAGCAGGCGCTCGGAGGTCAGCGGCTTCACCAGTAGCTCCAGAAAACCATCGGACTGCAGGCTGCGTTGCATGACCATGCTGGTGTCCGCGGTATGGGCCAGTGCAGGCACGTCCGGGTGCAGCAGGCGCAGTGCGCGCAGCAGGCCGCTGCCGGTGCCATCGGGAAGATTGACGTCGATCAGCCACAGGTCGTGGCGACGCGCGCGCGCACGGTCCAGTGCCGACGACAGCGAGTCTGCACAATCCACATGGGCGGGAAGACCTTCCAGCACCGCCTGCAGAAAGCCACGGCTGATCGGGTCGTCCTCTACCAGCAAGAGGCGTGGTTGGGGTTCCTGGCGTGTCGCCATGTTCATGCTGCCTCCTTGTCAGCGATGCCGCGTCCTAGCAGCCGCGTGCAGCGGAAGTGTGCCTGTGTTTGCGGGGCACGACAATTGTTCCACCGCGCGAAGCGGCCGGGATCGGTCGCATCTGCGACAATACGCACCCTTTTTGCCCGCAGCTCGTCGCCACGTGGCCAGAACCCGAAACCGCTTCGACCGTACTCCGTTCCAGACCGCGATCACCGACCTCAGCCACGACGGGCGCGGTGTGGCCCGCCGCGATGGCGAGGGCGGCAAGGTCACCTTCATCAGTGGCGCCTTGCCCGGTGAGCTGGTGCGTGCCGAACCCACCGCGCGCAGCCGGCATTTTGACGAGGCCAGGACGGTGGAGGTGCTGGAGGCATCGCCGCAGCGGGTGACCCCGCGCTGCCCGCATTTCGGCGTCTGCGCCGGCTGCGTGCTGCAGCATCTGGAAGAGTCGCAGCAGATCGTGGCCAAGCAGCGCGTGCTGATGGACAACCTGGAGCGCATCGGCCACGTCACACCGCAGGCGGTGCTGCCGGCACTGGTCGGCGATACCTGGGGCTATCGGCGCAAGGGCCGCTTTTCGGTCCGTCGCGTCGAAAAGAAGGACAAGACCCTGGTCGGCTTTCGCGAGCTGGATCCGCGCTTCGTGGCCGATCTGTCGGTCTGCTACACGGTGATCCCGCAGATCGGCGAGAAGATTCCGCAGCTGGCGGCGCTGGTCGAAGGCCTGGATGGCAAGCGCGACGTCCCGCAGATCGAATTCATTGCCGGCGACGAGGCGGTGGTGTTGACCATCCGCCATCTGCAGCCGCTCAGCGAGCGCGACCTGCAGGCGCTGACCGCGTTCGCCCAGGCGCACGGCTTTGCGATCTTCCTGCAGCCCGGTGGCGTTGAGAGCGTGCATCCGCTATGGCCGCAGGAGGTGCCGCTGTCGTTCCGCCTGCCGCAGTGGGATGTGGAGCTGGCATTCCGGCCGCTGGATTTCATCCAGGTCAATGCCTCGCTCAACCAGAAGATGATCGCGCATGCGCTGGCGCTGCTCGACGCCGGGCCGGACGACCGCGTGCTGGATCTGTTCTGCGGGCTGGGCAATTTCACCCTGCCGCTGGCGCGCGGTGTGCGCGAAGTGGTCGGCGTGGAGGGCGATGCCGGGCTGGTGGCACGCGCCCGGGACAACGCGCAGCGCAACGGTCTGACCAATGCGCAGTTCCATGCGGCCGACCTGACCCAGGACCAGCGTAACGCGGCGTGGATGCGGCAGGGCTTCGACAAGCTGCTGCTGGACCCACCGCGCTCGGGCGCGCTGGAAGTGTTGCAGCAGCTGCCGCTGAAAAAATTCGAGCGCATCGTCTATGTGAGCTGCCACCCCGGCTCGCTGGCGCGCGACGCCGGTTACCTGGTCAACGAGCAGGGCTTCACGCTCAAGGCCGCCGGCGCGATGGACATGTTTCCGCATACCGCGCATGTGGAAAGCATCGCGGTGTTCGAGAGGCGGTGATTGGGGATTGGGCATTGGGGATTCGCAGGAGCGCATTCCCTAAGCCCGCCAGTTAGCCGCTGTGACCAATCCCCAATCCCGAATCTCTAATCCCCAAAATCCCATGCCCATCGAAATCGAACGCAAATTCCTGGTCACCGGCGAGGGCTGGCGCAGCGCCGCGCATGCGGTGATCCCGATGGCACAGGGCTATATCAACGATCAGGCGGCGTTGCGCAGCGGTGCGCAGAACGCATCGGTACGGGTGCGCATCCAGGGCGAGAGCGCGTTTCTCAATCTGAAATCGCGTGAGGTGGGGCATACCCGGCAGGAGTTCGAGTACCCAATTCCGGTGGTCGAGGCGCGTGCGCTGCTGGCGCTGTGTGTCGGCGGTCTGATCGACAAGCGCCGGCACCTGGTCCAGTACCAGGGGCATGTGTGGGAAGTGGACGAATTCCTCGGCGACAACGCCGGGCTGGTGGTGGCCGAGATCGAACTCGGCAATGCCGACGAGGCCTTCGCCAAACCCGAGTGGATCGGCGCCGAAGTCACCGACGATGTGCGCTACTACAACCTGGCACTGGCCTCGCATCCGTTCAAGCACTGGAGCGGGGATTTGTAAGTCGGGATTGGGGATTGGGCATTCGGGATTCGTAAAAGCTAACGCGATGCGTCGGAGTTGGGGCTGATTGCGTTGCGCCCCCCCAGTCCCTGCCTTGGTATTGGGTTTATGCTTTGCGAGTCCCCAATGACGAATCTCCAATCCCCGCCCATGCGCATCGATATCTGGTCTGACGTGGTCTGCCCCTGGTGCTGGATCGGCAAGCGCCGTTTCGAGCAGGCGGTGGCCGCACTCGGTGCGCAGGCACCGGCGCTGGACATCCATTACCACGCCTTCCAGCTGGACCCAGATGCTGGCCTGGAGCCGACCCCGCTGCGTGATGCGCTGGCGCAAAAGTTCGGCGGTGCCGCGCGCGTGGAGCAGATGCTGGCGCAGACCCAGGCCACTGCGCGCGCCGAAGGCCTGCCGTTCGATTTCGGGCGTGGGCAGGTGCAGGTCAGCACATTGCGCGCGCATCGGCTGATCTGGCTGGCCAGCCGCGAGGGCGATGTCCAGGCCGTGATCGAAGCGCTGTTCCATGCGCATTTTGCCGAAGGCCAAAACGTTGGTGCCACCGAAACGCTGGTCGCTGCCGGGTCCGCTGGCGGTCTGGACGAGGCCCGCGTGCGCGCGCTGCTGGACTCCGACGAAGGCGTCGTTGCCGTCGAGGCGCAGCTGGCGCAGGCCGCTGCGCTGGGAATCCGTGCGGTGCCCAGTTTCGTCATCGATGGACGCAGCCTGATCCAGGGCGCGCAGCCGCCGGAGAGCTTTGCGCAGGCACTGTTGCAGCTGGCCGCCGAATCGGCGCCGATCGGTGGTCCCGATGCCTGCGGGCCGGACGGCTGCGCGGTGTGAACGGCCGGCGGCGTGTTGCAACGGCCTGCCGCTGACGAGATGACGCGGCCCACTCCATCGAGGACGGTTGCGGTGATCGGCGCCGGGCTGGCAGGACTTGCCTGCGCGCAACGGCTGCAGGCTTCGGGATTGACCGTGACGTTGTTCGAGCAGGGCGACATGCCCGGCGGACGCATGCGCAGCTGTGGCGGCGCTGGCTGGCAGTGCGATCACGGCGCGCAGTATTTCACCGCCCGCGACCCGGCGTTTGCCGCAGTAGTGGAGGCATGGATTGCGCGCGGTGACGCGGCGGTCTGGCCTGCGCGCGTCGCCAGTTGGGATGGCACCGACCTGCGTGCGTCGCAGGGCGGGTTGACGCGCTTTGTCGGGGTGCCGGACATGGGCGCACCGGCGCGTGCGCTGGCGGCAGCCCTGAATATTCGGTTGGGCAGCTCTGTGCGATCGCTGCAGCGCAGTGGCGACACCTGGCAACTGCAGGTGGCAGAAGACCGAACGACACGCAACTGCCGCTTCGACATCGTGCTGCTGGCGGTACCGGCACCGCTTGCAGCTGCATTGCTGGCGGACGGCGCGCCCACGCTGGCGACGACGGCCGCCAACGCACGGATGCAGCCGGCCTGGGCGGTGGTGCTGCGTTTCGACATGCCGGTCGACCCCGGGTACGACGCATTGTTCGTCAACGCCGGCCCGTTGCGCTGGGTGGCACGCAACGCCAGCAAGCCGGGCAGGGATGGCGTGGAAACCTGGCTGCTGCATGCCACTGCCGACTGGAGTCGGGCGCATCTGGACGCAACGCCTGAAACGGTGACTGCCAGCGTGTTGCCCGCGTTGGCCGCGCTCGGCCTGCCCCTGCCGCAGTCCTGCGATGCGTATCGCTGGACGGTGGCCAGCACTGAGCCTGCCTTGCAGATCGGCTGTGCCTGGGATGCGCCGTTGAGCATCGGCATCTGCGGCGACTGGTTGGCCGGTGGCAAGGTCGAAGGGGCCTGGCAAAGCGGTGTGGCCTTGGCTGCGCGTGTGTGTGCCGGCGATGCCGCCTGCAGTGGGCAGGAGTGATGCGGTGGCATGCGCGGCGGGAGATATGCGCTGGCGTGTCGATGCAGAGCGCGTCTGCACGCCAGGCCGTTCGCCAACGCAAACGGGCCGCGCAGGCATGGCAGACCATGTGCCGCTATGCAGTGCGCGCGCGCGTGCAACCTCGATCGCTGCGATGCTTTGTGCGCGTGCACGCGTCCGGCATAGATGAGCAATCCTGACGCGACCGCAGCCGAGCGTCACCCGCAGCCAGCTGCACACACGCTGCGCCTGGTCCTGGGCGATCAGCTCAACCCGCAACACAGCTGGTTCGATGTCACCGATGCGGGCGTGGTCTACGTGCTGATGGAAGTGCGCGAGGAAACTGACTACGTGCTGCACCACGCGCAGAAGATCCTGGCGATCTTCGCGGCGATGCGCGCGTTTGCCGCGCGTCTGCGGCAGGCCGGTCATCGGGTGCGTTACGTGGCCATCGACAATCCCAGCAATCGGCAATCGATTCCCGCCAATCTGGACGCGCTGATCGCGCATTACCGCGCCAGCCAGCTGGAGTATCAGGCGCCAGACGAATGGCGGCTGGACGAAGCATTGCAGCACTGGTGCGCGCGGCAGCCGTTCGCCACGCGCATGGTCGACAGCGAACATTTCCTGACCGAGCGCGATGAGGTGGCCGGGTGTTTTCGCGCGGGCAGTCAATGGCGCATGGAAGTGTTCTATCGAAAGATGCGTCGCCGCCACCGGATCCTGCTCGATGCCGCAGGCGAGCCGGAAGGCGGGCGCTGGAATTTCGATCACGACAACCGTGCGCCATGGCCAGGCGATCCGCCCGCGCCGCAGGAGTGGCGCGCCGCGCACGATCACCGCGCGCTTTGGAGTGCCATCAAGGCAGCCGGGGTCCGTAGCTTCGGTGCGCCGAATGCCGATGCGCTGCCGTGGCCGCTGGATCGCGACGAAGCCTTGCAGCACCTGGATGCCTTCATCACGCATGCGTTGCCGCACTTTGGTCGCTACGAGGATGCGATGAGCACGCGCAGCCCGCGGCTGTTCCATTCGCTGCTGTCGTTCGCGCTCAACGTCAAGCTGCTGCATCCGCGCGAGGTGATCGCGCGCGCGGAGGCGGCCCTGCATGACGGGCATGCGCCGCTGGCATCGGTGGAAGGCTTCATCCGCCAGATCCTGGGCTGGCGCGAATACGTGCGCGGCGTGTATTGGTCGCAGATGCCCGGTTACGCGCTGTCCAATCGGCTCGACCAGCATGCGCCGCTGCCGCACTGGTTCTGGGACGGGCAGATCGGCATGCGCTGCCTGGCCGATGCGATCGGCAATTCGCTGACCAACGCGCATGCGCACCACATCCAGCGGCTGATGGTGATCGGCAATTTCGCGCTGCTGGCGGGGCTGGACCCGCAGGCCCTGCATCGCTGGTACCTGGGCATCTACATCGATGCGTTCGAGTGGGTGGAGCTGCCCAATACGGTCGGCATGAGCCAGTTCGCCGACGGCGGCCTGCTCGGCAGCAAGCCGTACATCAGCGGCGCGGCCTATATCGACCGCATGAGCGATTACTGCGGTGGCTGCCGCTATCAGCGCAAGGTGCGGGTGGGCCCGCAGGCCTGTCCGTACAACGCGCTGTACTGGGATTTCCTGGCGCGGCAGCGCACGCTGCTGGGCGCCAACGAGCGCCTGGCGCTGCCCTACCGGCAGCTCGACGCCATGGCACCGGAGGTACTGGAGCAGGTGCAGGCGCAGGCCGCGCACTGGCGGGCGAATCTGGAGGTGCTCTGAGCTGCAATCGAAGGGCAGTGGCGGGGCCGAGACGGCCGGAAACACGGGCCTGCCTGAATGCGCGATCTGACGCTGCAACGCGCATCTGCGACAATGCCGCGCTGCGCCAACCTGGCGCCTGGCCCGGGAGTCCCCCAACATGCTTCTGATCGGCGTTGCCGGTACCGAACTCAGCGCACAGGAACGCGACTGGCTGCAGCACGACGCGGTCGCCGGCGTGGTGCTGTTCAAGCGCAACTTCGCCTCGCGCACGCAGGTGGCCGAGCTGTCCGCGTCCATCCGCGCGGCCGCACCGCGCCCGGTGCTGATCTGCGTGGACCAGGAAGGCGGGCGCGTACAGCGCTTTCGCGACGGCTACAGCGCCCTGGCGCCGCTGCAGAGCTTCGGCGCGCAGTACGCGCAGGACCCGGAGGCCGCGCTCGCCGCGGCGCGCGCGCATGCGCAGCTGATGGCCAGCGAAGTGCGTGCCAGCGGCGTGGACCTGAGCTTCGCACCGGTGGTGGATCTAGGCCGTGGCAACCGCGCCATCGGCGATCGTGCCTTCAGCGACGATCCTCAGATCGTGGCCAGCTTCACCCGCGCCTATGTGCAGGCGCTGCACGGCGCCGGCATGGCCGCCACGCTCAAGCATTTCCCCGGCCACGGCACCGTACTGGAAGACACCCACGTCGACCATGCCAGCGACCCGCGTCCGCTGGAGGTCCTGCGGGCCGAAGATCTGCTGCCGTTTATGGCCGGCATCGAGGCCGGTGCCGACGCGGTGATGATGGCGCACGTGGTCTACCCGCAGGTCGCCCCGGAACCGGCCGGCTATTCGCCGCGCTGGATCGAGCAGATCCTGCGCGGGCAACTGGGCTTTCGCGGCGTGGTGTTCTCCGACGACATCGGCATGGCCGCCTCGTTCAGCGCCGGCGGCGTGGCGGGCCGGGTGCATGCGCATCTGGATGCCGGCTGCGACGTGGTGCTGGTCTGCCACCCGGAACTGGTCGACGAATCGCTGCAGGCCGTGCAAGGCCGCAGCCTCAACACCGCAGCATTGATCGGCCTGATCGGCCGCGGCGCGCTGGGCTGGGATGGCCTGCTCGCCGGCTCCGACGCCTCATTCACCACTCCCCTTTCCGCCTCTTTCGGAACAACTGCCTGATGTCCACGCTCACCATTTCCCAGGCCCTGGCCCAAGCCGATCTGCTGGTCGACCGCCCTGCCATCGATGCGGCGGTCGCCAGCATTGCCGACGCGATCGCGCGCGACTATGCCGGCGAAGTGCCGGTGTATCTCACCATCATGCACGGCGCGTTGCCGTTCTCCGGGCAGCTGGCGCTGGAGCTGGGCGCACGCGGCCAGGACCTGCAGTTCGATTACCTGCATGCCACCCGTTACCGCGGCGAAACCACCGGCGGCGAGCTGGTGTGGAAGCACCGTCCGGCCACTGCGCTGTTCGGTCGCCGGGTGATCCTGGTCGACGACATCCTCGACGAGGGCTACACGCTGCAGGGCGTGCGCCAGTGGTGCCTGGAGCAGGGCGCCACCGACGTGCGCGTGGCGGTGTTGACCGTCAAGCGTCACGACCGCTGCGTGCCCGGCGTGGCCGCCGACTACGTCGGCGTGGAAGTGGCCGACCGCTACGTGTTCGGCTTCGGCATGGACGTCAACGAGCAGCTGCGCGGCATTCCCGCCATCTACGCGATGAAGCAGTAACTGCCGCAGTTTGCCCGCGTCGCTGCGGGCAGCCCGGCGCGCAGGGCTGCGCGTCACCATCCTGTCCTTCGTTGCAGAGGTTGCTTGTGTCCTCCACTTCCATCGCATTGGCCGTCATCGGCGGCACCGGCGTCTACAAGCTCGCACAGCTGGATCAGGTGCAGACGCACGACATCGAAACACCGTATGGCGCGCCCTCCGGCCCGATCCGCGTGGGCATGTTGCTGGGCCACCGCGTGGCATTCCTGGCGCGCCATGGCGAAGGCCATTCGCTGCCGCCGCACAAGGTGAATTACCGCGCAAACATCGCTGCGCTGCAGCAAATCGGTGCTGCGCGGGTGCTGGCGCTCAATACCGTCGGCGGCATCACCGAGCAGTTCGGCCCACGCGTGCTGGCGTGCCCGGATCAGCTGATCGATTACACCTGGGGCCGCGTGTCCACCTTCTGCGAGGAGCCGGGCAGCGAGGTGCAGCACGTGGATTTCGGCCATCCGTATTCGCCGATGTTCCGCAGCAAGGTCATCGCCGCCGCCAAGGTGACCGGCGTCACGATGGTCGCCGGCGGATGTTACGGCGCAACCCAGGGGCCGCGACTGGAAACGATTGCAGAGATCGCCCGCATGCGTCGCGACGGCTGCGATCTGGTCGGTATGACCGGCATGCCCGAAGCGGCTCTTGCACGCGAAAAAGGCCTGGAATATGCATGTTTGGCGATCGTGGCCAACTGGGCGGCCGGCTGTGGCGACGCGCAGGAAATCACCATGGCGGAGGTGTTGGCCAACGTCGATGCCGCCTCGTCCGGATTGCCGGAGCTGATCGGCGAACTTGCACGCGGGTGATTGTCATCAGGGCATAAGCTTTGCATACTCGGCGCGTACGCATCGCCGTACACCACCCATTAATTATTGCAAAGGTCTCGCATCACCATGCCGAACGGTACCGTCAAGTGGTTCAACGACGCCAAGGGATTTGGCTTCATCTCACCGGAGGACGGCAGCGCCGATGTCTTCGCGCACTTCTCCGCGATCAACTCCAAGGGCTTCCGCAGCCTGCAGGAAGGCCAGCGCGTCAGTTATGACGTGACCCAGGGCCCCAAGGGTGCCCAGGCTTCGAACATCACGCCGGTCGAGTGATGTGACTCGATTGTGCGGTTGAAGAACCCCGCCACGGCGGGGTTTTTTTTGCATCGGCCCATGCGGGGTCGGTGCCGTCCAGGGAGCAAAGGACATGCAGCGAGCATTGCGCATTGCGGTAGTGGGTTATGGAACGGCGGGGCAGGCACTGGCGGTGCTGCTGGGCGCCGACGGCCACCGGCTGGACGTGTTCGAACGTGCCGCCACGCCAGGGCCGGTGGGAGCGGGCTTCCTGCTGCAGCCCAGCGGGTTGCAGGTGCTGTGGAAGATGGGCCTGCTGCCACAGGCGCTCGCGCATGGCGCACCGGTGCGCCGGCTGTATGGCGAAACGCCGTGCGGACGCGCGGTGATGGACATGCAGTACCGCGATCTGGATGCGCGGCTGATGGGCCTGGGCATGCAGCGCGGCGCCTTGTTTACGCTGTTGCGCGAGGCTTGGCCGGAGCACGCGCAGTTGCATGTGGATACCCGGATCACCGCGATCGATCACGACGGCGCGCGCGTGCAGGATCAGCGCGGGCACTGGCACGGCCCCTACGATCTGATCATTGCCGCCGATGGTTCTGCATCGAGCTTGCGCGCGCAGGCGCAGGGCACGCGGCTGGATCGGGTGTATCCGTGGGGTGCGTTGTGGTGCTTGCTGCCACGCGAGGACTGGCCGTTCGTCGATGAGTTGCGCCAGCGCTATATCGGCGCGCGCAAGATGATCGGCCTGCTGCCGGTGGGCACGCGCCCGGGCGACGCCACCCCACGGCTGAGTTTTTTCTGGAGCCTGCCGTGCAGCGATTTTGCCGCGTGGGAACAGCGCGGCATTGCCGCATGGCGGCAGGAGATTGCGCAGATGTGGCCGGATGCACATGCACGTCTGGAAACCGTGCAAGTGCATGGCGCATTGGCGCGTGCGAGTTATCGCGATGCGGTGGTCACGCGCTGGCATCGCGGCCGCTTCGTGCTGGCCGGCGATGCCGCGCATGCGATGAGTCCGCAGCTGGGGCAGGGCGTCAACATGGCGCTGCTGGATGCGTTGGCGCTGCGCGATGCCTTGCGGACCGGCGCCGATCTGGATGCGGCCTTGCAGCACTATCAGCGCGAGCGCCAGGCGCATGTGGCGATCTATCACCGCTGGAGCCGTTGGCTGACGCCGTTGTTCCAGTCCGAGCGCGATCTCTGGGCGCACGGGCGCGATCTGCTGCTGCGCCCGATGGGACGCGTGCCCGGCGGACGCGGGCATATGCTGCGGGTGCTCAGCGGCACCCAGCACGGCTGGTTCGGCAAGCTAGCACTGGCGCCGGACTTTGTGGACGCGTTGGCGCAACCGGTGCCGCGTGTTGCCGTCGACAAGGCCGAAGCGGCCGCATAGAAGAAGCGGCGGCCTACGCAGTGCCGCGCCCGCTAACGCACCGGCAATGCCAGCGCATCGTCTTCCACGCAGGCGACCAGGCGCTCGCCTTCGACCAGCGTTGGCACGATGCCCGCGGTGAAATGCGAGAACGCCGGCAGGATGGTGACGCGCTCGCGCAACCAGAACGCCGGCCAGCGACGCGACATGCCGGGCAGCGCAGCCAGCGGATGCAGGTGCCCGCACAGCACATGCCCGGTCGGATGCGGCAGCGGATCGTGGCGCAGCACGAAGGGGCCATCTTCGACCTGTTCGCCGGCCGCTTCGATATGCAGGTCGGCGCCCGCCAATGCGCGGTCATGATTGCCGCGGATGGCGATCACGCGCAACGCGCAATGGCGCTCGCGCCATGCGCTCCAGCGGCGATGCCAGGCCGCGCGCGGTACGGGGCCGTGCAGCAGGTCGCCTAGGATCCATAACGCGTCCACGTCGTGTTGCTCCAGCAGCGCATCCAGCCGCTCCAGATCGTGCGCGGTGCCGCCGGCCGGCATTCCGATGCCGGCGCGACGGAACACATCGGCCTTGCCCAGATGCAGGTCGGCGATCAGCAAGGCGCGTTGCGCCGGTCGATACAGCGCGCGTTCGCCGAGCAGTTCCACTGTTTCGCCAGCAAGCTGCAACTGCACGCTATCGCCCATGTTTACGCTCCAGTTGTTCGGCAGCGCGCAACACGCGGGCCTTCCAGTCTTCGGTACTCAGTTGGCCGCGCACGCGTTCGGCCCATAACGGAAACGACAATGGGGTGAGGCTGCGCGGTTTGCACAGGCGCAGTTCGCGCCGCGCGCAATCTTCCAGTGCATGCGCAAGCCGCGCCAGTTCGAGCTGGCCTTCGAACACTTCGCGCTCGGCCTGGGCAAGCAGCAGGTGATCTGGGTCGAAACGTTGCAACACGTCGTACAGCAATCCGCTGGAGGCCTGCAGCTGCCGCAGGCTGCGTGGTGCACGGCCAGGCAGCGATGGCGACAGCAAGCCGGCCACGCGCGCGATCTCGCGGAACTGGCGGCGTGCCAGTTCGCCCAGGTTGAGGCTGTCGCGCAGATCGGCAAACAGCCCCTCCGGCGACAGCAGCGCCTGCAGGACGCCCGCATCGAGTTCCACATCCTGCGCGGGCGACAGCACGAATCCGTAATCGTTGGCAGCAAAACTGAAGGTATTGCGCTGACGCCGGCCCCAGCGCGCTGCCAGCAACGCGGCCAGCCCTTCGTTGACTTGGCGGCCGGCGAACGGATACACGAACACGTGCCGGCCATCGCGCGCCTTGATGCTTTCCACCACCAAATGGTCCGGCCCGGGCAGCGAGGACAGCGAGGCCTGCAGGCGCAGCAACGGCGCCAGCGCCTGCATTTCCGGCGCGTCGCCGGGATCGGCAAACACCGCTTCGACCTCGCGCCCCAGGGCCGAGGACAACGGCATGCGCCCGCCCATCCATTTGGGCACCACGCCGCTGCCACCCTTGGCCACGCGCACGTAGGCGGTCATGTCTTCCAGCCGCACCAGCTCCAGCAAGCGGCCGGCAAACTGAAACCGATCGCCACGGCGCAGGCGGCCGACGAACTGCTCTTCCACCGCGCCCAGGCGGCCGCCGCGTAGGAACTGCACGCGCACGCTGCCGTCGCTGGTGATCGTGCCGATGGACAGGCGGTGCCGCAGCGCGACGCGCCGGTCGATGACCCGGTACACGCCTTCTTCGTCGCGCACGACCTTGTGGAAATCGGGGTAATGCGCCAGCGCACTGCCGCCCTGCACGATGAAGTCCAGTACCGCCTGCCAGGTGGCGTGATCCAGTGCCGCAAACGCATCGGTGCCGCGCACCTGCTCGAACAAGGCATCGGCCTGAAAACCGCCGCCCAATGCCAGGGTCACGCAGTGCTGCGCCAACACATCCAGCGACAGGCGCGGCGGCGGCCGTGCCTCGATCTGGCCATGTACGATGGCGCGCCGCGCGGCAGCGTATTCCACCAGTTCCAGTGCATGCGAGGGCACGCACACCACATGCCCGGATTCGCCCGGACGGTGGCGCGCGCGGCCGGCACGTTGCAGCAGGCGTGCAATGCCCTTGGGGCTGCCGACCTGCAGCACCTGATCGACAGCCGGGAAGTCCACGCCCAAATCCAGGCTGGACGTGGCGACCACACAACGCAGGCTGCCGTCGCGCAGGCCTTGCTCGGCCGCCGCGCGCAAGGACGGGTCCAGCGAGCCGTGATGCAACGCGAGCGTGGCCAGATCGTCCGGCCACACCGCACTCAAGGCCTGATGCCACAACTCGGCCTGGGCGCGCGTATTGGTGAACACCAGGCTGGTGCGCTGCTGCATGATCTTCTGCAGCACGCGCGCCAGCTGCGCCAGACCCAGATGCCCGGCCCACGGAAAGCGCTCGCCGCTGTCGGGCAGCAGCGTCTCCAGGGTCATCGCGCGGGGTTTGACGCCCGATACCAGCGCGGCATCGGGGCGATGTGGCAACAGCACGTCGCGCGCCTGAGCCAGGTTGCCCAGCGTTGCCGACAGGCCCCAGATGCGCAACTGCGGCGCCCAGCCACGCAGCCGCGCCAGGCACAGCTGCAGCAGCACGCCGCGCTTGTTGCCGAGCAGCTCATGCCATTCGTCGACGATCACGCAGCGCAGCGCCGACAGCTGCGGTGCGGTGTCGGGATACGACAACAGCAAGGCCAGCGATTCGGGCGTGGTGACCAGCACATCGAGCTTGCCGCTGCGCGCCAGCCGCTTGTCGCGCGCGCTGGCATCGCCGGTACGCAGGCCCACCTGCCAATCCAGCCCCAGGGCCTCCACCGGCTCGCGCAGCGCGCGTGCGGTATCGGCGGCGAGTGCGCGCAGGGGCGTGATCCACAGCACCTGCAGCGTGCGTTGCTGCTGGCGTCGCGCGGCCGTGGCGGGCTTGCTCGCCGGCTTGCGTCCACGCGTGGACAAGGCCTCCAGCAGCGGCCCACCGAAGGCTGCCAGCGTCTTGCCGCTGCCGGTGGGGGTATGCAGCAAGCCGGACTCGCCCGCGAGATAGCGCTTCCACACATCGCGTTGAAACGGCAACGGCGCCCAACCGCGCTGCGCGAACCAGGCACGCCATTGTTGCAAGGGCGTGCCGCGTGTCTGCGCGGCAGCACTCACCGTGCCAACGCCTGCAGGCTGCTCAGGTGATCTGCCTCACTCATCGGCTTGTCCTGTCGCCAGCGCAGGATGCGCGGGAAGCGCACCGCAATGCCGGACTTGTGCCGCGCGCTGCGGTTGACCGCTTCGAACCCCAGTTCGAAGACATGGTGCGCGGTGACCGCACGCACCGGGCCGAAGCGTTCGGTGGTGTTGGCGCGGATCCAGCGATCCAGCTGCAGGATCTCCTTGTCGTCCAGCCCCGAGTAGGCCTTGGCGATCGGCACCAGCTGGCCCTCGTGCCACAGCCCGAAGGTGTAGTCGGTATACAGCGTGCTGCGGCGGCCATGGCCGGCCTGTGCGTACAGCAGCACCGCATCGATGGTGAGCGGGTCGATCTTCCATTTCCACCAGTCGCCGCGCCGGCGGCCGGATTGGTAGCTCGAGCTGGCGCGCTTGAGCATCAGCCCTTCCACGCCGCGCTCGCGCGCATCCAGCCGCAGCTGCGCGGCCACCTGCCAGTCGCCGGCCTTTACCAGCGGCGAGGCAACGATGCGCGGGTCGGCGAGCGTACTCAGCACGCCTTCCAGCAATGCGCGACGCTCCTGCAAGGGGCGCTCGCGCAAATCCTCTCCATCCAGCTCGAGCAGATCGTAGGCAACCACGCGCGCCGGCGCCGCCGCCAATGTCTTCGGCCCGGGCTTGAGCCGCTGGATGCGCGTCTGCAAGGCGGTGAACGGCATCGGCAAGGGCTGCTCCGGTTGCCAGGCCAGCAATTCGCCATCGATGACCGTGCCGTCGGGCAACTGCAGCGCGGCCTGTTCGATCTCCGGGAAACGGCCATCCAGGCGTTCCTCGCCACGCGACCACAACGCCGCTTCGCCGGCGCGCCGGATCAGCTGCAGGCGAATGCCGTCCCATTTCCATTCCAGCAACCAGTCATCGACCGCGCCCAGCGTCTCGACCTCGGCTTCGAGTGGCGAGGCGAGAAAGAACGGGTAGGGCTGCTGCCGATCGCCGGGCAGTTCCTCGGCGGTCAGCAGGTTGGCCAGATAGCCCGGATGCGGCCGCCAGCTGCCGAGCATGCGCTGTGCAATGCGCGCGATCTCTATCCCGGACATCTCCGCCAGCGCCTGCTGCACCAGTCGCTGCGACACCCCCACGCGCAGGGCGCCGGTGAGCAGTTTGTTGAACACCAGGCGCTCGTCGAAGGCCAGGCTGCGCCACGCCTGCACGATGCAGGCCTTGCGCACTTCCACGTCCTGGTTGGCGATCGGCAGCAACCGCTGTTCGATCCACTCGGCCAGCGGCAGATCGGCCGCCTCGGCGATCGGGTCGTCCAGCAACAAGGCCAGGGTCTCGGCCAGATCGCCGACATGGTCGTAGCTGTCGGCCACCAGCCAGTCGGCGATGCCGGCGGTGTCGGTGATCCATTCGCGCAGTTCGCCGCTGCTGGCGATGCGCATGCGCGTGCTGGCCACCTTGCCACCCGCCAGCAGGTACAGCGCCCACGCCGCATCGAACGGTGGCGCACTGCGGAAATACGCGACCAAGGCTGCACGCTTGTCGAGCGTGCCGGTGCTGCGATCCAGGGTGCGGTACAACGCGGCAAATCGCTTCACGCCGGGCCCTGCAGCTTGGTGCGGTTGTCGGCAGCACGCAGTTCCAGCGCGCGCCGCGTAAATGCGCCCAGACAGCGCGGGCGCCGGTAAGGCCGTGGCGGCCCGATCACCGCCGCCGGCAATGCGCGGTGCACGCGAAATGCCAATGCGTGGCGACGGAACGCGAGTGCGCCGGTCAAGCGGATCCGTGGGCGCGCGCGCGCATAACGACGTGCAGGCAGGGGGTTCATTCCTCGGCTCCGAAATCGGTACGGAAGGCTTCGGCAGCCACGCCGCGTTCCAGCAGGTGCTGGATCAAGGCATCGGTGTTGCCGTGGGTGGCGATCACCCGCCGTGCGCCGGTGTCTTCGATGGTGCGTAGCAGGTCCGGCCAGTCGGCATGATCGGACACCACGAAACCGCGGTCATAGTTGCGTCGCCGGCGATTGCCGCGAATGCGCATCCAGCCCGATGCAAAACCCTGTTGCGCGTGCCGGAAGCGACGGATCCAGGCGCTGCCGGCCGCCGATGGCGGCGCCAGGACCAGTTGCCCGGCGTAGTCGGCGCCACGCGCATGGTCGCTGACCGGTTGGGTGTCCAGCATCGGGATGCCGGCTTGGCGATACACCTCCACACCCACCGCGATCGCGCCATGCAGCAAGGCCGGTTGCGTATCCCAGGCGCGCAATTCGGCCAGCACACGTTGCGCCTTGCCCAAGGCATAGCAATACAGAATGGCGGCCTCGCCGCGCTCGGCACATTCGTGGCGCCAGGCGACGATATCGGCCGCGACATCGGCGGTATCCGGCCAGCGATACACCGGCAGCCCGAAGGTCGCTTCGGTGATGAAGGTATCGCAGGGCACCACTTCGAACGGTTTGCAGGTGGGATCGTGCTGGCGCTTGTAGTCGCCCGATGCAACCCAGACTTCGCCATCCACCTCGATGCGCACCTGCGCCGAGCCGAGCACATGCCCGGCCGGATGCAACGACACCCGCGCGCGTCCCAGTTCGAAGGCTTCGCCGTCGGCATGCGTGTGATAGACCTGCTCGCCCAGGCGCCACTGCAGGATTGGCAAGCTCTCGTGCGTGCAGTGATATTCGCCCATGCCGCTGCGTGCGTGGTCGCCATGCCCATGCGTGATCACCGCACGTGGCACCGGCCGCCAGGGATCGATATGGAAGTCGCCCTGCGGGCAATACAGGCCTTCGGGGCCAAGCACCACCAGATCGCCAAGTTGTCCGTTGCCGTTGCGCATGCGGCAACTCTGGCCAAGCCGGTGTGCAGATCCTGAGAATGGGAATGGCACGCATCGACGCACCACTGCGGCAAGGCCTGCAGATCGCAATCGCTAGTCGAGCCAGTGCGCGATCAAGGCAAGGCCATCGACTCGAGCAAGCGCCTGGAGTGGCATGAACTGTCCGTCAATGCAGCACGCCCGCCGCCAGTTCGCACCATTGCGCATCGAATAATCAGTCAGCACTCTGAAATCGAACACCCACGCAGGCGCTGGCCCGCATCATCCGCCGCGATTCCCGATTCCCGATTCCCGATTCCCGATTCCCGATTCCCGACTCCCGATTCCCGACTCCCGACTCCCGACTCCCGAATCCCGATTCCCCGCCCCAAACCCTAATGCCGCGACCGCCGCCCAGGCGAACGCACCGCAGTCGCCTCCACCGCCAGCGTAAAGCCGCGCTCCTCGCCGCCCTGCATTGCGCCGACATCCACGACCTGGCGCCGAATCTCCTCGCCCTTGCCGTTACGCACCACCACCACCACGGTGTATTCCCATGGATCGCCATCGGCGGGATGGCGAATGGTGCCGTCGACCTTGAGCGGCACGATCGGTGCCGGTTGTGCGTGCTGCGCCGCCGCCGAGTCGAAGCGCAGGTGGTGCTTGCACGCAGGGCAGACGCTGGCGCTTTCCAGGATCGTCGCCTTGCAGTGCGGGCAGCTGCGCGTGGCACCGGGCGTGCCCGGGCGGGGCGCACTCATGTGGCGTCGCTGTCTCCGCTGACGACCGGCTTGGCCGCAACGACCGGTTTGCCGGTGTCCTCGCCCCAGCCGAAATCGGCCTGGCCGCGCATGCGCGCACCCGAGGCCACGGTCAGGCTGCCGGCCTTGACGTCGCCGACCAGCACGCCGGAGGTCTGCAGCTCCACCTGCGCGGCCGATTCGATATTGCCCTCCAGCTCTCCGGCGATGATCACCTTGTTGGCGCGCACGCCGCCGTTGAGCTTGGCGCCGCGCTCGATGGTGAGATCGCCCTTGACGTTGACATCGCCCTTGAAGCGGCCGGCCAGACGCACGTGACCGGCGCCCTCGATCTTGCCTTCGATGCTGATGTCGGCGGCGATCAGCGATTCCTTGGCTTCGCTCTGGCGCTGCGGTGTGGCCGCGGCGGGTGCGGCGCTCGGTGGCGCGGCGGCGGGCACCGGGGGTGCCGGGCTGGCCTCGGCAGTGAACAGCCGCCCATCGGCAGCCGGGACCTCAGGGGCTGCGGGAACGCCGTCTTTCTTGTTGGGACCTTGATCGCGCCACATCGACATCGGACTGTCTCGCTCGGGGGTCAAGACCGACTATCGCCGCGCGGACCGATCTTTTGTGTGACGGGTTACGCAAACCAGCACCGATGGCGCGCGTGCTCAGTCCACTGCGGGCGTGGCGGCGCCATGCCGCTCGACCCGGTTACGGCCGCCGTGCTTGGCGACATACAGGGCTGCATCGGCCTTCTGGATCAGGCTGGCCCCCAGTTCGCCATCGACCGGGAAGCTGGCCACACCGATCGAGGCCGTCACCCGCGGCAACGAACGCGGGCCGTCGCTGACTGCCAGGGCCGCGATGTGGCCGCGAATGTCCTCGGCCACGCGCAGCGCCTCGACGCCATCGGCCTCGGGAAGAATGACCGTGAACTCTTCGCCGCCGTAGCGGCAGGCGACGTCTTCGGCACGCAGCCGGGTCAGCAGCAACTCGCCCAGCGCCGCCAGCAGCAGATCGCCGCCGGCGTGGCCCTGGCTGTCGTTGAATTGCTTGAAGTGGTCCACGTCCAGCATCAGCACCGACAACGGCAGGCCGCGGCGTGCGCAGCGCGCCAGTTCGTGGCTGAGCGATTCTTCCAGATAGCGGCGGTTGTACAGCCCGGTCAGCGGGTCGCGAATCGACTGCCGGCGCAGCGATTCGCGCAGGCGCAGATTGCTCAGCGCCAGCGACAGCTGTTCGGCGGCCGCCTCGGCGATTTCCAGGCGGGGCATCGGCCCCGGACCCGGCGAAGACAGGAACAGGAAGCCGAGCTGGGTGCCTTGCGCGGACATCGGCAGGCATGCGGTGGTGACGGCGCTGCCGGGCTCGGGCGTACCGATGTGCGCGCACAGCGCATCCCGGCCCAGGTCGTCGACGATGTGCGGCTGTCCACGGCGCAGCGCCCAGCACTCTTCAGGCAGCAGATGTGGCGCGCTGTGCACCAACGGCTCGCCCCAATGGCTGATCGCTTCGGCGCGATCCTGCGAGGCACGCAGCAGATACACGCTTCCGGCAACGCCCGGCAGCAGGCTGGCCAGGGTGCGACTGCTCACCATCAGCGCCTCTTCTGCGCTGATGCAGCTTTGCAACAGGCCGGTATAGCGGCTGAGAAGATTGAGATCGGCGGTACTGCGTTGCAGCGCAACGACGCTGTCGCCCAACTCGCGATTGGCCTGCGCTGCCAGTTTCTCGGCCTGCGAGCGATGCCGCAGTTCGCGCATCAGCAAGGCATAGACGATACCGACCACCGCCAGCCCGAACGGGATGCCGGCCAGTGCCAGCACCAGCAGCAAGGCCGCACTTTGTCGGCTGCTTTCGGCGCGCTGGGTCAGCAGCTCCTGCTCGCGTTGCACCATGGTCAGCGCCTGCTCGCGGATCGCGCTGGTGGTGCGGAAGGCGGTCTGCCGGATGCCCGCGCGGGCCGGCTCCAGGCCCTGCTGCGCGTACACGTCGAGCACGTGCTGGATCTGCTGCAGGCGCGTTTCCACCAGTCGCTGCAAGGTGTCCAGGTGCTGCACCTGGTCGGGATTGTCGGCAATCAGGCGACGCAGGTTGTCGAGCAGGATCGGCAGGCGCTCGACGCTGGTCTGATAGTCGAGCAGATAGGCATCGTTGCCGGTGAGCAGAAAGCCGCGCTGCGCCGATTCGGCGTCCAGCACGCGCGCCTGGATCTCGTCGACCCGGCCAATCACTTCATGCGTATGCGAGACGAGTGCTGCATCGGCCAACGAGCGACGGGCACCGACAAAGATGCCGATACCGATGGCGATGAAGATCAGGGCAGAGAACGCCAGCGCCAGCTGGTTGCGGCGGCGCGCAGTAAAAGAGGAGGGCATGGACGAATGCTAGCCTGCCAGCCTCGACAACACGAGGTCGCCGTTGGCGGGAAACAAGCGCGCCGGCCCAATTTGGCCGGCGCGTTCGCAAACTGCTGATACGGTCACACGGTCAATCAATGCTGCTGATGTTCGGCGTCGTGCTTGTCGGCGTTCTGCTCGGCCTTGTTGGCCATCTCGCGGGTCTTGTCGGCAGTGGCGTCTGCGGCATTGGCGGTTGCGCGGCTCGCATCGGCGGCCAGTTCGCGTGCAGCCACGCGTGCATCGGCGGTGGCGGCCTTGGCCTGCACGGCGGCGCGATCGGCAGCTTGTTCGGTCGCAGCCGCAGCGTGCTTGGCAGCGGAGGCGGCATCGCGTTGCGCCTGCTCGGCGTCAGGGCCCTGGCAAGCGGCGAGGGTGAGAGCGGCGATGGCGCTCAGCGACAGCATGCGGATCGTCTTCATGGGTGGTCCTGTTCCTGTTCCGGTGTTGGAAGAGCGAGCTTATGCACGGGCCGATGCAGCCGGCGTCAATGCGCGGCCGGCCATTCAGCCAACGGGCGGCATGCACCGTGCACGTCGCGACAGGGAGCCGCTCCGGTGCAGGAACGGCAACGCTGGCCAGGCGCCTATAAATCGCGGGCAAAGAAAAAGCCGCTGGAAACCAGCGGCTTTTTCCGAACTCGCTTGGAGCTAAGAAGTGATTACTTCTTGGCTTCTTCGGCGGTGTCCTTAGCAGCTTCGGCGGTGTTCTCAGCCGTCTTGGCAGCGTCGGCAGCCTGCTCAGCAGCAGCGTCGGTGGCGGCGCCGGAAGCAGCCTGGGCAGCGTCAGCAGCGGTATCAGCCGAAGCAGCGGCGGTGTTGGCAGCAGCCTGAGCGGCGTCAGCCGACTGCGAGCCCGAGGCAGCAGCCTGGTCAGCAGCGGTCTGAGCGTCGGCAGCAGCTTCGTTAGCCGAAGCAGCAGCGTCCTGAGCCTGTTCCGGCTTCGAGCAAGCGGTCAGGGCCAGGCCCAGAGCCATTGCGATCAGCAGCTTGTTAATGGTCATTGTTTCAATCCTCGTCGTTAGATTAGGCAACGCGCTATTGCGCGCCCCCGACATGATGACGGTCCAAAGACCAGTGTCAAGCGTGCGCGCATTCAGTTTTGCAAAATCGCCGTTAAAAACAATTAAATCAATTCGATAGCGATGGCAGTCGCCTCGCCGCCGCCGATGCACAGGGTCGCGATTCCGCGCTTGCCACCGCGCGTGCGCAACGCATTCACCAATGTCACCACCAGGCGGGCACCGGATGCGCCGATCGGATGCCCCAAAGCGCAGGCACCGCCGTTGACGTTGACCTTGTCGTGCGAAATGCCCAGCTCGGCGATCGGCGTCATCGCCACCACCGCGAATGCTTCGTTGATTTCGAACAGATCCACCTCGTCCAGTTGCCAGCCGATCTTGCCGATCAACTTCTGGATGGCAGCGACCGGCGCAGTGGTGAACCACTCAGGTTCCTGCGAGTGGGTGACATGCCCCACGATGCGCGCCAACGGTGCGATGCCACGCCGCTGCGCCTCGTCTGCGCCCATCAGCACGGTGATCGCCGCGCCATCGGAGATGCTGGACGAGCTGGCGGCGGTGACGCTGCCGTCCTTCTTGAAGGCCGGCTTCAGGGTCGGGATCTTGGCGATGTCGGATTTGGCCGGTTGCTCGTCGCTGTCGACGACCACCTCGCCCTTGCGTGTGGCCACGGTGACCGGAACGATTTCATCGGCGAACGCGCCGCTGCGCTGGGCAGCCTGCGCGCGTTCGACCGAGGCGATCGCAAACGCATCCTGATCGGCGCGGCTGAAACCGAACTTCTCGGCGGTGGCCTCGCCGAACACGCCCATCGCCTGGCCGTCGTAAGGGTTGGTCAGACCATCCCAGGCCATGTGGTCGACCGCCTGGAAGTTGCCGTAGCGGTTGCCGGTGCGCGAATTGGGCAGCAGATGCGGCGCATTGCTCATCGACTCCATGCCGCCGGCGACCACGATGCTGGCCGAGCCTGCCTTGATCAGATCGTGTCCGAACATGATCGCCTTCATGCCCGAGCCGCACACCTTGTTGATGGTGGTGGCGCCGGTGGAGGTGGGGATGCCTGCGGCAATCGCCGCCTGACGTGCGGGCGCCTGGCCCAGGTTGGCCGGCAGGACGCAGCCAACGATGACTTCTGAAATGTCGGCCGGCGCGACGCCGGACTGCGCCAGCGCGCCGCGGATCGCAGTGGCGGCGAGCGTCGGCGCCGGCACACCGTTGAATTGACCAAGGAACGAGCCGATGGCAGTGCGTTTGGCAGCAACGATGACGATGTCGGACATAAAGGAGATACCGTTTAAAGTGAAACGATTATCTGCCTCATGCTCGGTTCGCGCCAGCACGCCCCCGGCGCTGCGACATTCGCTACGCAATCAGCTGCGACAGCCGTGTGAGGATGCAGTATAAAGACGGCGTTCGGGCCCAGGATTGGGCCCTATCCATGGAATGGGTTCGGGGAGAGCATCAAATGAACAAGACAGACGTCGCCAGGACTGTCCTGGCCTCGGCGTTGGCCGTGGCGTTGACCGCGTGTGGCGGCGGTGGTGGGGGCGGTGGTATCCGTCCGAGTACACCGACGGCACCGCCACCGACGTCGCCACCGCCGCCACCGCCGCCGACTTCACCGCCACCGCCACCGCCTCCGCCGCCGGTGGTGGCACCGCCGACGACCCCGGAACCCGCATTCGACGCGCATCTGGCGCTGACCAACGCACGCGCTGCGCAGGCATTGGGGTTCACCGGTGCGGGCTATCGCATCGGCGTGATCGATACCGGCATCAATTCCAATCATCCGGCCTTGCAGGGGCGGGTCAGCGACAGCTTCATCTATGTGGATCCGCGTACCAACAATGTCGCTGCGGGCGATGTGGTGGGCCACGGCACGGTGGTCGCGCAGCTGGCAGCCGGGCGCGCAGTGGGCCAGTGGCCGGGCGGCATTGCCAGCGGCGCCGGCCTGGTGTCGGCACGCATCATCAGCGACGAAGCGCCGGACGATGACGGCAGCGGTCAGGGCAACGAGGTCGATGGCCCGCTTGGCCTGGGTCCGGTGCATGCCGATCTGATCAGTGCCGGCGTGCGCATCATGAACAATTCCTGGGGCGGGCTGTATTGGAACGACCCGGCGGTGACCAACCAGATTGCGCAGGAATACCGGCCGTTCGTCATCGGCAACGATGGGTTGGTGGTGTTCGCGTCGGGTAACGAATCGCGAGCGCAACCCTCCGATACCGCCGCGCTGCCCAGCCAGCTGGGCCCGAATGGCACGCTGCCTGCCGCCGATCTGGAACGCGGCTGGCTGGTCGTTGCTGCGCTGGATACCGCCAATCCCACGCAGCTGGCCTCGTACTCCAATGCCTGTGGCGTGGCGATGCGCTATTGCCTGGTGGCACCGGGCACCTCGATGTTCCTCGACCCCGATGCGACCGCCAGCAATATCCGCTACTTCTACGGCAGCGGCACCTCGTTTGCGGCGCCGTTGGTCTCCGGTGCGGCTGCGCTGGTGTGGCAGGCGTTTCCGTACTTCAGCAACGATCTGGTGCGGCAGACGCTATTGGGAACGGCCACCGATCTGGGTGCGGCCGGCGTCGACCCGACCTTCGGCTACGGCCTGCTCAATGTCGGCAAGGCGGTGCTGGGGCCGGCGCGCTTTGGTTGGGGCACGGTGGATGTCACCGTCAACACCTTGCGTTCCACCTGGGCCAACGACATCAGTGGCACGGGTGGTCTGACCAAACGCGGCACCGGTACGCTGGTGTTGAGCAGTGGCGCCAATACGTTCAACGGCGACACCCAGGTGCTGGGCGGCACCTTGCAGACGGCCAGTCTGCAGAGTGCGCGCGTTGGCATCGCCAATGGTGCGACGTTGATCGGTGCGGGCAGGATCGGCGGACGCGTCGATAACGCCGGCACCCTGCAGGTCAACAGTGCGACGCTGTCGATCGCGGGCAACTACACGCAGGCCAGCAACGGTCGCCTTGCCTTGAACGTGGGCGACCGGGTGAACGTGACCGGGACCGCGACGATTGCAGGTGATCTGCAAGTGCTCGGCCGCCGCGATTACGTGGTCGACAACGCGACCTACACGCTGTTGCAGGCCAGCAGCGGATTGCAGGGCACGTTCGACACGCTCAGCCGCGGCGCGGCCGTGACCTTCCTGGATGCCTCGCTGACGTACGACAGCAATACGGCTTACCTTGCCTTGCGCAGCTTGAATGCCACCGCCGTCGCCGCCACGCTGGGTATGACCGGCACGGCAGCGATGGATTCGGCAATCCGCGTCGAGCAGGCGTTCCAGCAGGTGGATGCGCAGCAACTGCAGGGCACTGGCGGCATCAGCAGCGGGTTCATCCGCGCCGCAGCGGCGTTGCAGCAGTCGCCGGATGCCAAGGCTGCCGCCGATTCGCTGCGCAGTCTGTCCGGGCGTGCGCATGCCGAGTCGGCAGCGACGACCTTCGACACCATCGATCTGGGGCGGCGTGCGTTGGCCTCGCATTTCGACGGCTTGTCGCAGCAGCCGCGCATGCTGGGCGTCTGGCAGCGTGCGCTCGGCGGGCCGGGCGAAGGTGGCGTGACCACCGCAGGATTCGCCACCTCCGGCTGGATGATGGGCAACGACCTGCGCCTGGCGTCGGGCGCAGTCACCGGCTTTGCCTTCGGCGAAACGCGCTCCAACAGCCTGGGCGATCTGGACGGTGCACGTGGGCGCGATCGGCAGGTGCAGGGGCAGCTGTACTGGGGCACCACGCTGGGGTCGGCGTACACGCTGAGCCAGTTGGGTTTCGGCAACGTCAACCGGCAGATCGAGCGCAGCCTGCAGTTGGGCGAAGACCGCAGCAGTGCCTTCAGCGACTACAGCGGCAGTTACCTCAGCGGCAACCTGGAAACCGGGTATCGCCTGGGTGGCGCGCGCGCCAGCCTGACGCCCTACATGGGGCTGGATTATGTGCGTCTGCGCAGCGAGGGATTCCGCGAAAGCGGCGGCGACGGCTTCGGCTTGCGTGCCGATGCCAGCACCTCCTCGCGCACCCAGGTGCTGGCCGGCCTGCGTTCGTCCTATCGCTGGCGCGGCGTGCAGCTCGGCGGTTATGCCGAATGGCAGCAGGCGTTGAGCAGCGACGGCCTGACGCTGGATGCCAGCTTCATCGGCGTGAACGCATGGGCGCCGTTGCGCGGCATGCAGCCGGCGCGCTCGGGTGGTCTGTTCGGCATCACCGCGGCCGCGCCGTTGGGGCCGCAGAGCCAGTTGCGCTTCGGCTACGACCAGCGGGTGGGCGAGCGTGGGGACGATCGCGCGCTGAGCCTGCGTTACAGCGCCGATTTCTGATCGGCGCGCCTGATCGGTGGTTCATCTGTCCAGGCAAGATGCCTGGACAGGTGGGTCACTCTCCGCGCAGCTTGTGCAGGAAGCGCGGTGCGGTGCGGCCCAGCGGCAGTTTGAGCTTGCTGATGGCCTCGATACGCGCCTCGGCAATCTGGTCGGCCGCCTGCTGCGGCGCGACACCCAAGCGGGAGGACAGGTCGAAGACCTTTTCCAGGTTGTGATAGATGCTGCGGATCAGGCGCATCGCGCGTTCGCGGTTGTAGCCGTCGATCTCCAGCGACACGTTCATTACGCCACCGGCATTGACCACATAATCGGGCGCATACAGGATGCCGCGCCTGTGCAGCTCTTCGCCAATGGCGGCGCTGGCGAGCTGGTTGTTGGCGGTGCCACAGATGATCTTGGCCTTCAGCCGCGGCAACGTGTCTTCGTTGATCGCGCCTTCCAGCGCGCAGGGTGCGAATACATCGGCCGGCACCTGGTAGATCTCCTCGATGCTGACCGCTTCGGCACCGTATTCGGCCACCGCGCGATCCACCAGCGCCGGGTTCAGATCGGCCACATAGAGTTTGGCGCCGCGCTCCTTGAGCAGCTTCACCAGCTCCATGCCGATATGGCCCAGGCCCTGGATCGCGATGCTGGTCTTGCCGACTTCCTCGTGGCCGAGCCTGCGATTGAGCGAGGCCATCAACGCCTGCAACGCACCGTAGGCGGTGAACGGGGCCGGATCGCCAGAGCCGCGATGCACCTGGTGCACGCCGGTGACGTACTCGCTCTCCAGATAGATCTGTTCCATGTCGTTGACGTCGGTGCCGACGTCTTCGGAGGTGATGTAGCGCCCGCCCAGGGTGTCGACAAAACGGCCGAATGCGCGGAACAGCGCCTCGCTCTTGTCACTTTTGGGGTCGCCGATGATCACCGCCTTGCCGCCGCCGACATTCAATCCCGCCAGCGCGTTCTTGTAGGTCATGGTGCGGCTGAGCCGCAGCGCATCGTCCAGCGCCGCCTCGCTATTGGGGTAGGGGCGCATGCGCACGCCACCCAGCGCGGGCCCGAGACGGGTGCTGTGCAGCGCGATGATCGCTTTCAGGCCGGCGTCGCGGTTGTGACAGAAAATCACCTGCTCGTGGCCGGTGGTGTCGAGGGTTTCGAAAAGCATCGAAGGCTCCGCGGGGCTGCGTGATGTGCCTTCCCTGAGGCCGGGCCGGAACCCGTGCAATGGGAAACAAAAACGCGACGTCTGCAGACCCTGTCCGATCACGTCGCGCTGCAACATTTTAAACCACGTCGGCGGGGGCTAGTGTATGAATCTGTTCACCAATGCCGATAGCGCTGCTGCCGGAACCACAGCGTTCCCAGCCATTTGCTCCCTGCGCTGACCGGCAGGCCGGCGTGCAGCGAGTCGGGGTCGGGGCGGCCATCGGCATGCAGATTGTCGAAGCACACCACCGACCCGGCACGTGGGCGCACGCGTACGCCCACGACCGGGAAGTCGGTGTCGCCACCCGCGTCGACGTCGTTGAGGTAGACACAGGCGGTGCGCAGGCGATTGCCGGCAGTGGGGCGGTCGGCCGCGATCGTGCCGGGCGGCAGGTAGTCGCGATGCGCGCGGTACTGCTCACCCGGCGCGTAGCACAGCACCGATAGCGCTTCGGCATGGGTCAGCGGCAGCTGCGCACAGGCCGCCACGCGCGCCTGCGCCGCACGCGCGGCAAAGTCTTCGAGGATGGGGTCCAGGGTGGCGCCGCGGCTGGTGCGGATCGGCGCGCGGCGCGTGCGCGCATCGTCGGGGTCGACCACCTCGGAGGCGCGCAGATGCGGCCGCGCCAGCAACATCAACAGGCGGCACTCGTCGGCAGACAGCACGCCGCAGACTTCTTCGATCATGGGCGCGTCGTGGCGGCGCGTTGCGACATGTCGGGCAGCGAAACGGATGCGGAGGTCGTCGCCGAGCGGATCCGGCGGCGTGATCTGCACGGACGGCGCCGCGGCAATACCCAGCGGCTGCAATTGCCGCAGCAGCTGCGCCGCGGCGTCGGGTTGCGGCCGGACGCCTTCGCCACGCAGCAGGCGCTCGGCCAGTAGCGCGGCAGCCAGTGCGTCACCGGCTGCGGCGGCGCGCTCCAGCAAGGCAACGCAGCTGCGTTGCTGCGCGGGGTGATCGATCCGGCCGTGCTGGATGGCCAGCGCGCGCAGCGCAGGCGGGTAGTTGGCTGCGGCCGCTGCATGCAAGCGGGATTGCGCCTGCGTGTCGAGCATCAACGGGGCGTCGGTAATGGCCACGGTCGCCAACAGATAGCGCGCTGCCGCAACATCCTGGCGCTCGGCGTGTTGCCAGTGCTCCTGCGCACGGGCCAGGTCCACCTCGCTACCCACACCATAGGCCAGCATGCGGCCGGCTTCGATCTGCGCGCCGGCATCGCCTGCGGCCGCACTGCGCGTGTACCAGGCCAGCGCCTGCTCGGGCTGCCCGGTACGCACCAATGCATGTGCCAGCGCCGTCATTGCCGCGGGTTGGGCGGTCTGTGCGGCCTGGGTGAGCTGCTGGAGGGACGGTGCCTGCATGGAGGCATTCTAGGAGAGGCCGGCAACCCTGTCGTGCCTGATCCAGGCGGGCGCCGCTGTGGCCCGCGTAGGTCGATGGCGGTCTCGCCGGTATCAATGCAGGTCGTGCGTCCCCGGCGGGCGACCGGTGGCCATGGACCGGTGGTCGCAGCGATGGGCTGCCTCCTCTAGCCGGTGCGCGATCAGGCGTCCGTGGACAGCGCCAGGTGGGTCAGATACAGGCGCAGGTCGAACTCCAGTTGGTGGTAGTCCGGGCTCATGTGGTTGCACAGCTGGTAGAAGGCCTTGTTGTGATCGGCCTCCTTCAGATGCGCCAATTCGTGGGCGACGATCATCTGCAGGAACGGTTCGGGTGCATCGCGGAAGATCGAGGCGATGCGGATCTCGCGGCTGGCCTTGAGCCGGCTGCCGTGGACGCGCGAGATCGCCGTATGCGTGCCCAGCGCATGCTTCACCACCTGCAGATGGTTGTCGTAGAGCGCCTTGTGCAGCGTGGGCGAGGAGCGCATGTAGCGCTCCTTCATGGCCTTGACGTAGTCGTACAACTGCCGGTCGGTGCGGATGCTGTGGCGATCCGGGTAGCGGCGTGCCAGCACCAGGGCGAGCTTGTCCTGCGCGATCAGCTCGCGCACCTGATCCAGGACGGCGGGCGGGTAACCGGCGAGATAGCGAAGAGTGTCCATGCCAATCGATTGCTGCGAGCTGCGCATGATCGCCGATGCAGGCGCTGCTGGCGAATCTGCACCCGCGAATGTGGCGTCATGTGTCAGGCGTATTCACGAATGCGGCACATCCGGATGCGTAGCGTGCAGCGCATGTTTTGCGGCACGACTGCGCAAGCACACGACTGAACACGGCACCGTGCCGGATGAGGAGACAACAAACATGATCAAGTGGGCCATTATTTTCGCCATCATCGGACTGATTGCCGGTGCACTCGGGTTTGGCGGCATGGCGGGCGCTGCAATGGGGATTGCCAAGTTCCTGTTCTGGGCCGGCATCATCATCGCCATCGTGCTGTTCGTGCTCGGCATGACGATCGCCAAAAAGGTGACCTGACGCCCGAGGCGTGCATCGGTATGCGGTTCGCATGCCGGCTACATCGCCCGGAGTGCAAAGGAGCGGCCAGTGGCCGCTCCTTTTTTTATTCCTGCAAGCTAATCAACCAACAAAACGACAAGCCGGCCGCGAGCGAGGTCTAGCGCAGGACACTCGCCGCGCTCTTGCGCGGATCAGACGCCGGTGTCGTCGGCAGTGGTGTGCAGGGCGATGTTGAGTTGGTCGATGGTCACGATCCAGTCGGCATCGTCGAGGCGCTCTTCACGCAGCAGCTGCGCCTGCGCCGGTGTCCAGAAGGGCGCTTCCTCCAGGCGCATGTCGCCTGGCAGCGGAGAGTGTTCGTCGATGAAGCTGCGGATGCTGACCTCATCCGACGGCAGGCCCAACTGGGCGAATAATTCGGAGAACGGGTGGACGTGTTGTTCCATTGCGACTTCCTCGAAGAGTGCGAATGGGCGGATGCTAAAGCACCTGATTTGAGCGCGCTGTGCACGTCCGGCTTGGATTTGCCCGGGCTCATGCCCATATTTGAGTTCTGAGCAGACAAGCCGAGGCGAACATGGCGACCGGATGGGCAGGTGATGGGGCGGTGCAGGACCAGATCGATGCGACCGTCGAGGATGCGATCAAGCGCGCGCGGAGCCAGCTGCATCAGGGTCCGAGCCTGACTCACTGCGAGGAGTGCGATGCACCCATCCCCGAGGCGCGCCGCAAGGCAGTGCCGGGCGTGCACCTGTGCGTGAACTGTCAGCAGGCGCACGACCAGGAGCAGGCGGCGCAAGGCGGCTACAACCGTCGGGGCAGCAAGGACAGCCAGCTGCGTTGATTGCCACGTGTCTTCAGGGCAACCGGCAAACGACTCCGCTTGCCGTAAAGCGGCTGCGGCCATCGCTTTGATTTACATGCGACATTCGCACGTCGTGTCCTTGCGACGCGCCGACCGAGTCACCCGATAACGGCTGATGACGTCTTGTCCACCGCCCTCAGTTGGCGTTGAAGTGGCTGGTCTCGCGCCAACGGCGCGTGGTGCGCTGGAAGAACAGGCTGTTGGGAACCTGCAGTACGCTGCCGGCGTGGTCGCCGGTTTCTTCCAGGGTCGTGTAAATGACGTTGATGTCGATCACCCGGCCCTTCAGGCCGGGCTTGTCGCCGCCTTCCAGCAGCTCGATGTGGTCGTGCAGGCGGAACGGGCGCGTGGTGATGATCAGGAAGGTGCAGAAGATATTGGACAGCACGCTCCATGCCGCGAAGAACGCCACGGCACCGACCGCCGCGAATCCGGTGAACGCGGTCCACAAGGTGCCGCTGGATACGCCCAGCACGTTCAGTACCGTCAGCACCGCAGTGACGGAGATGACGAAGCTGCCCACGCGACGGATACCGATCATCATTTCCGCCGGCAGGCTGTAGCGCGTACACAGGCGGCGTAGCACTTGCCGCAGCAGTAACCGAACCAGCGCGGCAACGGCGAGGATCAGCACGATCTGGACCGTCAGCACTGCCACGGTCAGCCACTGCGGATTCCAGTGCGGCAGCAGGCTACGGATCATGGTGGGCAAAGCGTCGGACGCGGACATCGGATCGTGCAGGTTCACAGAGAACGCCCATTGTAACGGGGGCGTCATTGCGCAGCCGGTGCGCGGGGTGAACGCGCGCTCAGCGGTGGCGGCAGCGAGCTTGAGTCAAGGATGCTGCGATGGAGTGCCGCATCTCAGCTGTACGTGGCCGGGGCGTTCGCTGCCATGCGCATCGATGGAGGCCAACACGGCGATGCAGCAGCGACCGAACGCCACGATGACGCTGCAACCGGTCAACGCGTTGAACTGCCGCCATGCGCGGACAACGCGACAACGCGCCGCCACAGCTGCTCGGCGCCGCGCACCGGCAACCAGTGCGCCGGTGAACTCAGCTCGATGCATGACAGCCGCGTCGACGGCAGGTGCAGCAGGCAGGCCTGCAGGCGCGCAGGCGTCAACGTGAGCTGCACTGCATCCATCGGCAGCGGGGCTGGGCACTGGGTGGAGCACAGGCTCAGCAGGATTCCGAGAACATGCGGCATGGCAACGTCCGATCAGGGGGCTGCGCCTGGAGCGGCCAATGGCCGTGCTCCCGGCAAACGATGCGGCGCAGGATTGCGCCATCGCAGGCTTGGATGCGGCGAACGGCGAAAGGGTTTAGAACGGCAAAAAAGGAAGCGAGCAGTCGTCAGGTGGGTAAGGACGGCACGCTCTGAACCGAAGTGGCACGACGGGGCCATGCCGATTCCGACCACCGGCCGCGCCCGCCGGGCGGCGGCGCAGTAGGCTGGTCGGTCGCGACTGGAACCGTGCTCGAAAAAACCTGGGCGCGGTTTAAACCTTTGTGCTGCCCGGCGCATCGAAGTGGATATGCTCGACACCTCCATGCCCATCGATGCCTCAGCTTGTGACGGTCCGGCCGGACGCGATGACGCGGCGCTGGCGCGTGCCGCTGCAGGCGGCGATCGCACCGCCTACGAGGCCATCTACCGCCGTCATGCGCCGCGCCTGTATGCGGTGGTGTGGCGGCTTTGCGGGGGTAATGCGGCACGTGCCGACGATGTGCTGCAGGAGACCTTCATTGCCGCGTGGAAGGCCTTGCCGCAATTCCGCTTCCAGAGCGCGCTGGGCACCTGGCTGCACCGGCTGGCCGTCAATACGGCCCTGATGGAGCTGCGTGCGCGTTCGGCTGCGGGCGATCAGATGGTGGACGATGCCGATGGCGAGATCCTCGCTGCCATTCCAGGTGTCGCAGCCTGCCAGGCCACCCAGATGGATCTGGAGCGCGCGCTGGAGACGCTACCGCCGCGTGCACGCGCGGTACTGGTGTTGCACGACATCGAAGGCTGGAAACATCAGGAAATTGCCGACGAACTGCAGATGGCGGTCGGCAGTTCCAAGGCGCAACTGCATCGCGCGCGCGGCCTGCTGCGCGTGCGGCTGGGAGACATTGCATGAATCACGATCCGCTTGATCCGCACGCAACCGATGACGCCGCGTTGTCCGCGCGTCTGCGTGCGTTGCCGCAACAACGTCAGCCACCGGCACAGCTCTGGGAGCGCATCGCGCCCGCACTGACGCCGCACGCCAACGTGGTTGCGCTGCAGCCGCGCCGCCAGCGTGCCTGGGCCTGGCCCGCGTTCGGTGTGGCGCTTGCTGCTGCGCTGGCCGTGGTGGCAATCGTGCCAGGACTCGATCGCTCGACGCAGGCGCCAGCGCCAGCGTCGGCGCGCCCTGGCCTGGTGGCGCAGGCACAGGCAATGGCCGGGCAGTACCAGCAGGCCATCGATGCAGTGTCGGTGCAGCAGGTGCCGGCCGATCTGCGCCCGGCGCTGGCCGAGCTGGACCAGAGTGCACAGGCCATCCACCACGCCATCGCGCAGAGTCCACGCTCTGCATTCCTGTTATCGCAGCTGCAACGCACCTATGCCAAGCGCCTGCAACTGACCCGTCTTGCCGCGCAGGGCGAGACGTCCTTTCCAAGCTGAGGAGCATGCCCATGCGTTACGCCCATCTATCCGTGTTGCTGCTGCTTGCGTTTTGCGCACTGCCGGCGGCAGCGCAGACCACCGTGAAGCAGAGCCATCCGCTGACGCGCGGCGGGCGCGTGGAGCTGGACAACATCGCCGGGCAGATCCGCGTGCGCGGCTGGGACCGCGACGACGTGGCGCTGACCGGCACCCTGGGCGAAGGGCAGCGCCTGGAGGTGGATGAAAGCCCGGACCGGCTGCAGTTCGAGGTGATCTACCCGCGTAACAACCGCAACAGCAGGGGGGCCCAACTGGAGCTGCAGGTTCCGCGCGCGGCGCTGCTGGAGGTGGAGGCGGTGAGTGCCTCGGTGGATGTCGATCAGGTCGATCTGGCGAGGTTGCAGCTCAAGTCGGTCAGCGGCAACGTGGTCGCAGCCGGACGCGCCAGGGAAGCGCAACTGGAAACCGTCAGCGGCGCACTGCGCAGCACGGTGGCCAGCGCACGGCTGAGCCTGGGCACGGTCAGCGGGCAGATCGATGCGCCGGCCGGCGCCAGCGGCGTAGTGTCGGTCGAGTCCGTTTCCGGCCAGATCCGGGTCGGCGCGGGGCAGGTGTCGCAGCTGCGCGCCGAGAGCGTGTCCGGCGCGACGGCGCTGACGGTGACCGGTCTGGCGCCGGGCGGCAGCATCGCTGCGGAGAGCGTCAGTGGCACGATCAGCCTGGGTGTGCCGCGCAACGTGTCGGCAGCGCTGCAGGTGGAGGTGTTCAGCGGCGACATCCGTTCGGTGGCCGGGCAGGTGGAGCGGCCGGAGTACGGCCCGGGCAAGAGCCTGAGAACCCGGCTGGGGGCCGGCAATGGCGACATCAAACTCGAGTCGCATTCCGGCTCGGTGCGCATCGATTACGGCAACTGAGCGGCTGCGCCAACTGTGGCCGGAAACGAACGTGCCACCTTGCGGTGGCACGTCGGTACAACGCTTCGGCTTGCGGGGGGTGACGCTTAGGCGATCTTGTCGCCATCGTTACGCGCAGGGCCGAAGTTGGTGGTGAGCACTTCGATCCGGCCGCCGGTCTTGCGGAACGCGGCGATGTCGGCAGCGATACGCTCACGACTGAGCGGCTGCGACTTGCCTTCGCTGCGAGCGATGCTGGGCTGGGATTTCTGCTTGGTCGCGGGACGTGCCATGTGGCCTCCTGTAGCGGGGAAGTGCGATGACACCGCGTGCGGCTAGGGTGGCGCGCGCGGAAGCGGTGTCGAGAGGTGCGGTCGCGTTCGGTGCGCAATCGCGGCGGCACGGCAAGCGTGCCTTGCTGACAAGCCGGCTAAGCGGTATGCAGCAACCGTGCATTGTAACGGATGGGCGCCCGCGTTGCCTTAACCGTCCGACGGACGGGCCTGGCGGGCCGCCGCCCAGGCCAGGCCCTGCACCACGCCGAAGGATGGATCTCCCTGCACCAGGCGCGATTGCGGGAACGCGGCAGCCACCGTGTCGCGGATATAGCCGGCACGCGACATGCCGCCGGTGAGGAACAGCGTGGCCGGCGGCGCGTCCAGGTCGGTACGGACCTGTGCAAGCAAGCCTTCCAGTTCGCCCAGGTAGCTGGAAGCGGACGCAACCAGCGCGCTGGCCTGCACCTCTACTTCCAGCCCGCGTTCGATGAAGTCCAGCCCGGCCTGGTGCCGGTCGCGCTCGCTGAGCGCGATCTTGCAGGCTTCCACGCCGCGGTACAGGCGCGCGGTGTTGCCGGTGTCCTGCAGCGCCTGCAGGCGCTTGTCGAACGGGGCGGGGACGTCCTGGTACCTGTGCAGGCGGAATTCGCGCTGGCGGGTCATGTCCTGCACCATCGCCGCTTCCACGTAATGGTGGGTGGGCACGCGGGTGATGCCGCGGCCGAACAGCGGCATGTAGGCGGCCAGACTCAGCGCCAGATCGATATCGGTACCGCCGCGCGCGATGCCCCAGGCGCGGTGCACCTGCGGCGCGGCGCTGCCGCCGACGCTGGCATGGGCGATGTCGGTGGTGCCGCCGCCGATGTCCACCACCACGGTGTCGTGACGGCTGTCGTGGCTGACGTGGTAATGCATCGCGGCCGCTGCGGGTTCTTCGAGGAAATCCACGCTGTCGAAGCCGGCCGCGATGGCGGCGGTCTGCAGAATCTCCAGCGCCTGCGCGTTGCCGGCCTCGCCGATGGAACTGCGGAACTGCACTGGGCGGCCCAGCGTGGCGCTGCGGATATTGATGTCGAACTGGCGCGAGGCGGTGAGCCGGATGTGTTCCAGCACGTGCGTGGCGATGCCGGTGATGGTCTGGCGCGCACGCGGATGCAGGTTGTAGCCCAGCATCGATTTGGGGCTCTGCACCAGGCTGCCTTCGCCTTCCAGGAAATACGCATCCAGCGCGTCGTCGCCGTAGACCGCGTTCTGCAGCAGGGCGGCGGAACTGCGCGGCTCGCGCACCTGCTCCTCCATCCACTGGCGGCGCACGATGCGGATCGCATCGCGGCGCAGGCTGTCGGTGCTGGACGTGCGGCCGGCCGCGGCGGCGTCGCGACGGCCGGAGTCGATCAGCCGCTCGACCTCGTATTCCAGCGCCGGGGTCAGGCTGAAATCGTCCGGGTCGCGCATGGTCTCGGGGAAATACACCGTGGTGCGGAACTGCAGGGCCTCGCCGAAGCGCACCGGTACCACCTGGCCATCGACGATCGCCGCAGCGGCGGAGTTGCTGGTACCGAAGTCGATGCCGAGTTTCATGCAAGCGGGCCTGTGAGCGGGCCGCGCACTTTACTACTTCTGCTGCCGGCGACGCCCATCGCACTGCGTTCGGACGTCGCAGCAGCCGAACTGCCGCATGCCCGCGGGCACGCGGCGCACCCAATCAGGCCGCGACGCTGGCGACCTGGCCTTCGTTCAGTTCTTCGGTGGTGGCTTCGCGCACCTCGATGACTTCGACCGCGAAATGCAGGGTCTGCCCGGCCAGCGGATGGTTGCCGTCGACGGTGACCTGCTCCGGGCCCACCTCGGTGACGGTGACCAGCACCGGGCCCTGCTGGGTGCGCGCCTCGAACTGCACACCCGGCACGACCTCGACATCGGTCGGGAATGCCTCACGCGGCACCTGCTGGATCAACTGCTCGTGGCGCGGGCCATAGCCCTGTTCGGGCACGACATCGGCGGTTAGTGTCTCGCCGACGCGCTTGCCGTCCAGCGCGTGTTCCAGGCCGGGCACGATGTTGCCGGCGCCGTGCAGATAGCTCAATGGCGCGTCCGGCGTCGAACGGTCCAGGACTTGGCCGCTGTCGTCGGAGAGGGTGTAATGAATGGTCGCAACGCGACCCTGGCTGATTTCCATCGGAAACCTCCATGACTTGTGATCGAGTGGGATGCGTCGGCTGACTCACGACGCCAAGAGGTGGTGCCCGCCTACCGTAGGCAATCGACCCGGATGATGCAACCGCAGCCGGGGCTGCGGTTAGGGCGAGGATCAGCTTGGTGGTGACGATGTCACCGCTGAGATGCAACTGCTTCCTGCGCGATGCGTCGGTGCGAAGATGAGCCGATCGATGCGCGTCACGTGCGGCGTTTGGCCGCGTGGCGATGCACGCATTCCACGGCCTGCCGTGCGCTAATCCTTCTCGGCCCCACGTTCGATCTGGGCGCGGCGCGCGTGCCAGGTTTCCGGCGTCTGCGGCTTGATGAACAGCGCGGTGAGCTCGGGGTGCTGCCGCTTGGCGGCCGCTTCGATGCGCCCGACGCAGGCTTCGATCTGTGGCGTGGTGCGGCTGTCTTCGAACTCGGCGCTCAACGCGGCGACCACCTGGTTCGGGCCCATCTGCATGGTCAATACGCCGTTGGCGGCGCGCACATCCGCATCGCTGGCGGCAATGCGCAGCAGCGATTCGGTGACGTGCGCATGCGCGGGTTCGCCGATCAGCAGGCCCTTGGTTTCGCGCGCCAACAGGAATGCGGTGAAGGCCAGCACACAGGCGATACCGATCGAGGCGATGCCATCGAGTTCGGGCATGTCCAGCAGCTGCGCGCCGGCCAGGCCCAGTACCGCCATGAACAGGCCGATCAAGGCGGCGCTATCTTCGAGCAGCACGGTGAACGTGCTGGGATCCTTGCTCTGCCGGAATGCCTGGAAATAGCCCATGCGGCCCTTCTTGGCGCGGAATTCGCGCAGCGCCACCACCCAGGAAATGCCTTCGAACACGATCGACACACCGAGCACGATGTAAGCGAGCAGATGGCTCTTGGCCGGCTCGGGATTGCGCAGATGCACGATGCCCTCGTACAGCGACACGCCTGCGCCCATCGCGAAGACCAGCAGCGCGACGATGAAACTCCAGAAGTACAGCTCACGCCCGTAGCCGAACGGATGGGTCGGCGAGGGGGCCTGCGCGGCGCGGCGCAGGCCGTACAGCAGCAGCACTTCGTTGACGGTGTCCACCAGCGAGTGCACGCCTTCGCTGAGCATCGCCGAGCTGCCCGAAATGCCTGCGGCGATGAATTTTGCGATCGCGATGGCAAGGTTGCCGGCCAGCGCGACATAGACGACCAGATGCGAGCCGGTTTTCTTTGCCGCGCCCGGTTCGCCAGCCGTAGGCGCGGTGGATCCTGGCGCAGCGCCGGGGGCTTGGGGAAGCGATGGGTTGGACACGTGCGACCTGCAGGGCATTCGACAAGCGCCGCACTATCGCGCCGGCGCCGTGCCGGAGACGTGATCGCGCGGCCGGGGCGCTACAATCCACGCCCGTTTTGAACCTAGGAATCGCATGTCTTCCGTTCCCGCCTGCCCGCAATGTGGCCTGGACAATACCTATGCCGATGGCGCGTTGCTGATTTGCGCAGACTGCGGCTTCGAATGGAGCGCGGGCGAGTCCGCCGCGACTGCGACGGTGGTGCGCGACAGCAACGGCAACCTGCTGCAGGCCGGCGACACGGTGACGGTGATCAAGGACCTGAAGGTCAAGGGCTCGTCGATTCCGCTCAAGCAGGGCACGCTGATCCGCAACATCCGCTTGGTCGAAGACGATGCCGAGCACATCGAAGGCAATTCGGAAAAGATCAAGGGCCTGGTGCTGAAGACCTGTTTCCTGCGCAAGGCCTGAGGCTGTTGCGGAGCCAGCAGCACAGCCTGCAGCGCGTGTAGGAGCGCGTTTGCGCGCGATGAGGCATGCTCGCTAACGCCTCATCGCGTGCAAGCGCGCTCCTGCGTTGCGGGTCGCTCAATCGCGCGGATACACCGCCGCCACCGTGCAACTCTGGCGCATCCGCGCGGCCAGGCCGCCACGCGTGGTGCTGAGGTCGCCCTGCTGGCCGGATCCGGCAGCCACGCCGGCAAGCGCCATTTCGTCGAGCACATCGACCTTGTCGCCGGGATTGCCGCAGATCGCATTCAGGCCCATGCCGGAGACGAAGCGGATCGGCGGCGCGCCGCTGAGTTCTCGGCAGCTGTCCATCAGTTCGACACGGTAGTGGCGATGCGTGCCGGGGTGACGTGGCGAGACTTCCACCACCAGGCCCTGGCCGTCTTCCGACCACGAACGCAGCATGCTGGGATTGAAGCAGTAGCTGGACGAACCGGCGAAATTGCGCCGGCGCGCTTCGCGCACGCTGACCCCATCCAGGGTCGGGATGCCGCTGTCGCGTTGCCGTGCCGCACTGGCGTATTCGCGCGCATTCAACGTGGCGATCTGGCTGACCGCGCAGTGCTGCTGGCCCGAGCGCACGTATGCCGGCGCACCGTTGCAGACCCAGCCGTGCGCCGCCAGCAGGCTCGCATCGGCTTGTGCGGCCAGTTGCGGGCAGTCCTGCGCCAGGCTGATGCGGAACAGCCGCCCGCCCTGTTCGGCCACTGCCAGCGTGCGCGGATCGGCTTGATGCAGCTCCGTTACCTTGCGCGCATCCAGGCACTCGGCGTTCGGTGCGGCAGGGCGCAGCGGCTCGGCCGCTGCGGTGGAGGACGCGTAACCGAATAGCGTGCTGCCGAGCAGAACTGCAGTGAGTAAACGCATCACGCACATCCTTGGCAATGAGGGATGTCCGCATCATCTGCCAAGCAGGTCGCGCTGACAATCGCAGCAACGCGTGTCGGGTCGCGCGCTCAACAACGCCGGGCGGGCGGCCAGCGCTCGGCACCGCCAGCGCATACGAGTGCATGCCGATGCCGGGCTGCAAGCATGTGCGCGCACGACCTCACGCGCAGCTTGCAACTCGCCACTGCGTTGACGCGGCGCTGTTCGTGCTCAGGGTGCTTCGGGCGGGTCCGAATCCAGCACCTGCAGCTTGCCGCCGGTGGTTTCGGGAAGGATGCGTTGGTCGGTGGCCACCAGCACCACACCAGGTGTCAGCAGCGGCAGCAGGCCGGCCAGGAATGCCGGCGGCACCTGCAGCCGCGCGATGGTGTCGGCATCCAGGGCCTGTCCTGCCGCGGCGCTGCTGCCCGGGATGCCGATGCGCATCCAGTTGGGCATGCGTTGACCGGGCAAGCCGGGCACTTCGCCAGGCAGGAAGCCCTGGCCGACGATGAACGCCTGCGTGCCCAGCGGCGCGGCGCCGGTCTGCGCGCGCAATGCCACTTGCGCGCGTCCGATTTCCACGCCGTTGCGATACACCACCAGTTGCTGATCGCTGCTGCTGACCAGCATCGAGATCGGGCCGGTGGGTGCCAGCGCCGGCTGCCATGCAAAACTCTGGCCGTTGGGCAGCGGCAGCAATGCCCGCTGCGCACCGGTGGCCGGGTCGATCGGGCTGAGCGCACGGGGATGCACCACCGCGTCCGCATCCACGCCGGCCTGCGCGACCACCACCACCATGCCCATGTTGGAATTGTCGAACAGCAGTCGCGCGAATTCCGACGGCAGATGCACGCAGCCATGCGATTCCGGATAACCGGGCAGGCCGCCTGCGTGCAGGGCCACGCCGTCCCAGGTCAGGCGTTGCTGATACGGCATGGGCGCGGCGTTGTAGAGGTTGGAGCGGTGGTCCTTGTCCTTCTGCAGGATGGTGAACACACCGGTCGGTGTCTCATGCCCGGGCTTGCCGGAGCTGATAGTGGAAACGCCGATCAGGATGCCGTTGCGATACGCATACGCGCGTTGCTCGGTGAGGCTGACGATTACCGCCATCGGCCCCCAGCCCTTGCTGACGCCGCCCCAGATCCATTCGCCCGGCTTGAGGTCGGCCGGCGCCGTTTCGGCAGGGCTGGACTGGCGCGCGCCCCAGAACGGCACCGCAAGCGCTGGCCCGCAGACCAGCAGCGTGCAAAAAACAATGGCAGTGAGCAGGGGCCGCATCGGCATTCCAGAGAGCAGTGTCGGCACGATCCTAGCGGGGCAGGGTGTACGCGTCATGTGGTTGCTACCGGGATGGCTACGTTGCGAAGCTCCCGGCATTGCGAGGGACGTGCTGTGTATGCATTTGCGTATTTGCCGAGCCCAAGGCGCAACACACGCACAAGCGCCTGGCCTTGCGCGCCGGTTCAACGATTGTCTTGGTAGATGCAGGAGGGCCGCCGCATTGCGACGGCGATCGGGCAAGGGATGCGTATCGCGCTTGCACGAGACGCCAGGCCGGCGACGTGCTTAGGTCCAACGTGCGCGTGCGGGCCGGCCGATCCGATACGGCAGCTGCGCTCGCTTGATGCCGAGCGCAGCCGCTGTGTCGGCCCGACCTGGTGCGGCTGACAAAACGGAGCTGGCAGGCGTCAGGTGGGTGCGGACGGCGCGCAGGAACCGGAATGTACGCGTGGTACATCCCGATTCCGGACATCGGTCGCGCCCGCCTGGCGGTGAGCGCAGGCGTTTTGCAGCCGCGCTCAGTTCGGCAGGGCGGGGTAGTCGGTGTAGCCCTTGGCACCGCCGCCGTACAGGGTGGCCTGGTCGAGCTCGGCCAGCGGGGCGTTCTCGTGCAGGCGACGCACCAGATCCGGGTTGGCGATGAACGGCCGGCCGAAGGCGATCGCATCGGCGTAACCGCTGTTGATGGCGTGGTCGGACAGCGCCTTGTCGTAGCTGTTGTTGGCGATCCAGGCGCCGTCGAACTTTGCGCGCAGCGCGGCATAGTCGAAGGCGACGTTGTCACGCGCACCGCCGGTTGCGCCTTCGATCACGTGCACGAAGGCCAGCCCGCCGATCAGGTTGAGACGCTCCACCGCACGTTCGAACAGCGGCTGCGGATCGGAGTCGTGCATGCCGTACACCGGCGTGACCGGCGACAGCCGCACACCGGTGCGTTCGGCGCCGATCTCGTCGGCGATCGCCTGCACCACCTCGGTCAGCAGGCGGGTGCGATTTTCGATGTCGCCGCCGTACGCGTCGGTGCGCTGGTTGGAGCCGTCACGCAGGAACTGATCGAGCAGGTAGCCGTTGGCCGCATGCACTTCCACGCCGTCGAAGCCGGCATCGATGGCGTTGCGCGCGGCGATGCGGTAGTCCTCGATCAGGGCGGGGATTTCGTCCAGCGCCAGCGCGCGCGGCTCGGAGACATCTTGGAAGCCGTCCTTGGTGTAGGTCTTGCCTTCGGCGCGGATGGCGCTGGGCGCCACCGGCGATTCGCCCGGCGGCAGCACGCTGGTGTGCGAGACGCGGCCCACATGCCACAGCTGCAGCACGATCTTGCCGCCACGGCGATGCACTTCATCGGTGACCGCACGCCAGCCCTGGACCTGCTCGGCGGTATGGATGCCGGGCGTATCCAGGTAGCCCTGACCCAGCGGGCTGATCTGCGTGCCCTCGGCCACGATCAGGCCGGCACTGGCGCGTTGGCCGTAGTACTCGGCGGCGAGCGGCGAGGGCACTTGCCCGGCGGCGGCGCGATTGCGCGTCAGCGGCGCCATGATCACGCGGTTGGCAAGATCCAGTGCGCCCAGGCGCACGGCGGAAAACAACGGGGACTCGGTGGATTTGGACATCAGCAACCAATTGGGTGTGGATCACGCGCCAGGCGCGACACCGCGCCGATCGCGAGTGCCTCCTAGCGATGGTGGCGGAGCAGCGCCGATTCGAGCGATAGCGATAGGACACTGCGTCTCCTGGCGCGTCGAGAGCGGCCAGACTGTGACGTGCCGGGGCCTGGCGCTGAATCGCAGCAGGCGCCGCGCTTTCGTTGATTGCTGCGTTGCACAATAATACGCTGCCCCGTCATCCTGGAGTCGGGCATGTCCGATACCGATCTTTCAACGCCGCGCGTATCACGGCGCGACTACGTGCTGATCCTGTTTGCGTTGGCGATGGGCGGCTTTGCGATCGGCATCAGCGAATTCTCCACCATGGGCCTGATGACCCAGATCGCGCAGGGCCTGCAGATCAGCGAACCGCAGGTCGGCCACGTGATCAGCGCCTATGCGCTGGGTGTGGTGGTCGGTGCGCCGTTGCTGGCGATCATTGGCGCGCGCTGGCCGCGGCGCACCTTGTTGCTGCTGTTGATGGTGTTCTACGCGCTGGGCAATCTGGCCAGCGCCTTGGCGCCGAGCTATCACACGATGTTGCTGTGCCGTTTCATCGCCGGCTTGCCGCATGGCGCGTACTTCGGCGTCGCTTCACTGGTGGCCGCGTCGATCAGCCCGCCCAACCAACGTGCCACTGCGGTGGGCCGGGTGTTGCTGGGCCTGAGCATTGCCTTGCTGGTCGGCAATCCGTTGGCGACCTGGCTGGGCCAGATCGTGAGTTGGCGGTGGGCCTACGCGGCGGTGTCGGTGCTTGCGCTGTGCACGGTTGCGGCAGTGGCGGCGCGCCTGCCGCCCGCGCCGGACGAGCCGCGGCAACAGCCGCTGCGTGAGCTGCGCGCGTTCAATCAGCCGCAGGTATGGCTGGCCCTGGCGATCGGCGCGGTGGGCTTTTCCGGCATGTTCTGCGTCTTCAGTTATCTGGCGCCCACCCTGACCGCGGTGACCGGCGTGGAGCCGGCGCGGATCCCGCTGGCGATGGTGGCATTCGGGGTCGGCGGCGTGCTCGGCAGCATCCTGGGCGGCTGGCTGTTCGACCGCATGCAGTTCCGCGCGGTGCCGGTATTGCTGGTGTGGTCGGTGGTGGTGATGCTGACCTTTCCGTTGGCTGCGCAGTCGGGCCTGTGGGTCTTCGTGTCCATCGTGGCGGTCGGCACCATGGGCGCACTGGCACCTGCACTGCAGACGCGTCTGATGGATGTGGCCGCGGAGGCGCAGACCCTGGCAGCGGCATCCAACCATGCCGCATTCAATACCGCCAATGCGCTGGGCCCGTGGCTGGGCGGCATGGCGATCACCGCCGGGTGGGGCTGGACCTCGACCGGCTACGTGGGCGCGGCCACTGCGCTGGGCGGCTTGCTGGTGTATGCGCTAGCGGTCTGGCAGGAGCGCCGCCAGCGCGCGCCGCTGGCGAGCTGCTGAGGCGCTGCCGGCCTGCACTGCCTGCTGCAGTTGGAGTGATGAGTGGCAGAGCTGGCAGATGGCGTGCTGGCCGCGACGTTGGTCCGTGCAGGACGCAAGGCCATATCCACGGCCAACTCACGAGCGCACGTCGAGACTGCACGCTTCACTGCAAGCGGACCGTACAGCGCCATGACCGAACACATGCCACCGCCCTGGAAGCGCGGCAAGCCCAAGGGTAAATCCGCCTCCACGCCGCTGACCGCAAGCCAAAAAGCCGCTGCCAAGCAGCGCGCCGAGGAGGCCGGTCGCCCCTATCCCAACCTGGTTGACAATATGTGGGCGAGCCGGCAGCCAAGGTAGATTTGACCTGCTCTTGGCATCGATGAATCGCCATTCATTGCCTGCATGATCGCGTGAGGACAATCACCACATCACTCACATGTCGATTATGTGTGTCCCGCCAATCTAAGGCCGTACACAACGCCAAGGCATGCAATCAGCACATCGATTGCCTCATCCACGAAAGCCAGCGCAAACGCATCCACAACTTGCGCAGCGCTGGCCCATCGCAACCAGGAGCGACACATGAGCATTCAGAGCAAGACCGAGCATAGCCTCAACGACCTCATCGCCATTTCCCGTGACGGCAAGGACTTCTACGAAGAAGCGGCTGCCAAGGTGGGCGATGCGGAACTTGCAACGCTGTTCCGCCGCATCGCCGGTGTGAAGTCCGACATCGTCAGCAATCTGAGCAGTGTGGTTGCATCGGTCGGCGGCAAGCCGGAAACCAGCGGCACCATGGTCGGCAGCATGCAGCAGTTCTACGGCAAGGTGCGAGCCACGCTGGGCGATACCAAGTACGGCTACGTTGCCGAGCTGGAAGAGTCCGAAGATCGCCTGCTGAAGGCGTTCGACGAGACCATCGCCGACCAGGATACTCCGGCCGCCGCACGCGACGCCGCGCTGCGTCTGCTGCCGGAAGTGCGTGCATGTCACGACGTGATGCGTAACCGCAAGCATGCGATGAAGAACGCCGCATAAGCTGCGTGCGCGACCCAGGCGCATCCATGTGATGCAGCTTGCGGAGTGAACCGATAAAGGCGGAAACGGGCAGCGCAAGCTGCCCGTTTCTTTTTGTGTCGCGCATGGTCAGTGCTGCGCGGTTGTTGTTCCACGCATTGCACGCGTTCCACGTTTTTGCATTGGCGTTGAATGCGTGTCACGCATGCATCTGGTCTGCTAGTATCCGCCGCCCTTCTTCCGGCAGGTCCGCGTACGCGGTCGTGGAATCAGCCCATGCAACAGCAGTTCCTGTACCTGTCCTCGGCCGAGGCGCAGTTGTCGCTTGGCCTTGGTGAGGAGAAGACCACCGAGCGCCTGTTCTTTGCGGTGATGGCCGATGCGGCCACCGCCCAACGCGCTGCGGCGATCGCCGATGGGCTGCTGCACAATGGTCATGTCGATGGCAAGCCGCTGGCGCGCGAGCGCTTGCATGTGACCCTGCATCATCTGGGCGATTACGCGGGCGGCTTGCCGCCTTCGCTGGTGAGCCGCGCCAGTCATGCAGCCGAGCGTGTGGTGCTGGATGCGTTCGAGGTGGAGTTCGATCGGGTCGGCACCTTCGGCGGCCGGCGCTCGCAGCTGCCATGCGTGCTACGTGGCGAAGACAAGGTGCGCGGGCTGTACGAACTGCAGGGCGCGCTGGGCCGGCAGCTGGCGCATGCGGGCATTGCCGGCGACGCGCAGTACACGCCGCATATGACGCTGCTGTATTGCAACCAGTCATTGCCGCAACGGCGCTGCGATGCGCTGGCGTGGACGGTGCGCGAGTTCGCGCTGGTGCGCAGCTTTCTGGGCCAGTCGCGTTACCAGATCGAAGGGCAGTGGGCGCTGCGCTGATGTGCAGGCAGATGCGTACGCGGTAGCCTGCGTGCATGGATGCCACCACCACACCACTGCCACTGCAGCCCGAGCACCTGGCCGCGCTCGAACAGGCCTATGCCACGCCACCGCGCGCCTATCACCACTTCGGCCATGTGCGTGCGCTGCTGCAGCACTACGCCGAGGTCGCCGCCGGGCCGGGTTGGCAGCAGCCGGTCGAGGTCTGGCTGGCGGTACTGTTTCACGATGCGGTGTATCAGCCCGGGCGCAGCGACAACGAGGCGGAATCCGCCAACTGGGCGGTGGACTGCATCCCGCGCTGGTGGCCGCAGGCATCGGTGGATCTGCAGCGCGTGCAGCGCCTGATTCTGCTCACCGCACGCCACGGACAACTGCAGCCAGCGGATGTGGACGCCGAGGCGGCGTTGTTCCTGGACTGCGACATGGCGATCCTGGCCGCACCGGCAGCGGTGTTCGATGCGTATGACGAGGGCATTGCCGCCGAGTACCGCGGGCATGTCCCCAGCCTGCTGTTCCGGCTCAACCGCAGGCGCTTTCTGGCCGGCCTGCTCGAGCGTCCGCGCATCTTCCTGAGCGACTACTTCCATGCGCGCTGCGACGCCGCGGCGCGGGCCAATCTGCGCCGGCGACTGGGGCGCTGACCTGACACGCTGCGCGCCGTGGTTCATCCAGGCGCAGCCACGGCGCACGCTACAATGCGCGCATGCACGACCGCGCAGCTTCCGATCACGATCCACGCCCGCAGCCACCCGAGCCGCCTGCGCCCAACGAGTGCTGCGAAAGCGGTTGCCCGCTGTGCGTGCACGATCTGTACGCGGACGACCTGGCGCGCTACCGGCAGGCCTTGGCCGCCTGGGAAGATCGCCAGCGAGCACATGCGCGATAAGCGAAGCGCCGCGCTTCGCGTGGCCGCCTGGAGCGATTATCTTTGAACCACTTTTCCCGATGGTGCGACATGCGACGACTTGAGATGTGGAGCGCGCTCTGCGGCGCGGCGGTGTTGACGCTATCGGGCATGGCGGCTGCGCAGACCACGCAGCCAGTGAGCCACGGCCGCTTCGAGCAGGTGCCGGTGCTGATGCCCAAGGGCGAGCCGCAGCGCGTGGTGATCTGGCTGACCGGCACCGGCAACAACGTCAAGCGCCAGACCCAGGCAGAAAGCCTGCGCGCCGATGGCGCGATGGTGGCGATGGTCGATACCGCGCATCTTTATGCGGTGCTGCGCAAGGCCGGCGGTACCTGCGCGTTCTCGGTCGGCGATGTGGAAAATTTCTCGCGCTACGTGCAGGCCTTCTACCACATCCCCACCTACCGCCTGCCGCTGCTGGTCGGCGACGGCGAGGGGGCTGCGCTGGCCTATGCGATCGCGGCGCAAGCCAAGCCGCACGTGCTGGCCGGCGTGCTGACCGACGGGCTCTGCCCGGCGACGGTGTCCGATCAGGCGATCTGCCAGCCGGGGGTGCGCCCGGGCAGCAACACCCTGCTGCCGGTGCCGTTGCAGATTCCCTGGGTGCTTGCCGGCAGCCAGGACAAGCGTTGCCCGGCCGCGGCCGAAGACGGCTTCCTCAAGCAGGTGCCGCAGGCGCGCACGTTCACGCGTTCGGCGCAGGGCGACATCCTGCCGGGCCTGCGCGCGGCGGCACGTTCGCTGGGCGAGCAGAAGGGCGTGGCGCTGCCTCCACCGCCGGGCGGGCTGGAAGACCTGCCGGTGGTGGAGCTGCCGGCCAAGCCCGATGGCGACAGCGACGACGACACCTTCGTGATCTTCGTCTCTGGCGACGGTGGCTGGGCAGGTCTGGACGAAGAGGTTGCCGATGCCCTGGCCGCGCAGGGCATTCCGGTGGTCGGCCTGGATTCGCTGCGTTACTTCTGGACCGAGCGCACACCGCAGGGCTTTGCCACCGATCTGGATCGCATCGCGCGTTTCTATGCGCAGCGTTGGCAACGTCAGCGGGTGGTGCTGATCGGCTTCTCGCAGGGCGCGGACGTGTTGCCGGCCGCGATCAACAAGCTGCCGGCGCAGACCAAGCAGAACCTGCGCATGACCGCGCTGTTGTCGGTGGGCAAGCTGGCCGATTACGAATTCCACGTCAGCAACTGGCTGGGCTCGGACGACGAAGGCCTGCCGATCGCGCCGGAAGTGCAGCGTCTGCCCGCCGGCACCACCGTGTGCATCTACGGCCAGGACGACCAGGACGCGCTCTGCCCGAGCCTGCCGGCACAGGCCGCCAAGCGGGTCGCGCTGCCGGGTGATCACCACTTCAAGGGCGATTACGCGACCCTGGCCAAGGTGATCATGGAGCAGCTGCACGCGCTGTCGAAGCCGTAAGCGAGCGCGGCATGTCTGACCTGGTTCGGTCCAACTCCAGGCCGAACCAGGTCAACAACCCGGTCGTCACCGTTCGGTTTGGCCCCCCTGCAGCCCAGCAGGCCCCTGCATTTCTTTCCGTAACCGACAGCAACCGGTGGTGCTTGCGCGGGTGGCGGTGTGGGACCTTGAGCGGCATGGATGCCGCGCCAGAGCCTACATGGACATACTTGCGGCGTGTCCCACGCCGGTACGCGTGCAAGCGCCCGCAGCAGGCCGAAGCATTCGCGTGGAAACGCCAGATGTCGTGCGCAAGAGTGATCGGTGTGCGGAGTCGGTCGGCGGCGCGGCGCCGCATCCGGTGTCGGGACACGCCGTAAATCCATCCCTGGAGGCTCGGTGGCGACATCCATGTCGCCACACGGTCCCGCCTCCGGACGCGGCACCACGCTCCCAGCGTTGCCACTGCTGATCGGCGAGCAATGCCTTCAGGCACACGTGCAAGCGCCCGCAGCAGAGCGGGGCATTCGCGTAAAACCGCAGGTATCGAGCGGCCTTACTCCTGCCGGCCCGGATCCGCCGAGATCAATCGGGTGACATCCAGCAGCGCCGCCGGCAGATGCATGCCACCGGGCGCGACCAGATAACGCGGGCGCCAGGTCGGGGCGAACTTTGACTTGAAGCGGCGCAGGCCGCTGAAGCCATAGAAGCGCTCGCCGTGACGTGCGACCAGGCTGGCGAAGCGATTCCAGCGGCCGGCCAGGCGATGCTCGGCCAGGCCCGACAACGGCGCCATGCCCAGCGAGAAGCGCGTATAGCCGTTGGCTTGCCCCCACAGGAACAGCTCGATGAACAGGAAATCCATCGTGCCCTTGGGTGCCTGCGCGCTGTGCCGCATCAGGTCCACCGACAGCTCGCCGCCGGCCGGCGCCCACCACACGTTGGCGAACGCCACGATTTCGCCCTCCGCCTCGGCCACTGCCACCGGGAAGCGGCGCAGGTAGTCCGCTTCGAAGCTGCCCAGCGAGAAGCCCTTCTCTTCGCCTGATTTTTCTTCCAGCCATTGCTCGGACACTTCGGACAGACGCGGCAGTACTGCGTCCACCTGCTCGGGCTGCAGCATGCGGAATGTCAGGCCGCCGCGCTTGCCGCGGTTCCAGGCCTGGCGCAGATCGGCGCGGTCGCGGCCTTCCAGGGTGAAGCCTTCCAGCGGCACGATCGCCTCTTCGCCGAGTTTGACCAGGGTCAGGCCCATGTCGAGATATGTCTGCCAGTATTTTTCGCCGACCTGGTAGAACACCGGGCGCAGGCCCATATGGTCGGCCTCCTCGCGGAAGCGCCAGATCAGGGCGCGCGCGACCTCCGGCGGGCCGACCGGGTCGCCCATCGAGATCAGCGAGCCGCCGTAACGCTGCATCATCACGAACCCGCGGCGCTGCTCGTCGAGCAGGAACGCCTTGTCGCCGGTCAGCGCCAGGCAGGCCTGGGTGTCGGTACTGATGGCCAGGATCGGCGCCAGCGTCTGTAGGGTCTGCGCATCGGCGGACGGCATCGGGCGGCGGCCGCCACGCAGCAGGCGCGCCATGCCGAACACGATCACGCCCACGCACAGGATCAGTGCCGCGCGCAGCGCGCGTGGCGCGTTGGCCGAGGTGGCGAATTCCCACCACAGGTCGTTGCTGTATTCGACGTGGCTGTAGACGAAGAACAGCAGCCAGAACGTGGCCACCAGCACCAGGCCGAGGTTGCTCAGCCATCGCCACGACCAGGCTTCGTCCAGCAGCGCGCCCTGGCGGTAGAACTCGCGGCGTGCCGCCCACAGCGCCACCGCGGCCAGCGCCGCCGACAACGACACCGAGATATGGCTGCCGCGCAACAGCGACAGCGGTGGCAGCAGGATGCACACGCCCAGCGCCAGCACCCAGGCCGCATGGCTGCGGCGTTGCAGGCCCTGGCCGATCAGCAGCAGCACCATGCCGCCCAGGCTGACCAGCAGGTGCGAGGTTTCGATCAGCGGCAGCGGCGCCACTTCCTGGCGCGCGCGCGGAGTGGGCAAGGTGCCGTCGATGACCAGCGCGGCACCCACTGCAAACACCGCCAACGCCAGGATCTGCGGCAACCACGGGCGCAAGGCCTTCCATACCGTGCGTGCGGTGCTGGCGCTGGCACGCACCGGTGCGCCCAGGCCGGAGGCTGCCGCCATCGCCACCGAGATCAGCAGCGGCACGATGTAGTAGGTGACCCGGTAGGCCAGCGCGGCGGCCAGCACCGCGGCGGGGGTGACATGCGGCAGCAGCTTGAGCAGGCTCCACTCGAACACGCCCAGGCCGGCCGGCACCGTGGAGATCAGCCCGGCGACCACCGCCACCAGCCAGATGCCGATAAACCCGAAGTAGCCGGTGCCCGGGTCCGGCGGCAGCAGCACGTAGAACGCGGCGGCGGCCAGGCCCAGCTCGACCACGCTCAGCGCGGTCACGCCCAGGACCGTGGTGCGGTCGGGCAGCCAGAAGCGATGACTGCGGATCCCGAATTCGCGGCCCTGTCTGCCGACCAGCCCCAGCATCGCGACGTAGCCGACCAGCAAGGCGATGCCGGCAATGCGGATGCCTTCTGCGGTGATCGGCAAGGCACGTGCAGCCGCTTCCGGTTCCAGCAGCAGCGCCAGGCCAAGCAACACCCAGGCGCCGAAGACGAAGCCCAGCGTGCTCATCAGCACCACCTGGCCGATCTCGGCCAGGGTCAGCCCGACGCTGCCATAGCCGCGCAGGCGGACCGCGCCGCCGGTCAGTGCGGCAAAGCCCAGCGTCTGCCCCACCGCATGCGCCATGAAGGCGGTGATGCCCACGCGCGCCGGATGCAGCCGCTTGCCGGTGCGCTTGAGCCCGACCCAGTCAAAGCCCACCAGGCAGGCGTAGCTGCTCAAGCCCAGCAACAGGGTGAGCGCGATCTGGCCGGCACCCAGGGCGCGGAAGGCCTGGCGGATCTGCCGATAGCCATGGTCGGTGAATTGCCCCGACAGCGCGTGCAGCGCCATTGCCAGGATTGCCAGGCTGATGATCACCGGCAAGGCGCGGCGCCACCCGCTGGCCGGCGCTTGGGAAGACACGGAGGTATCCGTCATGAGGGAAACGGGATCTGCTGAAGGGGAAGAAGGGCACATGCACGGTGCGTGCCGCGCGGGCGGTTACTCTGCATGGGACGGTCGGTGTCAAGGTACATGCAGGGTGATCGTACGGATGCCGAATGAGGTGAACGCAGGGTTCGGTCGCGCCGACAGGTGTCGGCTCAGGACGGCCGCGCGCATCATAGGGCATCGCCGCGCCCGCGTGCCGCAGGAGACCGACATGGACACGATGACCGTTGCAACACAGACAGGCTGCTGATGGAAGATCAACACACCAGCGGCACTGTGATGCCACCCGGGTCGGCCTGCCCGCCACGCTGGGCCGGGCAGGCCGGCGCAGTCGCCGCCTACATGGGCCTGGCCTTCATCGCCTTGATCCTGCTGCTGCAATCGCTGCGCGGCGATCTGGACTGGATCGACGCACAGCTGAGCGCGTATCTGCACGGTGCCTACGGCCTGCTGCTGCGCACGGCCTATTGCGTGCTGGCTGCGGCGATGGCGTGGATGGCGCTGGGCCTGCATGCGGCACTTGCACCGCCCGCGCGCAGCCGCGCCGTGGTGGGGCTGTTCTGGGCGGCGGCGGTGGGCCTGTGCATGGTGTCGATCGGCGATAGCTGGATGCCGGAGCTGGCGCCCGACGCGGCCATGCCGGTGCACCTGCTCTCGGCCGACATGACGTTTCTGTGCGTGATCGCGGCGGTATTGCTGCAGTCCTGGTACTTCCGCCGCGACCGGATGTGGCAACGCCACTTCGCCGCCGCGTTCGGCCTGGGGCTGTGCGCATTTGCGGTGTTGCTGTTCCACGTCACGGTCACCGGCGCGCCGTTGGGCATCAGCCAGAAGAGCGCCATCGTGTTGATCGTGGCCTGGATGGTGCGGGTCGGGGCGTGGTTGGCGCAGCACGTGCGCGCCGGGGCTGCACGTTTGCCGCATTCGCGGGACAATGCCCGGGTCAATCAACCGTAGGAAGTCTGAAAATGCTGCAGCGATTCGATGCGGGTCCGCGGATGTCGGAAATGACCGTCCATGGCGGCGTGTGCTACCTGGCAGGCCAGATTGCCGAAGACACCAGCCAAGACATCACCGGGCAGACCCGCCAGGTGCTGGGCGAAATCGACCGGCTGCTCGCGCAGGCGGCCAGCGACAAGACCAAGATCCTGCGTGCGGAAATCTTCCTGGCCGACATCGCCGATTTCGACGGCATGAACAAGGCCTGGGACGAATGGGTGCCGCACGGCTTCACCCCGGCGCGGGCCACGGTCGAAGCCAGACTGGCGCGGCCGGAATGGAAGGTGGAAATCGTGATCACCGCTGCGGCGAGCTGATCGCAGCGCGGCGCGCGGAGCGCGGCTCGATCGCGCGCCGACGCCGCGTCATCTGCGCGCATGCGCTCGGACATGCAGCGCAGCGTTGGTGGACGACAGCGGCGAAGAACCGCTCACACGTTTGCTTGGCAGGACCGCCAGCGCGCTTGTCGGCGCACCCCATGAGTGGAACGCCGACATGTCGCGCTTCACTCACGCGGGCCGCCTCGTCGTTTCGATGCGCGCGCGTGCGTAATCAGCGTTTGACGAAGCGGTAATGCGCCACGCCCCATTCGCGGCCCTGGTCGTAACCGAACAGCTCGGCGCAGGCCAGCCAGAACATCCGCCAGCGCTGCCACCAGCGCTGCGCATCGTCGCCATAGGTCTGCCGCAGTAGCGGCATGATCTGCTCGCGGTGGCGGTCCTGGTTTTCCAGCCAGGCGTTGGCGGTTTTTTCGTAATGCTCGCCCGATAGCACCCAGCGCTGTTCGATGACCACGTCCTGCTGGAAATGCAGCAGGGTATCGGCCGCCGGCATCAGCCCGCCGGTGAAGAAATGCCGTCCCATCCAGTTGTCTTCGCCGGCCACTTCGAACGGGTAGGCCAGGTCGCGGTGGCAGAAGATATGCACGAACAGCTTGCCACCTGGCGCCAGCCAGCTGCCGACGCGCGCCAGCAGCTCGCGGTAGTTGCGCATGTGCTCGAACATCTCCACCGACACCACGCGGTCGAAGTTGCCCGGCGGCAGCGCCAGCGCGTTGACGTCGGCGGTGATGACCTGCACGTTGCTCAATCCGCGCACCCGGCACTGCTCCAGGATGTGCGCGCGCTGCGGACGCGAGTTGGACACCGCGGTGATGGTGGCGCCGGGATAGCGCTCGGCCATCCACAAGGTCAGCGAGCCCCAACCGCAGCCCAGCTCCAGGATGCGTTGGCCATCGGCCAGTTCGGCGCGCTCGCCGTACAGCGCCAGCATGCGTTCTTCGGCCGCATCCAGATCCGGCGTGGTGGCGTCCCAGTAGCAGCTGCTGTACTTGAGCCGGCGGCCCAGGCACAGGGTGAAGAACTGCGGCGGCAATTCGTAGTGCTGGCGATTGGCGGCATCGGTTTCGATCGCGATGGCGCTGGCACGCAGGCTGTCGATGAAGGCGCGTTGGCGCTCGCCGCTGGCGTCGGCACCGCCGGTACGCTCATCGCGCAGACGTTGCGCACACAGCCGGCGGATGCCGTAACGCAGTGCGGCGTCGGGGAGCACGCCGGATTCGGCCAGCCGGGTGGCAAAGGATTCTTCGGGCAGCGAGGAGGGCGGGATGGTGACAGTGGACATACGACTCTCCAGGCGACTCAGGACGAAGGGGGAAGTGGGAAAAATGCGCTGGTGCTGCGCTGGTATTGCGCGTAGTCCTCACCACGCGAGCGCAGCGCCTGCTGCTCGGTGTAGGGAATGCCGGTAAAGCGATACAGGAATACGAACATCACCACCGGCCCGAGCGCAGCCAGGGCAAGCGGCCACGGCCCGGCACCGACGGCCAGCGCCAGATAGGCGAACCAGTGCACGAACTCGAAGAAGTAATTGGGATGGCGCGAATACCGCCACAATCCGCTACGGCAGGTGACGCCGCGATTGGCCGGGTTGGCCTTGTGCGCAGACAGCTGGCGGTCGGCCAGGGCTTCGCCACCGACCGCGATCAACCACACCGCAATCGCCAGCGTGCTCCATACGCTCCAGGCCGGAGTCGGGTTGCTGGCAGCGGCCAGAAACGGCACACAAAACAGCACCACGACCACTGCCTGCGCCAGGAAGAAGCCCAGGAATTTGCGTTGGTCGCCATTCCAGTGTTCGCGCAGGGCACGATAACGGCCATCTTCGTGCGGGTCGCCGAACACGCGCACGCCCAGATGCAACGCCAGGCGCGCGCCCCAGACACCGCCGAGCACCCCGACCAGCACGCGCGGCAGCAGCGCGCCATCGGACATCCACGCGCAATACGGCGCCGCCACCGCCAGGCACGCGGCCCACAGCACGTCGACCGGGCCGGCATTGCCGCTGCGGCGTTGCCACAGCCAGCCGATCACCATCACCACGCTCGCAAACACGCCCACATGCAGCAGCGGCCAGGCATTCATTGCAGTTCTCCCCTCAGGTGTTCAGGCGATGGTCGCGCGAGGCGGCGTGCATAAAGCGACAACAGACCGCAGGCCACGCCCCAGCCGATGCCGACCGCGACCGCCGCATGCAGCTGCGGCGGCTGGAAGTGCACTGCCTGCCAGCTGCGTTGCGCCAACCAGTACGAAAACGGCCCGAAGATCGCGCCCAGCAGCACCGCCAGCCACGGCCGCTGCATCACCGACGCCAGCGAATGATTGAGCGTGAGTGCAAAGCCCAGCCACAACGCCAGGATCCAGGCCGGCGCCAGCAGGGTGCCCGGCCACGGTGCGGCATAACGCACCCAGCCTGCGGCGGCCAGCGTGGTGTCCAGCAGCAAGCCCAGCGACAGCGCGGCGACCAGCAATTGCAGATCGCCCGGCGCACGCCGCGACGGCCATAGCTGATACAGCGCGAACAGCGCCAGCACCAGCAAGGTGGGCCAGATACGCGCCTGCGCAGCGGCGCTGACGGCCACCAGCCACAGCACCTGCAGGCCCAGATAGTTGCCGAGCTGCTTCATGCGTCAACGGGAAGGCCGGGCACGAACTGCGGCGGGCGTGCGCCCGGCTTGCTCAGCCATAGATGCACATCGCCAATCGAGCGTTCCAGGAAACCGGCTTCGCAATAGGCCAGATAGAACTCCCACATGCGGATGAAGCGTTCGTCGTAGCCGAGCGCGCGCACCTGCGGCAGCTGCGCCATGAAGCGCTGCCGCCAGGCGCGCAGCGTCAACGCGTAGCTCGGCCCGATGTCTTCCAGGTTGAACAGGCGCAGGTCGCTGGCGCGTGCGATCGCGCCGGTCATCGCCGCCACCGACGGAATGAAGCTGCCGGGGAAGATGTGCCGCTTGATGAAGTCCACCGAGCGCAACGCCTGCGCATAGCGATGGTCTTCGATGGTGATGGCCTGGATCAGCGCCTCGCCATCGTCGGCCAGCAGGCTGCCGACCTTGGCGAAATAGGTGTCCAGATACTGATGGCCGATCGCCTCGATCATCTCGATCGACACCACCCGGTCGTAGCGCCCGTCCAGATCGCGATAGTCGCGCAGCAACACGCTGACCCGGTCGCTCAGGCCGGCCGCGGCGATGCGCTGGGTCGCCAGCTCGAACTGCTCGCGCGAGATGGTGGTGGTGGTGACGCGGCAGCCATGCTCGCGTGCGGCGTGCAGCGCAAAGCCGCCCCAGCCGGTGCCGATTTCCACCACATGGTGTTGCGGGCCGAGCCGCAGCTTCTGGCAGATGCGTTCGAGCTTGCGTGTGGCTGCGCGCTCCAGTGCGGCCTCGCCCTGGGCTTCTTCGCCCTCGACGAAGATCGCCGAGGAATACATCAGGTTCTCGTCCAGGAACAGGCGGAACAACGGGTTGCCCAGATCGTAGTGCGCGGCGATGTTGCGCCGGCTGCCGCTGCGGGTATTGCGTGCGAATGCATGCAGGCTGCGCATCGCCCAGCCGCCCAGTCGCGCGGTACCGGTCTCCATCGCATCCAGGCGCTCGCGATTGCGCAGCAGCAGGCGCATCAATGCGACCAGATCGTCGCATTGCCATTGCCCGTCCATGTACGACTCGCCGGCACCGACGCTGCCGTTGAGCGCGGCCTGGCGATAGAAGCCGGGGTCGATGACGCGCAACTGCATCTGCAGCGCATCCGCACCACTGGCGTTGCCGAGGGTGGTGACGCCATCGGCTTCGTGCAGCTGCAACTGTCCATCGCGCAGCTCGCCGAGCGTGGCCAGCAGGCGCTTGCGCAATAGGCGGTCCGTCCAGGAAGCCGCGCGCGGCGCAGCGGTGTCGGGCAGGGACGTGGCGTTCATCGGGGTTCTCGCACAGGCGGATGAGGGTGATCGTGGACGGGGTTGCCGCGTAGCCACAGGCGCAGGGCCTGCCAGTGGATGGCCAGCACCACCTGCACGGTCATCAAGGGATAGGCCAGCAGCGTGCGCGCCAGGGTGCGTGCGTTGAGCGGCTGGCGTTGCAGGACCAGGGTGGCATCGAAGCGGGGCGTGCCGCGCTCGCTGCCTGCGCCATCGGCGTCAGGATGAGCGGCCGGCGCGTCGCCGCCTGGTGCATCCAGCACCTGCATATGCACGCGCAATTGCGCATCCGGCACACTGAAACGCCAGTCGTACTGGTGCTGCATGCCCATGAAGGGCGAGACATGGAAGCGCTTGTCGAAGCGCCAGGCATGCACGTCGCGATGCGTGCGCGCCTGCGCGACCGGCAGCACGTAGGTGTGGCGCTGCTGCCAGGGCGTATTGGTGATTTCCGCAACGATCCAGCGCAGGCCACCGTGGCGATCGAAGCAGTAGTAGAAGCTGACCGGATTGAACACATGGCCGAAGTAGCGCAGATGCGTGAGCAGGCGGATCGCGCCATCGGGGCGCTCGCCGGTCTGGGCCTGCACGCAATCGCGCACGGCCTGGTCCAGCGGAACCTGTGGGTCGCCGAGATAATCGCTGCGCCGGAACTGCGCCAGGTTGGCGCGCCCCACCGACCACAGCCAACGGCGGGCAAACACCGCATCGAGCTCGGACAGATCCAGGTACATCAGGAACAGCCGGTAGCGGAACGCCAGCGCTCTGGGCGCAAACCGACGGTGCCGCACCCAGCCGGTGTAGATCGCGCTGCGCAGTGTGCCCGCCACGCTGCCGGCACCGCTGTCCTCGCCCGGAGGCAGCGGTACCGCATCGGGGCTGGCTTCGCGCAGCAGCTGCATCACCAGTCCACTCCCAGGCCACGGGCCACTTCCACGCCGCTGCGCAGGCCGTCCTCATGGAAGCCGAAGCCCCATGCCGCGCCGGCAAACCAGGTGTGCTGCAGGCCCTGGATCTCGGCCTTGCGCGTCTGCGCGGCGAGCGCGGCGGCGTTCTGTACCGGGTGGCGGTAGCGCATGCGCCGCAGCACCTTGTCCGGCGCGATGTCGTGGTCGCGATTGAGACTGACGATGAACGGCTGCGGCGCTTTGATCGACTGCAGCGCGTTCATCCAGTAACTGACCGTGCACGGCGCCTGCGGGTCGGCCGGCACATGCGCATTCCACGCTGCCCAGGCGCGGCGGTCGCGCGGCAGCACGCTGGCGTCGGTGTGCAGGACGGTGTCGTTGTCCTGGTAGGTGATGCCGCCCAGGATCTGCTGCTCGGCCGCTGTGGCATCGCTGAGCAAGGCGAGGGCATCGTCGGCATGGCACGCCAGCACCACGTTGTCGAAGTGCTCCTCGCCACGCAGGGAGCTGAGCACCACGCCGTTGGGCGCGCGCCGGATCGCATGCACCGGCGTGGACAGGCGCTCGAGCACCTGCCAGCGCCGACGCAGCGCGCGCACGTAGCTGTTGGAGCCGCCGCGCACCACCTGCCATTGCGGACGCCCGCTGAGCTGCAGCATGTGGTGATTGGCCATGAAGCCGATCAGCTGGCCCATCGGGAATTCGAGGATGCGTTGCGAGGGCGATGACCACAACGCCGAGGCCATCGGCACCAGATGCTGGTCGCGAAACGCGTCCGAGTACCCATGCCGCTGCAGATACGCGCCCAGCGTGCTGAAGCGCTCCTCGCTGTGCAGCACCGCCGGTGCCTGCCGGTAGAAGCGGCGCAGGTCGGCCAACGTGCCCCAGAAGCGCGGGCTGAACAGGTTGCTGCGCTGGCAGAACAGCCCGCCCAGGCTGCCGGCGTTGTATTCGAGCCCGCTGCGCGCATCGTGCACCGAGAAGCTCATGGTGGTCGGCTGCGCGGCCACGTCCAGCTCGGCGAACATGCGCGTGAGCAGCGGATAGTGCTGCGGGTTGAACACGATGAAGCCGCTGTCCACCGCATAGCGCTGGCCGTCCAGCTGGATGTCGTGTGTATGCGTATGCCCGCCCAGATAATCGGCAGCCTCGAACAAGGTGACCTCGTAGCGGCGCGACAACAGCCACGCTGCGCCCAGGCCGGCGATTCCGCTGCCGACCACGGCAATCCTGCCCTCGCTCATCGGCTCACCCGCTCGGCACGTTGGGTGAGCGATTTCGGCATCGGCTTGAGGTCCCACACCAGGCCCACCCACGACATCGCGGTGAGCCCGTACCAGGTGACGTCGTACTCCCACCAGCGCAGACCCTGGCGCGCGGAGCCGGGAAAGAAGTGGTGGTTGTTGTGCCAGCCTTCGCCGAAGGTGAGCAATGCCAGCAGCCAGTTGTTGCGGCTGTCGTCGCGGGTGTCGAAGCGCCGGCTGCCGAAGCGGTGCGCCAGCGAATTGATGGTGAAGGTGGCATGGAACAAGGCCACGGTGGAGATCACAAAGCCCCACACCAGCAGCTGCGCACCGTTGGTCTTCAACGCAGGCGCGGCAACCGCCAGCCAGTCGCCGAGCAGGTACAGCCCGATCGCCAGCAGCACCGGCATCACGATGTCGAAGCGGTCCAGGAAGCGCAGCTCGGCAAAGCGACGCAGGTCGGGGATGACCTCCCAATCGGTACGGAAGTTGCGCGGGGTCAGGAACCAGCCGGTGTGGCTCCACCAGAAGCCGTGCTGCGCCGGCGAATGCGGGTCGCGGCCGGTGTCGGTATGGCGGTGATGGTTGCGATGATGCGCGGCCCACCACAGCGGCCCGCGCTGCACGCAGGTGGCGCCGATGGCCGCGAACAGGAACTGCAGCACGCGCGAGGTCTTGAACGCGCGGTGCGAGAAATAACGGTGATAGAACCCGGTCAGCGCGAACATGCGTAGCGCGTACAAGGCCACCGCCGTGCCGACTGCGAACCAGGACGCACCGACCCAGAACACCGCCAGGCAGGCCAGGTGCAGCGCGATGAAGGGCAGGGCGCGCAGCCAGTCGATGCGGTCTGCGCGTGCCTCGTCCAGCGGCTCGTCGGTTTGCGAATCCACCCAACGACGCAGGCTGCCGGTGCGTGCCGCAAGCCACCCGAGACGGCAGGTGTCGGCAGGCTGCGGCGGCGCGGCATGTGGGTCAAAGCCAGTACTCGGCACGCGTGGTTCTCCGTGTGTAGTCGTGACCCTTTACGGACGCCGCCGGCAAACAGATGCACCAGCCCGTTTGATCGTCGCATGCGTGCGCGCACTTGGCGTACCGGTGCGAACGAATCGCGCAATTGCGCACACATTCAACGGCGCACGCCAGGGTTGAGGCGGATGAGGCTGTTGCCTGAAAGCCGCCGCCTGCGACGTGGTCGCAGGCGGCGTCAGGCGCGCCGGATCAGGGTGCCATTGCCAGTGTGCTGATGCCGCCCTTGGCCACCACGGTCCCGGTGGCAATGCCGCCCGGTGCGCCGCCTGGCGGCTCCAGCGTGACGGCCAGGATGGCCTCGTTGCTGAGCATGGGCATCAGCTGATCGGGAATCTGCGCGCGGCGTGCCCGCTGGTCGTCGAAGGTACCCATCGAATGCGCCTTGCCGTCCGGCGTGATCAGCCACAGCTCGGGCACCTTGTCGGCGGTGGCGGTGCGATCCAGCGGCGTCACCGTGATGGTGTGCTTGTCGGCATCCATCAAGGCGACATAGCCCGGGCGGCCGTCTTCGGTGGCCAGCGTGGAGGTCATCGCGATGCCGGTCGCCGGCGCGGTGGTGGTTGCAGGCGGCGTCACCGGTGTCTGTACCACCGGGCCGGTGCCCGGCGGCGGCTGCACCGCTGCCGGTGGCGTGCGCAGGTTCAGCAGCGCCAGCACGCAGACCGCGGCAGTGGCCAGGCCAGCGGCGCTTGCCCAGCGCCAGAACCGCACGCTGTTCCACACCGCTGGCTTTGGCGTGCCTATCGGCGGCGCTGCCGATGGCGCGGAGGCCACCGCATGCAACGGCGTATCGAAGCCCAGCGTCTGGCGGATGCGTGCCCAGACCTGGCCGGGCGGCGTCACTGCGGCGATCTCGTCCAGCAACGGCGCCAGATGTTCCTGCCACTGCGTCACCGCCTGGGCGAACTGACCGTCGGTGGCGACGCGTTGTTCGGCAGCCAGGCGCTGGTCGGCACTGAGCAGGCCCAGCACGTATTCGCCGGCCAGCACGTCGCGCGGCGGTTCCTGGTCAATGGGAAAGGGCGTGCTCATCGTTCCAGACATGCCTTGAGTTTGGCCAGGCCGCGGCGGATCCAGCTCTTGACCGTGCCGATCGGTGTGTCGGTGCGCGCGGCGAGCTCTTCATAGGTAATGCCATCGAAGAACGCGGTGCGGATCAATTCGCTGCGCGGCGGCTCCAGCTCGGCCAGGCAATGGTCGATGCGGCGACGCGTGCTGGCGCGCTCGGTGCGCTCCAGCGGCGAGGCATCGCCGGCGCGCAGTTCGCCGGCATCGTCCAGCGCCACGTTGCGGCGTTGCGGTGCATTGGCGCGCAGATGATCGATGGCCTTGTTGCGCGCGATCATCGCCAGCCAGGTGAGCCCGCGTGCACGGGCGGGATCGAACTGCCCGGCCTTGTGCCAGATCAGCGTGAACACGTCCTGCAGCACCTCTTCGGCTTCGGCACGTTGCGGGATCATGCGCAGGCAGACCCCGAACAGTTTCGGCGAGGTCTGCCGGTACAGCGCTTCGAAGGCATGCCGGTCGCCGCCCGCGGTTGCGGTCAGCAGTCGTCCGGTTTCATCGTCGTCGTGGCCAGGGATGGCACTCATGCGGTCGGGCGTTGTCTGAGGTGGGAGCGATGCTACCGGACTGTGCTGACGCTGTCCTTCACTTGCGCTGAAACCACAGCAGCACTGCCGCGAGCAGCAGCAGGATCTCGACGCCTGCCAATGCCACCGTGGGTGCGGAGACCGGCCACAGGCGCGCCAGCGAGACGCTGCGGAACAGCACGATCGGCACGTAGAACGCGAGTGCGACCAGCAGGCCGGTGCGCGGTTGATCGATCCAGGCGAAGTAGCCGAACAGGAACGCCATGCCCAGCTGCAAGCCGCCATAGATGACCAGGTATTCCGATTGCCCGGCCGGCGAGAGCTGGGTGTAACCCACGGCATTGGCGGTCTTGGCCGGCGAGAGCGTGCACCAGATTGCCAGGACGACGTAGAGCACTGCGTTGATCCAGAGGTAGGCCTTGGCCATGGCGATGATCCTGTATGGGGAAGAAGTGACCGGGCCGTTGTACGCAACCGCGTGTGGTCGAACGTGAAGATGGCAGGTGTCTGGTTCACGGGGCGCTGCAGCTCTTGGCCAGCGGCTGCTCGCGCGCCTGGCGCAGTTCATCGGCGCCGACGGCACGCGCAGCGGTGTCCGGAAAAACGATGCGTACGTGCGGATAGCGGCCACGCGCGTCGCGCAGGTTGCCCACGCCACGGAACTGCAGCAGGCGCTTGTCGGCGATGGCATAACGCACTTCGAGCGAGGGCACCGCCGCGCCGTACCAGGCATCCAGGCTCAAGCGAAACCGCCGCTCGCCGCCGGTATCGCCGATACGCTCGACACGAAACGCCAACTGGCGTTGCAGGCTGGGCAGCACGAAGTCCACGCGTTGCGGCGCGCTGGCGAGCGCCTCCCAGTTGTTGCGCAGGTAGGCATCGAAGCCGGCATCGATCACGCGCGGGCCGTCGTCGGCCGGCAATGGCGTGCGCTGCTCGGCCTTGCCGGGCTCCTGCTGGAACATCTCGCGCACGCCGTTGCGTTGCCGCACGCCCTGGCGATAGCCGTCGCGGCCGTCGATCAGGCTGAAGTCGGGCGAGCTGCCGCCGCCATCGACCTGCTTGCGCGCGAACGGGCGCCCATCCGGGCAGCGATACAGCACCACGCGTCCGCCATCGTCGAGCAGCCAGTGCGACTCGCGATAGCGCAACGCGCCGCTGTCGCCATCGAAGGCATCGCCATCTACGCGGGTGACCGCAGCCGCACTCAGCGGCAGGCCGCCCAGCACCAGCAGCAGCAACGGCGGAATCGGCCGGCAGACGGTGGCGAGCGCGGCAAGGGCGGCGGCGAATGGGCGCATCGGCGGATTCCTCGATGGGAGTGCCTACCAATACGAGCGCATCCGCAACACGGATGCGCCGGACGCGTCAGGACGTTCCTGACAAACAGGGCGTCGTTGGCGGCCGGTGCCGTTGGTCAGGGATCGCGTCGCGGTGAGATGCGCGCAACGCTGGCAGGCGTTGCGTTTGACGCGGCATGCCGCCTCGCCAGCCGCTCAGCTGCCTGGGTGCAGCGCGATGCAGTCCACCGGGCAGGCCGGCAGGCACAGCTCGCAACCGGTGCACAGCGCGGCGATCACCGTATGCATGTGCTTGGCGCCGCCGACGATGGCGTCCACCGGGCAGGCCTGGATGCATTTGGTGCAGCCGATGCAGTCGGCCTCCACGATCCAGGCCACCTGCGGCGGCGTGTGGCTGCCACGGCTGCGGTCGTACGGGCGTGCAGGACGCTGCAGCACGTGCGCCAACGCGCGTGCCCCGGCGTCGCCGCCGGGCGGGCAGTGATCGACATCGGCCTGGCCGTTGGCCATGGCGTGCGCATACGGGCGACAGCCGTCGTAGCCGCACTGGCCGCACTGGGTCTGCGGCAGCAGGCGGTCGAGGCGTTCGACCAGATCGGGCGATGAGGCGGGCGTTGCGATGTGCATGTCAGTGCAGCAGGTTGCCGCGATACCAGCGCTGCTGCGCCAGCGCCAGCATCGGCTTGTCCTCGCGGCTGTCGCCGTAGGCATGCACGCATGCGTAGTGCGACAGGTCGTAGCGCAGGCGGATCTGCGCAGCCTTGTGCGGGCCGCAATCGCCGTCTGCATAGCGCCCGCTCAGCACGCCGGCGTGGTGTTCCAGCTTGTTGCAGATCAACGACAGGCCATGCTGGGCGCACCACGGCTGCAGATACAGGTCCAGCGATGCCGACACCAGCACGACTTCATGCCCCTGTGCCTGGTGCCAGTCGATGCGTCGCATCATCTCGGCGCGCAACATCCCGGGCAATGCGTTGCGTGCATGGTCAGCCCCATGGGCGGCCATCTCGTCCAGCGAGCGACCACTGAAGACCAGGCGCGTGACGCGCGCACGCAAGGCGTGTGCGGAGACCAGCCCGATCCGATAGCCGAACACCCAGGGACCGGCCTGCCATTTCGCCGTCGCCAGCTGCGCAGGCGTCGCCACCTTGCGCAGGAAGCGCGCATAGCTGTCGCAGGTGGTGATGGTGTGGTCGAAGTCGAACAGGGCCAGGTGCATGGGGGCGGGGATTGGGGAGTCGGGAGTGGGGATTGGTTGGAGGCGCAGTGTCTGTTCCTCCTCCCACCGGGAGAAGGTGCCCCGCAGGGGGTGGATGAGGGGTCGGGCCAGGCACGCGTGTCAGGTCTCCCTCAACAATCAGCTCCGGCTTTTACAAATCCCGATTCCCGATTCTCCAATCCCGCCCCCCAATCCCGCCTCACCGCACCGGCATCCCCGGCTGCGCACCACCATCGGCGTCCAGCAGTGCCAGCGCGCCGCCGTCGAAGCCGGCCGACAGGATCATGCCTTCGCTGATGCCGAAGCGCATCTTGCGCGGGGCCAGGTTGGCGATGAACACCACGCTGCGGCCGACCAGCGCTTCCGGTTCGCCATAGCTGGCGCGGATGCCCGAGAAGATCTGGCGCTTGCCCAGTTCGCCGGCATCCAGTTCGAAGCGCAGCAGCTTGTCCGAGCCTTCCACGAATTCGCACACCAGCACCTTGCCGATGCGCAGGTCGAGCTTGGCGAAATCGTCGATGCCGATGAGGCTGGGAGTGGCGGTTGGGGATTGGGGATTGGCAGCGGCCGCCGGCGTCGTCTCGGCCTTGGACGGGGCAGGCTTGGCGGTAGTGACAGCGGGTGCCGCAGGTGCGGCCATGGTGTCTTTTGAAGCGTCGGTCATGGCGTCGATCAGTTTGGGGTCGATACGGGTGAACAGGGCGGTGTAGGGCTGGATCACGTGCGCGGTCAGCGGGCGGGCGACGTCTTCCCAACTGGTCATCGGTGCCGACAGGAAGGCTTCGGCCTCGGCACAGGTGCGCGGCAGGATCGGCTTGAGCGCGGCCACCAGGATCCGGAACAGGTTCAGGCCCTGCGTGCACACCGATTGCAGTTGTGCATCGGCGCCGTCCTGCTTGGCGATCACCCACGGCTTGGTGTCGTCGATGTACTTGTTGGCCTCGTCGGCCAGCGCCATGGTCTGGCGGATCGCGCTGGCCGCGTCGTTGCGCTCGTAGGCCTCGCGGATCGGCGCCAGCGCGGCGACGAAGCGGTCGTATTGCGCCGGGTCGGGCAGGGCGTCGGCCAGCTTGCCGTCGAAGCGCTTGCCGATGAAGCCGGCGCAGCGGCTGGCCAGGTTGACGAACTTGCCGACCAGATCCGCATTGACCCGCGCGATGAAATCGCCCAGGTTGAGGTCCAGGTCGTCCACGCCGCCGGACGACTTGGCCGCGAAGTAGTAGCGCAGCGCCTCCGGTTCCAGGCCCACGTCCAGGAAGGTCCGCGCCATCACGAAGGTGCCGCGCGACTTGGACATCTTGGCGCCGTCCACGGTGAGGTAGCCGTTGACGTGCAGCCGGGTCGGCGCGCGATGGCCGGTGCCGTGCAGCACCGCCGGCCAGAACAGGCCGTGGAAATTGACGATGTCCTTGCCGATGAAGTGATGCAGCTCGGTCTGCGTGCTGGCCACCAGATGCGCATCGAAGTCTTCGCCCATCTGCGCGCACAGCGTCTTGAAGCTGCACAGGTAGCCGATCGGCGCGTCCAGCCACACGTAGAAATACTTGCCCGGCTGGCCGGGAATCTGGAAGCCGAAATACGGCGCATCGCGCGAGATGTCCCAGGCGCGCAGGCCGCCTTCGGTGTCCAGCCATTCCTTGAGCTTGGCCTTGACCCCGGGCAGCGCTACATCGCCGGCCAGCCACTCGCGCAAAAATCCGTCGAAATGGCCCACTTCGAAGAAGAAATGCTCCGAGTCGCGCAGCTCCGGCGTGGCGCCGGAGATCACTGACCTGGGCTCCTTCAGCTCGGTCGGCGCATAGGTGGCGCCGCAGACCTCGCAGTTGTCGCCGTACTGGTCGGCGCTGCCGCAGTTGGGGCAGATGCCCTTGATGTAGCGATCCGGCAGGAACATGCCCTTGGCCGGGTCGTAGAACTGCGCCACCGAGCGACGGCTGATGTGGCCGGCGGCCTCCAGCTTTGTGTAGAACGCCTCGGTGAGCGCGCGATTGACCGGCGAATTGGTCGAATCGTAATGATCGAAGGTCACCCCGAATGCGGCGAAATCGCGCTCATGGCTGGCCTGAATGTTGGCGATGAAGGCTTCCGGGGTGACCCCGGCCTTTTCGGCGGCGAGCATGATCGGCGTGCCGTGGGTGTCGTCGGCGCAGACGAACCAGGTCTTGTCGCCGCGCAGCCGGCGCGCGCGCACCCAGATGTCGGCCTGGATATAGCCGACCAGATGGCCAAGATGCAGCGGCCCGTTGGCGTAGGGCAGGGCGGTGGTGACGAGTGCGGTGCGGGTCATGGCAGGCGTAATGCGGGGGACAGCCGATTATCGCATTAGTCGAGAGCAGGGATTGGGGCTGGGAATCGGGAATCGGGATTGGGGAATCGGTCAAAGCAGGGTCATGCGGCCGTGTTGTCAAGGCGCGCAGGTGTTTGGCCGCGCATGTAGCGTCAGGATGGAAGCGCACAAAAAAGGCGCCCTCACGGGCGCCTGCTCTTACCGATTCTCCAATCCCGATTCCCGGCTATTCGCGAATCCAGGTCTGGGTCCGGCCCAACGCTTCGATGCCGACATAGCCGCGCATCTGCAGCTTCTTGCCGCCATCGGTCAGGGTGACCTTGGCCTTGTAGGTCTTGCCCTTGGCCGGGTCGAGCACCGAGCCGCCGCTCCACACCGCGGTGCCGTCCGGCTTGAGGCCCCACAGGATGGTCATGCCCTTGATCGGCTTGCCCTTGAGCGCGCCATCGCACTTGTCGCAGGTCGGGTTGGGCCCGTGGTTGGACTGCAGGATGTCGACCACCTTGCCGCTCAGCGTGCCGTTGCCGAGCTGTTCGATCTGCACCACCGACTTGGGCTTGCCGGTCTCGTCGTCGATGGTCTTCCAGCGGCCCACCGGCGAATCGGCGGCCTGGGCCAGCAGCGAGGCAGCGGCCAGCGGCAGGGCCAGCATCAGGGTCTTGAAGGTCTTGCGCATGTGTCCCCTCCCAGGGATTGCTATGGCCGCCGTCGACGGCCTGACCGGAATGTATACCGTGGAGTATGGTGGCGGAAAGACGCGCTGCGGAATGCGTTCATTCGGCTACTGCAGCGTCACCTGCCTGCGGTTGTCCGCCGGCACGCGGTCGATCAGCTTGTTGTCCGGATCGAAGCCGGCTTCGACCGGCAGGCGGTCCACGGTCATGCTGAAACTGGGCGCGGCGCTGGTGACGTGCTGCCGTTGCAAGGCCAGCACCGGCGCCTGCGCATCCTTGCCGGCCGGAGCGCCGTAGATCGCCACTTCGATCCAGTCGTCCAGCGGCACTGCATGCTCCTTGCCCTTGCCATCGGCCTGCAGCTTGGCCGCCTGCGCTTGCACGGTCACCTCGAAGCGGCCATCGGGGCGTTTGCGTGCCTGCGCGCTGACCACGCGGTTGTCGTAGAAGGTGATCTTCTCGAACAGGTCGGTGATCAGGCCTTGCTGGTCCGGGCGTGCTTCGGCGCGAATGGCCTGCAGCAACTCGGCCGAGGTGGTGTAGGGCGGTTGTTGAAACGCCTTGGCCGCCAGAAAGCGCTGCAATGCGCGATTGAGCGCCTGCTCACCGATGTCCTCGCGTAGCCGATAGAACGCCAGCGACCCCTTGCGGTAGTGGATGTATTGCTGATCCTCCACCCGATACAGCGGCAACTCCTCGATGGTTTCGCCACCACGGCCTTCCAGGTAGCGATCCAGCTCGTAGCGGAGGAAACGGCGCATATGCGCGCGTCCGTACTCGCGCTCCATCACCATCAACGCCGAATACTGCGCCAGCGATTCGGACAGCAGGGTGGCGCCCTGCACGTTCGCACCGATCACCTGGTGCGCCCACCACTGGTGCGCCACTTCGTGCGCGGTGACATAGAACACGTAGTCGATGTCGTTCTTGTCGCGCAGGTCGGCGATGAAGCCGATCGACTCGGAGTAGGGAATGGTATTGGCGAACGACTGCGCAAACCGCGCGTAGCCGGGGAACTCGATGATGCGCACCTGATGATGCTGATACGGGCTGAAGTTGGCTTCGTAATAGGCCAGCGATTTCTGCACGCTCTCGATCATGCGCTGCACGTTGTACGGATGCTTGGGGTCGTAATAGATCTCGATCGGGATGTTCTTGTAACGCGCCTTGCGCACTTCCCAGCGTGCCGACAGGTAGGCATAGAAATTGAGCATGGGGCGGTCCATCACGTAGCGGAAGCAGCGCCTGCCATTGCGTTGGAATTCCTGCTGCAGATAGCCGGGCGCCAGCGCGATCTGGTCCGGCGCGGTGCAGACGGTGCTGGCGAAAGCGAGCCAGTCGGCATCGTTGCTGACGTAGGTGTTGGCGCGCGCGGCCTGGTCTTCAAGCTTGGGCATGCGGGTGGGTTCGCCCAGGCCGCGCTTGCGGCGCTCGTTGCGGTCGCTGATCTCGGCCTGCGTGTTGTAGCCGAACCAGGGCAGCCGGGTGGTGTTGAAGAAGCTGCCGTTGGCGACCAGTTCGGTTTGCGCCTGCTCGGCGGTGAGGCCGTGCGGATGCTGGTCCACGCGGAAGCGGAACACGCGCTCCTGCCCGGGTTGCAGCGGTGTCTGCAGGCGGTAGATGCGATAGCCGGCCGGGATATCGTGCGTGGTCAGCGTCTGCCCGCCCAGATCCACCTTGACCAGGCTGCGGTCGCCAGTGCGGCCCTGCATGCCGATGTGCACTTCGCTGATCGGTGTGGGGTGGGTGTTGCGCACCGTCCAGGTGGCATCGACCACGACCGACTGGGTTTCCGGATGCAGGTCGACGTGGTTGTCGACGGCGACGATGCGCGGCTGCGGAAGATCCTTGTACTTGCGGTAATCGCGCTCGTAGCGTGCCTGCAGGTCCAGCTGTTGTTCCGGCGACAGGAAGCTGTTGTAGACGTTGGTGTTCCAGTACAGCCAGCCGCCGATCGCCGCGAAGCCGAGCAGGGTGATCGCCAGGGCCGCACCGGTCGGGCTGCGCAGGCGCCGTAACGCCAGCCGCACGCGCTGGCGCAGGCCATGGCCCACGCCGCGCGGCCAGAACGCCGAGGACAGCAGGAGCAGCGCCAGCAGGCACACGCCCCAATAGCCCTGGAACCACAACTGGCCGGGCAGGAAGTGCCCGTAGCCGTTCATGTCCGAATACGGCGCGTTGGGCCAACCGCCGAAGGTGTAGAGGTTCTGGGTGTAGTCGAGCATCGACAGCACCGATTGCCCAATCAACACCAGCATCAGCAGCGCATAGCCGACGAACTTGTTGTTGCTCAGCACCTGCAGCGCTAGCGCCATGCCGCCCATCAGCACGTACAGCACCGAGCCCAGCGCCAGCGTCTTGAGATACAGCAGCGGCTCGATGCTGGTATAGCCACGGCCCAGCTGCAGCGCGATCGAGGTCAACGCACCGGCGGCCTGGAAGCTGGCGATCACCGCCAGCAAGGCGACGAACTTGCCGAGCAGCGGCACCCAATCGGGGACCGGCATCGCGTCGGTGATGCCGTCGATGCGGTTGCTGCGCTCCTTCCACACCAGCTCGCCGGCATAGAACAGCACCACGATGATCAGCAGAAAGCTGTAGCTGTTCTGCAGCGCCTCCAGCATCAACGAGGTCACCGGCAGCACGGCAGTGCCGTAATAGCGCGCTTTGAACAGCGCGGTCGGAATGAAGTTGGCCAGGCCCAGCATCAGCAGCACCACGAACGGCGCGCTGCGCAGCACGCCCAGCGTGTCGAAGCGGATCTGGCGCAGCAGTTGCCGCCATGCAGTGGCCGCGCCGAAGCGCGGGGTGACCGTCAGGCGTGTCGTGCCGACGCGCGCGCTGGCGGGAGGTGCATCAGCGGGCGTAACCGACGCCACACCACGGCGCCGCCGCGTCCCGCTGCGCTCGGTACGGAACAGCGCGAAGGTGGCGGCAAACAACACACCGCTCATGCCCAGCCACACCGCGCGATTGGCGAGCAGGTAGCCGGTCAGCGGCGGTAGCTGGTGGTTGCGCTGCTCCACCGACCAGTAGCGCAGCGTCTGCGATAGCGCGCGAATGCCGAGCGGGTCGGCCAGCGTGGCAATCCACACATTGTCCAGGTCGGCCATCAGCGCACGGCTCACGCCGTACAGCACGAAGAACACGATCACGCCGATGTAGACCCACAGGATGCTGCGCGTGGTCACCGCCAGCACCGACAGCAGCGCGGTGGTGAACAGCAGGTTGGGCAGCACCAGCACCAGCAGCGACCACAGATAGGGCAGCACCGCGACCGGCCCGAGCCGCGCCTGATCGATCCACGGCATGAACTGCGCGGCGAACATGCCCAGCGCGATCACCACATACATCAGCATGCCGGCGATCAGTGCAGCACCGATGCGGCCGAGCAGGTAGTCGCGCCGCCGTATCGGTGTGGAAAACACCAGCTCGGCAGTGCCCAGGTCAAAGTCGCGCAGCAGGGCATTGCTGACGAACAGGTTGATCACCAGCAGGCCAAGCAGGCTGAAAAGCCCCAGCAGCGTGGCGATCACCGTAGGCGCATTGCGCAGCACGTTGCCGATGCCGCCGCCGATCTGCACCGCATCGCTGGACAGCGCGGCAAACGCCAGCAACGCGTACAGCGCGGCCAGCAGCCATAGCAAGGGCGAGCGCAGTTGTTCGCGCAGCTCGAAGCGCAGGAACGCCATGATCATCGCCGCGCTCCGTCAGGCGGCCAGCGCTTGCTTGCGCAGGCGCTGGAAATAGACATCCTCAAGATCGGGAGCGACCTGTTCGAACCCCGGCTCCGGGCAGTCGGCACTGAACACGTGGATCACCGGGTGGCCGGCAATCAGGCGCGTGGACAGCACGGTGAAGCGCGCCTCGTAGTCGGGCAATGCCTGCTTGCTGACCTGTTTGCGCCAAACCTGCTGATGCAGCATGCCGATCGCATCGGCGGGCCGCCCGCTCAGCAGCACCTGGCCCTTGTTCATGATGGCCATCGTCGGGCACAGGTCGGTGACGTCTTCGACGATGTGGGTGGACAGGATCACCACCACGTTCTCGCCGATTTCGGCCAGCAGATTGAGAAAACGATTGCGCTCTTCCGGATCCAGCCCGGCGGTGGGCTCGTCGACGATGACCAGTTGCGGATTGCCCAGCAGCGCCTGCGCGATGCCGAAGCGCTGCCGCATGCCGCCGGAATAGGTGCCGAGCTTGCGCTTGCGCGCGTCCCACAGGTTGACCTGCTGCAACAGTCGCTCGACCACCTCCTTGCGTTGGCCGCGATCGGTGAGCCCCTTGAGCACGGCGAAGTGATCGAGCATGTCCAGCGCGCTCACTTTCGGGTACACGCCGAAATCCTGCGGCAGATAGCCCAGCCGGCGCCGCAATGCGTCCTTGTCGGCGAGTACGTCGATGCTGCTGCCATCGGCGTCGGTCAGGCTGACGCTACCCGAGTCGGGCTCCTGCAGCGTGGCCAGCGTGCGCATCAGCGACGACTTGCCGGCGCCGTTTGGCCCCAGCAAGCCGAACATGCCGCGCGGGATGTCGAGCGTGACGCCTTGCAGCGCATGCACGCCGTTGGCGTAGGTCTTGGACAGCGCACGGATCTGCAGCATGGACGGTTCCTGTGTCCTGGGTGGCCTGATCTTCACGGCGTGACCGCAGTGCCGCATGCGCCGAAAGTCACAGAGACGATCGACTACGCCTGCTCGACATGACCGTGCGGCGGATGTGACCGAACCCGCAGGGCATGCTGCGCTCAACCCACTTCGTACAGCTCCAGCGGCAGGTCATCCGGGTCGGCGAAGAAGGTGAAGCGGCGGCCGGTGTACTCGTCGATGCGGATGTCTTCGGTGGCCACGCCGTGCGCAGTGAGATGCGCCACGGCCGCGTCCAGATCCTCGACGCTGAAGGCGAGATGGCGCAGGCCGCGTGCTTCCGGGCGGCTGGGGCGCAGCGGTGCGGTGGGAAACGAGAACAGCTCGATCTGGCCACCATCGGGCAGTGCCAGGTCCAGCTTCCAGGAATCGCGCGCCTGCCGGTAATGCTCATCGAGCACCCGCAGGCCCAGGATGTCGCAGTAGAACCGTTTGGACATCGCGTAGTCGCCGGCGATGATGGCTACATGGTGGATGCCGGCAAGCTTCATGCGGCACCTCGCAAGCGCCGCGCGATCGGCTGCGACGCGCCCAGACTGTCGGCGAGCGCTGGTGCGTTGCGCGCAGCGGCTGTGTCACGTGGTGCGCATGCGGGCACCACCGCGCTGGTCGAGCGAGACGTCTTCGCATGCATGGGTGGTTGCAGGGCGTGCGGCATGGCGACCTTCCAGGTGAACAGTACGCAAGCATACCCGCGGGCCGTTGCACGCTGGTGCACCGTCACAGCTTGCCATCGCATGGCTGTGCTCGCCTGGCCGCGCATGGCAGGATGCGTTGCCACCGATCAGACACGCCGATGCCCGAGCCGCCGTCCACCGCCGCACTGCAATTCCAGCGCAGCATGCAGGTGCGCCACCTGGTGATGTTGTCGCTGGGTGGGGTCATCGGCACCGGCCTGTTCTTCAATACCGGCTACATCATCGCCAGCACCGGCGCGCTCGGCACGGTGATCGCCTATCTGATCGGCGCGCTGGTGGTGTATCTGGTGATGCAGTGCCTGGGCGAGCTGGCGGTGGCGATGCCGCAGACCGGCGCCTTTCATGTGTATGCCGCGCGTTATCTCGGCCCGGCCACCGGGTACGTGGTGGCGTGGTTGTACTGGCTGACCTGGACGGTGGCGCTGGGCTCGAGCCTGACTGCGGCGGCGTTCTGCATGCAGTACTGGTTCCCGCACACACCGGCATGGCCGTGGTGCCTGCTGTTCTGCGCGCTGATCTTCGGCCTGAACACGGTGTCGGCGCGCTGGTTTGCCGAAGGCGAATTCTGGTTCTCGCTGATCAAGGTGATCACGATCGCGCTGTTCATCGTGCTTGGCGGCGCGGCGGTGATCGGCGTGCTGCCGTTGGCCGATGGGTCGCCGGCACCCGGATTGCGCCACCTGCGCGCCGACGGCTGGTTTGCGCAAGGCACGCTGCCGATCCTGATGACGATGGTGGCGGTGAACTTCGCCTTTTCCGGCACCGAGTTGATCGGCGTGGCCGCTGGCGAAACCGCGCAGCCGGCGCGTGCGATTCCGCTGGCGATCCGTACCACGCTGGTGCGGCTGGTGGTGTTGTTCGTCGGCACCGTGCTGGTGCTGGCCGCGTTGCTGCCGGCCGGGCAGGCGGCCGTGGACACCAGCCCGTTCGTGCGCGCGTTCGAGTTGCTGGGCATCCCGTATGCGGCCGATGTATTGAATGCGGTGATCCTGACGGCGATCCTGTCGGCGGCCAATTCCGGTCTGTATGCGGCCGCGCGCATGCTGTGGTCGCTGGCCAACGAGGGCACGCTGCCGGCGCGGCTCGCAGGCCTGACCCGGCGCGGCATCCCGTTGCCGGCCCTGATACTGAGCATGTTGGGCGGCCTGTTGGCGCTGCTCACCGGCGTCTATGCGGCCGATACCGTGTTCGTGGCGATTTCGGCGGTGTCCGGCTTTGCGGTGGTGGTGGTGTGGCTGAGCATCTGCGCCTCGCACTACCGGTTCCGGCGCCAGTTGCTGCGCGATGGCGTCGCGCCGGAGAGCCTGGCCTATCGCGCACCGTGGTATCCGTGGACGCCGCTGCTGGGCTTTGCACTCTGTCTGCTGGCCTGCATCGGCCTGGCATTCGATCCGCAGCAGCGCATTGCGCTGTGGTGCGGCATCCCGTTCGTGGCGCTGTGCTATGGCGCCTATGCACTCACCCAATGGCTTGCGAGCAGGAGGCAACCCACATGACGATTCTTCCGCGCCAGCCGCGTGACGGTGCGCCGTTCAGCCAGGCGCTGCAGCAGGACGGCTACGTGCTGCTGGATGGCGCGCTCGCCACCGAACTGGAGCAGCGCGGCTGCGATCTCAACGATGCGCTGTGGTCGGCGCGCGTGCTGATGGAGCAGCCGGAGCTGATCTATCAGGTGCATCGCGACTATTTCGCTGCCGGCGCGCAATGCGCCATCACCGCCAGCTACCAGGCCACGCCGCTGGGCTTTGCCGCGCGCGGGCTGGACCTGGCGCAATCGCAGGCGTTGATCGCACGCAGCGTAGACCTGGCCGCACAGGCGCGTGCCGATCATCTGCAGGCGCAACCGCAGCACGCGCCGTTATGGGTGGCCGGGTCGGTCGGGCCGTATGGCGCCTACCTGGCCGATGGCTCGGAATACCGCGGGGACTACGCCCTGCCGCTGGCGCAACTGATGGACTTCCATCGCCCGCGCATCGCCGCGTTGGCCGAGGCGGGGGTGGATGTGCTGGCTTGCGAGACGCTGCCGTCGGCCAACGAGATCGTCGCGCTGCGCCTGCTGCTGGAGGAGTTCCCGCAGCTGCACGCGTGGTTCTCGTTCACCCTGTGCGATGCGGCACATTTGAGCGATGGCACCGCGCTGGCGCAGGTCATCCCCGCGCTGGATGCGTGTGCGCAGGTGATCGCGGTGGGCATCAACTGCATTGCGCTGGAGCAGGTCACCGCCGCGTTGCAGACATTGTCCGCGCTGACGGCGCTGCCGCTGGTGGTGTACCCCAATTCCGGCGAGCACTACGATGCCGGCGCAAAACAGTGGCATGCCGGCAGCACGACCGCATGCACCCTGGCCGACCAGCATGCGCAGTGGCTGGCGGCCGGTGCGCGGCTGATCGGCGGTTGCTGCCGCACCACACCGCGCGACATCGCCGCGCTGGCGCGTGCGCGGGTGGCGGGCTGAGCTGCCTCAGCCCTTCTGCGTGGCGATCCAGCGCTGGATCTTGTCCTGCAGGATATCCAGCGGCACCGAGCCGTCCTTGAGCACTTCGGTGTGGAAGGCGCGCACATCGAAGCGCGGGCCCAGTTCGCGTTGCGCCTGCTCGCGCAACTGCGCGATCTTCATCTCGCCGACCTTGTAGGACAGCGCCTGGCCGGGGATGGCCATGTAGCGGTCCACCTCGGCCTCGGCATCGGTCCGGGGCATGGCCGAGTTGTTGAGCATGTAGTCGATCGCCTGGGTGCGGGTCCAGCCCTTGCTGTGCAGGCCGGTGTCGGTGACCAGGCGAATCGCACGCCACAACGCATTCTGCAGATAGCCGTAGTAGTTGTACGGGTCCTGATACAGGCCCAGTTCGCGGCCCAGCGATTCGGCATACAGCCCCCAGCCCTCGATATAGGCGGTCTCGCCGCCCAGGCGGCGGAACTTGGGCAGGTCGGTCAGCTGCTGCTGCAGCCCGAGCTGGAAATGGTGGCCGGGGATGGCCTCGTGCAGATACAGGCTCTCGGTCTCCCAGGTCCGGCGGGTGTCCAGGTCGGAGGTGTTGACGTAGAACACGCCCGGTGTGCTGCCGTCGCCGCTGGGACGCATGTACGAGCCGCTGGCGGCCGACTGCGCACGCTGCGGTTCCACCACGCGCACTTCCAGCGCCGGCATGCCCTGCACATTGAACAGGCGCGGCACCGCGGCCTGTACGCGTCCCTGCAGGCCGCGGTAATAGCCCAGCAGTTCGGTCTCGCTGCGGAACGCAAAGCGCCTGTCGGTCTGCATGAACTTGTAGAACTTGGGCAGGTTGCCGCGGAACCTGACCTGCTTGGCCAGCGTGGCGATCTCTGCCTGCAGGCGCGCGACCTCGTCCAGCCCGATCTGATGGATCTGCTCCGGGGTCAGCTCGGAGGTGGTGCTCTGGCGCACATCGTAGGCGTACCAGGCCGCGCCATTGGGCAGCGCGGCCAGGCCGTCGGTGTCGCGGCAGGCCGGCAGGTACTCGGTGGCGATGAAGCCGCGCAGTGCCCGGTACGCCGGCATGATCCGCACTTCGATCAGCCGCTTGTACTCGGCGGTGATGCGCTGCTTGTCGGCCTCGGGCATGTCTGCCGGCAGGTTGCGCACCGGACCCCAGAACAGGCTGTCTTCGGCATTGCGCGCGATGATCGCGTCCAGCTGCGGCAGCACCTTCTGCATCAATACCTTCGGCTGCACCACGCCGGCCTGCATGCCGGCCCGCATGTTGGTGATGGCCTGGTCGAACAGCTCCGGGATGCCCACCGCGCGCCGCGACCAGTTGTCATAGTCCTTGACCGTCTTGAACGGCTGCGCGCCGGTGCCCGAGCCCAGCACCACCGCGATGCTGGCGATGTTGTAGAACTGATTGATCGGCAGCATCCAGCTGGGGAACTGCTCGGCCGCCAGTGCGCTGCGCGCATCGCGCACGAAGATCTGGTAGCTCAGCAGGTCCTGCCCGCTCAGCCCGTCTGGCCCCAGCGCCTCGGCCTTGCCCAGCCACAGCACGGTGAAGTCGTGCGACTGCTGCCGGAACGCCGGCGACAGGAAGTTGGGCAACTGGTCGTTGTAGCGGGTCTCGCCCTGGAAGGTGGCCTGCAGCGGGTTGAGCTTGAGCGAGGCATCCCAGTACTGGTCGTAGAGCAAATTGAGCTGCTGCGCCTTGGTCAGCACCACCGGTGCGGCCACGGCACGCGGCCTGGGCTTGGCGGCTTTGCCACCCCTGGCGGCCTTGGTGGTCTTGGCCGCCGGCTTGACGGTCTTCTTGCCCTTGCTCGCCTTGGCGCGGGTTTGCGTGGTCTGTGCCTTGCCGGTTTTCTTCTTGGCCGCGTCGGCGGGCGCTGCCACTGACAGGCTTAGCACGGCGGCCAGGGCCAGGGACAGCAGGCGGGAAAAGCTGAGGGGCATTACCGGCTCCGGGAACAAGCGAGCGGGGAGCTTGCCCGATCCGCACCGTTCCGGCCACCCATGCGGCACACGGGGGGCGCCTGGAATTCATGAAGCCCGCTGCGCACGCCTGCAGCACGCAGGCATGTTGCAGTGCGATAGGCTTGTGCACATGCCAAGGGATGAATCGACATGCGGGACGCAGCTGCCCGTGCAGGGCGGGCAGGGCTTCTGGCGCGATCCGGCATTGCCCTTCGTCGAACTGCGCCAGGTGATCAACAGCCGCAGCCTGTGTTATGCCGCGCATACGCATGAGCAATGGTCGGTGGGCGCGATCGATCGCGGGCTGGCGCGCTATCGCAATGGACGCATGCAAGCGCAGGTGGGTGCGCGGTCGCTGACCCTGATCAACCCTGGCGATGTGCATGCCTGCAATCCGGATCAGCAGCAGGACTGGTCGTTCCGCATGCTGTATCTGGACGTGGCGTGGCTGCGCGAACAACAACGCGCACTCGGCCTGGCCGCCAATGCGGATGTGCACATGCTGGCAGCGCCGCTGTGCCAGACCCCGGCTGCCTATGCCGCGTTCGAGCGCATGCATGCCGTGTTGACCGATGGCAACGCCGATGCGCTGGCACGCGAGAGTGCGTTGATCGCGTTCGTGGCGCGGCTGCATCTGCATGTGGAGCCGATCAGTCGTGCGCTTGCGGTCGATACCGGGCCGATGCAGCGGGTGGCCGAGTATCTGCAGACCCATCATGCACGTGCGGTCTCGCTGCGCGAGCTGTGCACGCTGGCGGGGATGCCGGCGCCGCGCTTGATTCGCGGCTTCCGTCAGGCGCACGGGCTGACCCCGCATGCGTATCTGCTGGATTGCCGTTTCCAGCGTGCGCGCGAGGCCTTGCGGCGCGGCGGTGACATTGCCGAGGTCGCCTACGCGCATGGCTACGCCGACCAGGCGCATCTGCAGCGCAGCTTCAAACGTGCCTGGGCGGTGACGCCGGGGCGTTACCGCAATGCCGTGCCCCATTCCAGCAACAGATAGACCGCGCTCAGCACCAGCAGCGCCGCCAGCACCCGGTTCAACCGCCGCAGCTGCCTTGGTACCTGCACATGCCGCCGCAGCACGGCGCCGGCCAGCAACCAGCACCCCAGCGAGGGATAGCAGATCAGCGCATACAACGCCGCAAAACCCGCCAGCTGCGTGGTGCCTGCGGTCGCATACAGGGCAACGCCGGAGGTCGCCGCCAACCAGGCCTTGGGGTTGAGCCATTGCATCGCCGCACCGGTCCAGAACGAGGCCGCCGGGCGCGTCCCGGTGGTCTGGATGACGCCATCGTCGCGCAGCAGGCGCCAGGCCATGTAGAGCAGAAACGCCACCCCGGCCAGATGCAATGCACGGCCGAGCAGCGGCCAGCGCAGCAGCACCTGCTGCAGTCCCATGCCCACCAGTAACAGCAGCGCGACGAAGCCGACGGTGGCGCCGATCACATGGCCGTGCCCGGCACGCGCGCCGGCGCTGGCGCCGGTGCTCAGCGCGACCAGGTTGACCGGCCCGGGCGAAATCGAGCACACCAGCGCGAAGCTGGCCATTGCGACAAGATGGTCCATGGCGCGGAATCCATAGCGGGGCGCAACAGCATGGCCAGCGAGCGCGGCGACGGATTGAACAAAATTTCGATGGGCGGTCGCTGCGGGCGTTGCATGATCGGTAAACGCAGCCAGCGGTCGTCAGGCAGCGACACGCATGACCGACGAGGCCGGGTGCAAGCCGCAGGCGCCAGCCGTCGCCTGGCAGTGCTGCGGTCGGCAGGTCTTGCGTTGTCAGCCGGCGGCGGCTTCTTCGCGCAGTTGCTCGGCGCGCTCGGCGCCCAGGTATGCGCCGATGGCGCGGCGCGCCAGATACAGCAGCGGGATCAGTGCGATCGCAAAGCCCATCTTGTACACGTAGTTGAGCGTGCTCACCGCCAGGAACTGGTCGGTGGACCAATGCTGCGGGCCGAGCACGAAGGCGATGTAGATCACCACGAAGCTGTCCACCAACTGCGATACCGCCGTGGAGCCGGTGGCGCGCAGCCACACGTGCTTTTCGCCGGTGGCGCGGCGGATGCGATGGAACACCGACACATCGATCAACTGGCCGAACAGGAAGGCCACCAGCGAGCCGCCGATCGTCCACAGCCCCTGGCCGAAGACCGCTGCAAAGGCGGCCTGGTAGTCGGGCACGCCCTGGCTCTGCGCCGCCGTGACCCACCAAGCTGCCGGCGCCAGTGCGATGGCGGCGAACGCGAACACGAAGCCGTAGCCGATCAGCGCCACCGCCACCCACGAGATGAAACGCACCCCGCGGCTGCCGAAGAACTCGTTGATGGTGTCGGTCATGATGAACACCACCGGCCACAGCAAGGTGCCGGCGGTGAAGCTGAGCGAGCCGGTCTGGCCGAACAGGTTCCAGTTCAACGGCGCGATGCCGAGGGTGTCTTCCAGCGCGAAGATCTTGACCCCAATGAACTCGGCCAATGCCGCGTTGACGCAGAAGAACGCCGCCAGCGCAATGAACAGGCGAACCGCACGATCGTCGAGGGTGCGCACCTGTGTCATGGCGTTAGCGATCCGCGGTACGGGTAAAGGGAACGGATTCGGGCGCCACTGCGCCGCCGGAGATGATGAAGCTCATCGCCTGGTCCACGCTCCAGTCGGTGGGCGTGAGCAGCTCCACCGGCACGATCTCCAGATAGCCGGAGGTCGGGTTGGGCGTGGTCGGCACGTACACCGCTGCCAGCTCGCGGCCGGTGCCCTGTTCCTTGATCACCCGCGTAACCAGACCGACCGATTTCATGTCCCGGTGCGGGAAGTCGATTAGCACCACGCGCTGGGTGCTGCCGGGCTGGGTCTGCAGGATGTCGAGCAATTTGCGCGCGCTGTCGTACACCACGCTGGCCAGCGGGATGCGCCGCATGATCGCCTCGAACCAGCGCAGCAGGCGCTGGCCGATCACCCGCCGGCTCAGGATGCCGACAAACAGGATCGCGCCCACGGTGGCGATCAGCGCGATGGTGTTCTGCACCCACAGTGCCTTGATCCAGCCCAGATAGTCGGGGAACGAGGCAGCGATGCGTTCGGACAACGGCACCACCCACGGGCTGCTGATGCCCGACAACAGCGAGAACACAAACTTCACCACCACCCAGGTCAGCCAGACCGGCAGCAAAGTGAGCAAACCGGTCAGAAAGACGCGTTGCAGGGAAGGGCGGGTGGGCGGAGTGGGGGATTCGGACATACGCGCATTGTAGGCATTCGGCCGCGTCCGGTGCAGGCGCGCGGCGCGCCTTGTTCGCCGGGGAGACGGCAAGTGCGCATCGGCGCCATGCCACTCGCGGCTCTGTCCGGGCCGCTCTAAGATGACACAGCTCATCCACGGACGGTTGCCCCCGCATGCTCGCCAAATTCCTCAAGTCGGCCCTGCTGGGGCTATGCATCCTGGTCGCCCTGCTGGTGGCCCTGTACGCGATCTCCGCGCGCTGGCCGATTCCTGACGCGCAGCGCCAGGCGTTGGCGCAGATCGATCAACCACCAGCCGCACCGCCGGCAGGCTCGAATCTATTTGCTGCACTCTGGTTGCTGCCGTATGCCGTGCCGGCTACCGAACAGGACGTCGTGATGGCACGCGATCTGCAGCGGTTTGCGAACGCCAGGACTGCGGCCAGTTTTGTCAGCGACGCAGCGCGCTATCCGCGCACGCCGCCGTGGCCAGTCGCCGCACCACCCAAGTGCAACTGGTCCACTCCAGACTGCCTGGACAAGGTGCGCGCTCAGCCCCAGGCCTATGCCGATGCGCTGATGTCACAGGCACCGCTGTTGCAGCGCGCCGCCACGCTGGCATCGCGTGACTATTACCGCAATCTGTTTCCGACCCGTGCCGACACACCGCTGCCGGAGTTGCAGGGGTTGAGTGTGCCGATGACCCAGCACGCGCTGGACTTCGTCCAGGGCCACCAGCAGGCTGCGTTGTCTGGCGTGTGTGCGGACGCACAGGTGGCGCGCGTGCTGTTGCGCGGTCAGGACACACTGATCGCGACGATGATCGGGGCAGCCATGTTGCGCGGTAACGCCGAGCTGTTCACCGACATGCTGAGCGAACTGCCGTCCGCCCAGCCGTTACCTGCGCATTGCCAAGCGGCATTTGCGCCGTTGACGATGGATGAGACCAGCCTGTGTGGAGGTCTACGCGGCGAAGCACGCTTGGTCAGCGCCAATTACCGCGCGGTCGTCGAAGCCGGCGGCGAGCAGCGGCGCTGGTACGACAGGCTGGTACCGCCGCTGCTGGACGTTGAACGAACCCGTGCACTGACCGCGCCGTATTACACCTGGGCCTGCCACACCGACGTGCGCACGCAGCTGGAGCAGGACCGCAAGGTGGCGACCAGTGCCATACCCGCCGCGCCAACAGTGACCTTCGCCTGTATCGCTAACGCAATCGGCTGCCTGTTCGCCGACGTGGAGCATATGGATAGCGCGCAGTATCAATGGCAGTTGCAGGATCTGGCCGCGACAACGCGGCTGACCTCGGCAGTGCTGTGGCTACGTGCGCATCCTGCCGAGCAACAGACGCTGGCGCAGCGCCTGGATCAACTGCCCGCCACGCTGATCCGACCAGGGCGCGACATCACCGCTGTAAAAGATGGAAAGACGCTAGAACTGCCGCGTTACGCGCGCAGCGATCACGCCAACCTGCAGATGCCATTGGCGGCAAGCAAGGTGGCACAGGCAGCAGCGATGCAGGGCAAGCCGTGACACTTGCGGCTGCAGAAGGCGACACCAGGGCAGGCAAGCACGCGTCGCTGATTGCATAACGGGCAACGCCACCCAGGAACGGATCCCGGGTGGCGTTGTCAGGCACTACATCAGCGTGATGCCCCTACTTAGAACCGGAAGTTCAACCAGCCCATCACGAAGGTCGAATCGCCGTAACCGGCCTTTTCGAGCGCGGGCCCGGCCATCAGGTGTTCGGCGCGGAAGGTCACCGACCAGTTCGGGTCGATGTTCCAGGTGGCGTTGATGCGCGGCATGGTGCCGATGCGGCGCTCGCCGGTGTTCTGCGTGCGGGCGTAGGCGCGCGCCTGGTTGTTGTAGATCGCATCGCTGGTGGTTTGCCGCCACAGGGTTTCCCATTCCAGGTTCACGGTGATCTTGGATGTGGGTGAGAAGGTGAACGTAGGCGCGGCAGTGACCAGGTTGACCGGGCCGAAGAACGTCGCCCAGCTGAAGTAGATCGTATTGCCATAGAGGAAGTTGTTGTTGCGCAGCGTGCCGGTGCCGGAGGAGCCACCGCCGCCGGAAGCGATTTCGCTATGGAAGCCCAGCCGCGGTTTCCAGCCTGATTCGCTCAGCGTCCAGGCATTGGAGGTGCTGGCCATGTAGGCACGCAGATCGCGCCCGCCGTAGCTGCCGCGCTGCACGGTCACGAACGAGTCGGTGCGCAGCTTGCCCACATTGCCCCACAGGCGCAGGCCGTAATAGTTGCGGTTTTCTTCGGCGGTCTGCCGGCCCCAGATCTGATTGTCGTTGCGGAACTGGTAGAAGAACGGCTCCAGGTACATCGGCTTGGCGGTCGGCATGCGATAGCCGCCGACCACGCCGCGGAAATGCCGCGAGCGGTCGATGCGATCATCGCCCAGGCCTTCGGTGCCATCGAGGTTGAAGTTGAAATCGAACAGGTCCACGCGGGTCTTTTCGCCGATCGCCCAGGCGCGCACACCGTTGAAGGTCACGAAGATATCGGTGTTGTCGCGCAATGCCATCAGCGTGGTGGGACCATCGACAAACACCTGACGACCGACTCGCAGGCCGAGGTCGGCATCTTTGACGCGTCCTTTCACATCGAAGAACACCTGCTGCAGGATCGCGTTGTTTTCCTGCGTGCCGGTCTTGGTACCTTCGTTGCGTCCATCCAGGCTGCCGTGCGCCAGTTCCGTATACAGACGGAAATGCTCGCCGACATGGAAGTCGGCACCGAAGAACGCGCGCAACAGATACTGCTGCTGCGAATGGCTGCCGGGAATCAAACCGGGATTGGTGATGGTGTTGCTGCGCACGCGCAATTCATTGCTGAGCGAGACATACACATCGCCCGATTCATTGAACGGGATGTATTTGAGCGGATCGAACGGACTCTTGCGCTTGGACGGATCCTTCAGATACGACCAGTCTTCGGCCCAACGCACCTGCCACATGTTGCCGCCCTGCTTGGCGCCCCAACCCTGCGCTTCCAGCGGATAACCCTTCGCGGCAGCGGGCGCTGCCGGAGCGGCGGGCGCAGCCTTTGCAGGCTCCGGCTGGGTCTGCTCGGCGTTGACCGGCGCGGTCTGCGCCTGCGCAAACCCCAGTCCCGGCAGTGACAACCCGATCGCCAAGCACAGGCGCCGGGTGGCACCAAAGGAAGTTTCAGCCATGGCCGGCTGTGCCAAGCGTGCTAGTCGCATCGTGTCGCCCTATCGAAAAAAGTGAGTCGTCTGAGCGAGTGGTATCGGCTCAGTGGGCACTGACTGTAGTGGAGCGCTGCCGCAAAGGGAGTAACCCAATGGTTCTAAGCACATGAGCGGGGATTGGGGAGTCGTGATTGGGGATTTGCAAAAGCAGGCGTGCAAGTGATGCGTCAGTTCTTCTTCAGTCCGCTTGAGTCAACGCAAGGAAATTCTCGGCCGGAATGCTCTGCGAATCCCCAATCCCCAATCCCCAATCCCCAATCCCCAATCCCCAATCCCCGCCTCATGACTACCGGCACATCCACTATACCCAACTTCGCAATAGCATTGCCTTCGACCTAGCGGAGATGGCCGATGAGCGAACCCGATGCCTACCTGCGGAAATTTCAGAAAGAGCTGAGTGCCGGCACGGTGTCGCTGGCCTTGCTGGCGGTGCTGGCGCAGGCCGAGGAGCCGCTGTACGGCTATCTGATCGCCAAGCGCATGGAGCGGCTGGACGGCGTGCTGAGCGGCAAGCAGAGCGCGTTGTATCCGGTGCTGCGCAATCTGGAGGGGGCAGGGTTGCTGCAAAGCCATGTCGAGCCGTCGGCGTCCGGCCCACCGCGGCGCTATTACCGCATCACCCAAACCGGGCGTGATTGCCTGCGCGACTGGACCGCCGCCTGGCGCGCCACCCGCGATTCCGTTGACTCAGTGCTGGAGGGGACCCACTCATGACGACCATTGCGCAGGCACGCCCGTTGCCGACCACCATTCCCGATTACCTGGCACAGCTGCGCCAGGCCCTGGCCGGCGCGGATCCGGCGATGATCCAGGACGCGCTCTACGACGCCGAAGAGTACTTACGCGCCGAACTGGCCGAGCAGGCCGGCAAGAGCGAAGCGGAAGTAATCGCCGGCGTGGCAGGCAGCTATGGGGCGCCGGATGAAGTGGCCGAGATCTATCGCGAAACCGAAGTGACGGTGACACGTGCACTGCGCGCGCCGCTGCCGCGCAGACGCAGCACATGGTTCGGCAGGTTCTTCGGCGTGGCTGCCGATCCACGCAGCTACGGCGCGCTGTTCTACATGTTGTTGTCGTTGGTCACCGGCGTGTTCTATTTCACCTGGGTGATCACCGGCGCGAGTCTGTCGGCCGGCTTGATGATCCTGATCATCGGCGTGCCGTTGCTGGTGCTGTTCTTCGGATCGGTGCGGGTGCTGTCGCTGGTGGAAGGCCGCGTGGTGGAAACGCTGCTGGGCGTGCGCATGCCGCGTCGTCCCGCCCATCCGGGGCCGCAAGGTGGCTGGCTGCAACGCATCGGCGCGATGTTCACCGATGCGCGTACCTGGAGCACGATGCTGTACTTCCTGCTGATGCTGCCGCTGGGCATCGTCTACTTCAGCGTGTTCACCACCTTGTTGTCGTTGGCGCTGGGCCTGGCCGCTTCACCGCTGGTGCTGCTGTTCGACAACACGGCGGTGCTGACCTGGGATGGTGTGGATGTCACCAGCGCTTGGCTGACGCTGCCGTTGTTCGTCGTGGGCGTGCTGCTGCTGTTCGTCACGCTGCATCTGGCACGCGCCTTCGGCAAGCTGCACGGCATGTTCGCCAAGCACTTGCTGGTGAAGAGCGGTGAAGGCTGAGTGCAGCGTGTGATTGCGGGTTGTATGGCACGCGGCTGCGATCGCTGCAGTGTTACGTGGTCTGTAGTGAAAGGTCTGAAAGACGCAACGACTTGAAGTCCCGTAGTTGTGTAGGTGGTTGGACAGTGCGGATGGAGCAATTGCAGGGCGGCCGCTCTGTGGCTTGGCAGCAGGGCCCTTGCCCGCCCACCCTCGCAGGACACGCCGCAAGTACGTCCTTGTAGGCTCTTACGCGGCATTCATGCCGCGTAAGGTCCCGCGACGGTGAGCGGGCAAGGACCAGTGGAGATGGTCGGTGCGCAGGGTTTTAAACAAACAATCGACCAACTCTCTGGTGCGGTGTCCTCGCCGGTTGCGGGACCCTCAGCGGCATGGATGCCGCTGAGGAGCCTCCAGGGACGGATTCACGGCGTGTCCCGCGAGCGGCGAGGGCACCGCACGCTCGACGACCCGAGGTGTTTGACTGCACTTAACTGACGCTGCTGCGCGAAGGCCTGGTGTTAGCTGCGTAGCGTTTGATCTGCAGCTTGGCTGCAGGGCCCTTGCTCGCCCACCCTCGCAGGACACGCCGCAAGTACGTCCGTGTAGGCTCTTACGCGGCATCCATGCCGCATAAGGTCCCGCGACGGTGAGCAGGCAAGGACCATCGAAGATGGTCGGTGTGTGTGGTGGCAAGCAGTTTTAATAAAGCGACCGGCAAACTGTCTTGTGCGGGCGCCACGCACGTTGCCACGCAGTGCGCTGTCTTTACGCGAACCAAAAATCCGCGCATAAAAAAACGCCCCTTGATCGGTCTCGATCAAGGGGCGTTTTTGTCGGCCGATCAGGCGCGCTTGCCGCGCTTGCGGATCGGGGTGACGGTGGCGGGGTCGCGGCTGCCGACCGGGTCGGCATCGTAGCGAGCGATGAATTCGCGCACCTGCGGATACACCACTTCGCGCCAGCGACGGCCGCTGAAGATGCCGTAGTGACCGGCACCTTCCACCACCAGATGACGACGATGCGCCGCGTCAATCCCGGTGCACAGATCGTGCACCGCTTCGGTCTGACCAAGGCCGGCGATATCGTCCAGTTCGCCCTCGATGCTGAGCAGTGCGGTATTGCGGATCGCCGACGGCTTGACCAGCTGGCCATCCACTTTCCACTTGCCCTGCGGCAGCAGGAAGTCCTGGAACACCACGCGGATGGTGTCCAGGTAATACTCGGCCGGCATGTCGAGCACGGCGTTGTATTCGTCGTAGAACTGCCGGTGCGCCTGCGCGTCCTGCAGGTCACCCTTGACCAGATCGGTGTAGAAATCCCAATGCGACATCACATGCCGGTTGGGGTTCATCGACAGGAAGCCGGCATGCTGCAGGAAGCCCGGATACACCTGCCGGCCGTGGCCCGGATACGGGAACGGCACGGTGTGGATCAGGTTGTTCTGGAACCACTCGATGCCATTTTCGGTGGCCAGGTTGTTGACCTGGGTCGGGCTGCGGCGCGCATCGATCGGCCCGCCCATCATCACCAGCGAGCGCGGCGTGGATTCGTCGTTGGTGGCCATCAGCGACACCGCCGCGAGCACCGGCACGGTGGGCTGACACACGCTCACCACATGCAGGCGCTCGGCGCCGATGTGACGGATGAACTCCTGGATGTAGCTGATGTAGTCCTCGAGCCGGAAGGCGCCGGCTTCCAGCGGCACCATGCGCGCATCGACCCAGTCGGTGACATAGACCTTGTGGTTGCGCAGCAGGGTGCGCACGGTGTCGCGCAACAGGGTGGCGTGGTGGCCGGACAAGGGCGCCACCACCAGCACGGCCGGCTGCTGCTTCATCGTGCCGATCAGCTCGACATGGTCGCTGAAACGCTTGAAGCGCAGCAGACGGCAGAACGGCTTGCTCAGCACCTCGCGTTCGATGATCGGCAACGAATGGCCGTCGACCTCGACATCGTCGAGCGCCCAGGCCGGCTTTTCGTATTCCTTGCCCAAGCGATGGAACAGCTCATTGCTGGCCGCCATGCGTTCGGCGCCCGGGAGCGAGGCCCACAGACTGTCGGGGTCGGAGAACATCTTGGCGTTCGCCTGGGCCTGGTGCACCCAAGGGGCTAGCAGATTGCGGGTCAGCTCGTGCAGTTGATAAAGCATTCCACCCATCCGTGCGGCTCTTTGCTGCCGCGCAGCATACCCCCTTTGGCGCATTTGCACCTTAATGGGGCTGCGGACGGTAGAGGCTGTCATACGACTTATGGCAGGCGTCAGCGCGTTGATTGGCCGCGATTTGGTTTGCCGCGGTTGGTGATTCTTCGGATGGCTGCGCGAGCCGAAAGCGCGCGTTCGTCGCAGAACCCTATGGCTGCTGGACGCGTCCTCTTTCCTGCAGGGCAGGGATGGGTGAGGTGCGCGGCAAAGCCCAGTGCACTCAACCCTTATCAGCGCTCGATCTCCACCAGGCTTCGCACGTACCCTCATCCGCCCCTGCGGGGCACCCTCTCCCGGCGGGAGAAGGGAATGAAGCCGCTCAGCCTGCGCAGAGGGATGCGTGAACTAAAGCCCCTCAGGGGGTGGGGTGAGGGGACGCGGCGAAGCCACTCGCCATGCGTGCCTCAACCGGCCAACGTCCTGCTCAGCCGCGCTCCAGCGCAGACGCGTCATCGGCCAACTGCGGCGACAACCAGCAGTGCGAGCCGAGTGCAGCAAACCCCACGCTGGCGAAGCGCCGCCGATACCAGCGCGCTGGCCGCGCCTGAAACCCATCGTGGTCGCCTTCGAAGGCATCCTCTTCGGCGAAGGTTTCCAGAAACGCCACGCCCGCGCACATCTCGGCCAACCCAGGCAGGCCCTGGTTGAACTCGCGCGTAGGTACGTAATGCAGCACGTCCGAGCAGATCAGCAGATCCACTGGCGCGCACGGGCGCAGCCAGGCGAAATCGCCGAAGCGGGCAGGGTGGATCTGCCGGCTGCGTCCGTAACGCTGCACCGCGTAGGCGCTGCTGTCGAAGCCCAGGTAGCTCAGCTTGGGGCGTAACGCCAGCAATGGCGCGCGCCAGGCCGCCTCGCCGCAGCCGATATCCAGCACGCTGCGGATCGGGCGCTCCAGGTAGTACTCGGCTTGGCTCACCGCCAGTGCGACCTTGCGTCGCAGACGCGCAGGGTCGGCCAGCCCGGCATCCCGGTACCAGCGGCGGAAATAGTGGGCGTCGTACTGCTTGTCGTCGGGTTCGGACATGGACGTCAGGTGCTTTCGCGTCAGCGGATAGGTGAAAATGCGGGCCATCCTACGCCAGCCAGCGAAGCCAGCACATGACCCTGTACCTGTGGATCAAGACCTTCCATCTGTTGTTCGTCACTGCGTGGATGGCGGCGGTGTTCTACCTGCCACGCATCCTGGTCAATATCGCCGAAGCCGGTGCCGAGCCTGCGGTACGTACGCGCCTGGTGCTGATGGGGCGCCGTCTCTACAAATTCGGCCACAGCATGCTGGGGCTGGCGCTGCTGCTGGGCGCCGTGCTGTGGCAGGGCTATCGGGTGATTCCGGATTTCCCGACGATGGTGGCCGGTGGCTGGCTGCACGCAAAACTGTTTGCGGTGGCCTTGATCCTGGCGCATTACATCGTGGCCGGGCGCTGGCTGAAGGGCGTGGATCAGGGCCGCAGCCTGCCCAGCGGCCGCGCATTGCGGCTGTTCAATGAAGTGCCGGTGGTGTTGCTGGTCGGGGTGATCTGGCTGGTGCTGGCCAAGCCGTTCTGACACAACGCCCGGGCGGTGCATGCGCTCGCCGGATGCATTGGTCGTCGCTGGCGTGTTCGCGCAGCACGGCGGTGATGTGGCGCGGATGGTCGAGGGATTCCGCCAGGGCGCGATTGCGAAACGGCTGCGTCGACGATGCAGCAGGTGATCGATCCGGGCCTTCAGGCTTGCCGCCATCCCAGGCTTTCTGGGCATCGCGGCACTCTATCGTTGCGTACCAGTCTTCTGGGAACACGGTGCTCTCACCATCCGTGTTTCGCCGCTTGAGTATCGCGTCAGGCGCGATCACGCCTGGGCGCCGAGCTCGCTCAGCCCCTTGCGCGCCAGGTCGATCCAGGCGCGCTGCTCGCGCTGGTAATGCTTGGGGGAGGCGGCTGCGTGGCGCAGCACCTGCTCGAAGACGGCCCTGGCGTCTTGCGGGCGCGCTGCACGCAACAACAGCTGCGCATAACGCACGCGTGCCTCTTCGCCCGGATAGCCTTGCGCAAGCGTCTCGTATTCGTGCAGTGCCTCGTCGATGCTGCCGCTGTCTTCGACTGCGCGCGCGTACAGCAGGTGCCCGTCGTGCGAACGGAAATTCGGATTGGCCGCGATCAACGCGTCCAGCGTCTTGCGTGTGTCTGCGGCCTGGCCCAGCCCGTACTGGGCCTTGGCCAGGCCCAGCATCAGGTCCGGATCGTCCTGGTAGATGCCGCGCAGCGCGCCCTGATACAGCTCGGCGGCACGCGCGTAGTCGCCCTGTTCCAGCAGCGTCTGCGCGAGGCGACGGCGATTCTCGGGGGTGTCGGCCACATCCAGCTGGCGCGATGCGTCGCGTTGTTCGCGTTGCGGATCGATGCGCTGACGCACCTTGCGCAGGCCACGGCGCGCCGTCGGGTCGTTGCGCAGGTCCGGGATCACCGCCACGCACACGTAGACCAGGACTGCCAGCAACGAAAACGCCAGCAGGATGAAGATCCAGTACAGCGGGCGGCCGCTGCGCACCACGTGCACGCAGCAGGCAGCCTGCAATACCAGCGACAGCAGAAGTAGCGGGCTCATATCCGAACAGGTCCTTCCATGGTGGGCAATCGTCTTGTTGGCTGGCGAGGGTGCGCGCAGCACCATCGCCCCGGCTTGCCGCCGATCAGTTGCCTTCGTAGGCGCCGTAGCTGCGCAGGCGCTCGTAACGACGCTGCAGCAGGCCCTCGACCGGCAGCTTTTCCAGCGCTTCCAGCTCGTTGAGCAGCACCGCCTTGAGGCGCTTGCCCATCTGCTCGGGATTACGATGCGCGCCGCCGGTGGGTTCGCGGATCACCTTGTCGACCAGGCCCAGGCCTTTCAGGCGCTTGGCGGTCAAGCCGAGCTGCTCGGCCGCGTCCTTGGCCTTGGCCGCGTCCTTCCACAGGATCGAGGCGCAGCCTTCGGGCGAAATCACCGAATAGGTGCCGTATTCCAGCATCAAGGTGCGGTCGCCCACGCCGATCGCCAGCGCGCCGCCGGAGCCGCCTTCGCCGATCACGGTGCAGATCACCGGGATCTTCAGTTCGGCCATCTCCAGCAGGTTACGCGCGATCGCTTCGGACTGGCCGCGCTCTTCGGCGCCGATGCCCGGGTAGGCGCCCGGGGTGTCGATGAAGGTCAGCAGCGGCAGGCGGAAACGCTCGGCCAGCTTCATCAGGCGCAGCGCCTTGCGGTAGCCCTCCGGGCGCGGCATGCCGAAATTGCGGGCAACCTTGCTCTTGGTGTCGCGGCCCTTCTGGTGGCCGATGATCACCACCGCGCGGCCATCGATGCGGCCCAGACCACCGACGATCGCCTTGTCGTCGGCATAGGCGCGGTCGCCGGCCAGTTCCTGGAATTCGTCGCAGATGGTGTTGATGTAGTCCAGCGTGTACGGGCGCTGCGGATGGCGCGCCAGCTGCGAGACCTGCCAGGCCGACAGGTCGCGGAAGATCTGTGCGGTACGCACTCGCAGCTTGTCGCGCAGCGCACGCACCTCGGTGTCCACGTTGACTGCAGGACCGGTGCTGGCCTTGCGCAGTTCCTGGATCTTTGCTTCCAGATCGGCGATGGGTTGCTCGAAGTCGAGGTAGTTAGGATTCATGCAGTGGTGTCGTCGACGTAAGGCGGGGAGTGTAGCTGAAGCGCTGCCTTCGACCCGTACGGGGCCGTTCGGATGCACGGCAGGGATTCGGGAGTGGGGATTCGGGATTGGCAACAGCGGCGCTGCTGCGTCCGGGCTGCTGTTGCCAACCCCGAATCCCGAATGTCCAATCCCCGCCCCTCAAGCCCACGGAGGGCTGTACTTGATCTTCAAGGTCCGCACTGCGGGGTCGGCGCGCAGGCTGTCCATCAGCTGCTGGTCGATCCGCACCGAGTGGCTGCCGTTGAGGTCGAGCATGCCGGCCACGCCGCCGGTCGGGGCGCGCAGCAGCAGGTCCAGGCGCAGGGGGGTCTTGCCGGGGCGGTGCTTGGCCAGCAGCGCGTCGATGCGCTTCCAGGCCTGTTTCTCGCGCAGGTCCAGGCGCAGCGACAGGCGTTGTGCGTGGTCGGCGCAGATCTGCTCGTAGTCCCAGCATTGGCGGATGCGCAGGCTGTAGCCGCCGTTGAATTCGTCCTCGCGCAGGCCGCCCTTGACGATCAGGATGCGGTCGCGGGTGAGCAGATGCCCGAACTCGGCCATCGCATCGGAGAACGCGCTGCATTCGACCCGGCCACGGCCGTCTTCGAGCTGCACGAACACCTGGCTGTCGCCCTTGCGCCGCACGCCGATCACCTGGCCGGCCAGGATTGCGCTGACTTCCGGGCGCCAGGCGCGTTTTTCGCCATCGCCGCCACCGCCGCCGCGTTGTTGCGAGGCGAGGATCTTCTCCAGCGCGCCCAGGTCGCAGCCGACCAGTTCGCGCACTTCGTCGCGGTGCGGGTCGAACGGGTGACCGCTGAGATAGAAGCCCAGCGTTTCGCGCTCGCCGGTGAGCAACTGGCCCAGCGGCCATTCCTTGCTTTCGGGCAGGTCCAGACGCAGCGCCGGCGCGCTCGGGTCCGGCCCGCCGAACAGCGAGTTCTGGCCCGAGGCGCGTTCGCGCGCCAACTGCTCGGTGGCCTTGACCACTTCCGGCAGCTGCAGCATCAGCGAGGCGCGGTTCTTGCCCAGCCCGTCCATCGCGCCAGCGTTGATCATCGCTTCCAGCGTGCGCCGGTTGAGCTTGGCGGTGCCCACGCGCGTGCAGAAATCCAGCAAGGTGGTGTAGGGGCCGCCGCGCTGGCGTTCTTCGACGATCGCCTCGCAGGCGCCCTGGCCGACGCCCTTGATCGCGCCTAGGCCGTACTGGATGGTGTCCGGGCTGGCGGCCTCGAACATGTAGGCCGACTCGTTGACGCGCGGCGGCTTGACGGTCAGGCCGAGGTTGCGCACCTCATCGAGAAAGCCCACCACCTTGTCGGTGTTGTCCATGTCCGAGGACAGCGTCGCGGCCATGAATTCGGCCGGGTAATGCCGTTTCAGCCAGGCGGTCTGGTAGCTGACCAGCGCGTAGGCGGCGGCGTGCGACTTGTTGAAGCCGTAGCCGGCGAACTTCTCCATCAGGTCGAAGATTTCGTCGGCCTTGGCCGCGCTCACTCCGCCCTTGGCCGCGCCTTCGCGGAAGATCTCGCGGTGCTTGGCCATTTCGGCCGGCACCTTCTTGCCCATCGCGCGGCGCAGCAGGTCTGCGCCGCCCAGCGAATAATCGCCGACGATCTGCGCCATCTGCATCACCTGCTCCTGGTACACCATGATGCCGTAGGTGTCCTTGAGGATGACTTCGGTGCGCGGATCCGGGTAGACGATCTCCTGCTGGCCGTGCTTGCGCGCGTTGAAGTCCGGGATCAGGTCCATCGGGCCGGGGCGGTACAGCGACACCAGCGCGATCAGGTCTTCGAAACGGTCCGGGCGCGCGTCCTTGAGCAGGCGGCGCATGCCCGAGGATTCGAACTGGAACACCGCGCCGGTATTGCCCGAGGCGAATACGCCCTTGTAGGTGGGGGCATCGTCGAGCGGAATGGCGCTGATGTCGACCGGGTCGATGCCGGCGCGTGCGTGGCGCACGTTGATCGCCTTGACCGCCCAATCGATGATGGTCAGCGTGCGCAGGCCGAGGAAGTCGAACTTGACCAGGCCGACCGCTTCGACGTCGTCCTTGTCGAACTGGGTGACCTGGTTCTTGCCGCGTCCGTCCTGGTCGTGTTCGGCGAACAGCGGGCAGAACTCGGAGAGCGGCTCGGGCGCGATCACCACGCCGCCGGCGTGCTTGCCGGCGTTGCGGGTGAGGTCCTCGAGCTGACGGGCCAGATCCATCAGATCGCGCACGTCGTCCTCGACCTGATAGCGCTGGATCAGGTCCGGCGAGGCCATCTCCGAGTCCTTGCCTTCGCCCATCGCATCCTTGAGCGTGATGCCCAGGATGTTGGGGATCAGCTTGGCGACGCTGTCGACCAGACCGTAGCTGAAGCCGAGCACGCGCCCGGCGTCGCGCACCACCGCCTTGGCCGCCATGGTGCCGTAGGTGATGATCTGGCTGACCCGGTCGCGGCCGTACTTGCGCGCCACGTAGTCGATCACCTCGTCGCGGCGATCCATGCAGAAGTCGATGTCGAAGTCGGGCATCGACACGCGTTCCGGGTTGAGGAAGCGCTCGAACAGCAGGTTGTACGGGAGCGGATCCAGATCGGTGATCTGCAGCGCCCAGGCCACCAGCGAGCCGGCACCGGAACCGCGGCCCGGGCCGATCGGAATGCCCTGGTTCTTGCCCCACTGGATGAAGTCGGCCACGATCAGGAAATAGCCGGGAAAGCCCATCTTGATGATGGTGTCCAGCTCGAATTCCAGCCGGTCGACATAGTCCTGGCGGGTCTTGCCGGGCGCGATCGGGTTCTTTTCCAGGCGTGCGGCCAGGCCCGCGCGCGACTGGCTGCGGATCCAGCTGTCCAGCGTCTCGTCTTCCGGCACCGGGTAGGCGGGCAGGAAGTAGGTGCCCAGGCGCATCTCGATGTTGCAGCGCTGCGCCAGCGCCAGTGTGTTGTCGATTGCATCGGGCACGTCGGCGAACAGCGCGGCCATTTCGTCGCCGGACTTCAGGTACTGCTGGTCGCTGTACTCGCGCGGACGTTTGGGATCGTCGAGCACGCGGCCGGAGGAAATGCACACCCGCGCCTCGTGGGCATTGAAGTCGCTGGCGTACAGGAAGCGCACATCGTTGCTGGCCACCACCGGCAGGCCGCGCACACCGGCCGCATGCAGCGCGAACTGGTTGAAGCGTTCCTCGCCCTCGCGCCCGGTGCGGGTCAGTTCCAGGTGCAGGCCATCGCCGAACACGCGCTGCCAGTCGGCCAGTTGCTGCTCGGCCAGGTCGGCGCGGCCCTCGCCGAACAGGCGCCCGGCTAGGCTGTCGCGCCCGGCCAGGGCGAACAGGTTGGCGTGGCCGCTCTGCAGCCACTCCGGGTGGATCGCCACGCCGCCTTCGGGGCGGTGGCCTTCCATCCAGGCGCGGGTCAGCAGGCGCGACAGGCTCAGGTAGCCTTCGCGGTCCCGGCACAGCAGGGTCATGCGCCAGGGCGTCATGTCCGGGGTGGCGATCATCACGTCGGCGCCGGCGATCGGCTTGATGCCCACGCCTTCGGCGGCCTTGTAGAACTTGACCAGCGCGAACAGGTTGTTGAGGTCGGTGACCGCCAGCGCGGGCATGTCGAGTTCGACCGCGCGGCTCAGCAGGTTGGCCTGCTTGGCCTTTTTCGGGTCAGCCTGATCCGGTTTCTCGGGCACACGGATGGTGGAATCCGCCAGCGAGAATTCGGTGTGGACGTGCAGATGGACGAAGCGGGAAGTGGACATGCGAGACCGGAATAATGCGTGGTCAGGGTAGCGAGCGTGGTCGGGTCGAACAAGGCTTGACAGCGCCGGCGCAGGGCCGCGGCCAGCTGCCACGGGGGCTGGGCGGTGCGGCCGATTCAGGCTTTGGCTAGCTGCGCGCAGCGCGACGGTGGCGATTGCGCGGATCGGCAGGCGTGCGGGGCTGCGTGTGCGGGACGCGACGCTCCAGGCCATGGCCGCAGCGGCGGCATGCACGCCAAGCGAAGGAGGACGCCATTACCGTTCCAGGTTCGCCCGGAGGGCGGTGGATCAGTCGGCCAGCAGCCGGTCATCGGCCGGGGCCGCGCAGGGCACGTCCCACGGCGACTGCGTCGCCTCGATGCCCAACGCACGCCGCACCGGGGCGAAGCTGCGGCGGTGCTGCGGGCAGGGTCCGTGGCTGCGCAGCGCGGCCAGATGCACCGGCGTGGCGTAGCCCTTGTGCTGGTCGAAGCGGTATTCCGGATGCTGGGCGTGCAGGGCGTGCATCAGACGGTCGCGGGTGACCTTGGCCACGATCGAGGCCGCCATGATGGCGCGATCGAGCGCATCGCCGCCGATCAAGGCCTCGGCCGGGCAGGGCAGGCCCTTGGGCACCCGGTTGCCGTCGATGCGCGCAAACCCGGCCACGTGCGCCACGCCCTCCACCGCACGCCGCATGCCCAGCATGGTCGCCTGGTAGATGTTGATGCGGTCGATCTCCTCGCTGTCGATCAGCACCACCGACCACGCCAGCGCCCGCTCGACGATGCGCGCATACAACTGCTCGCGCCGCTGCGCGCTCAGCTGCTTGGAATCGTCCAGCCCGTTAATGCGCGGCTTGCTCGGGTCGAACACCACCGCCGCCACCGCCACCGGCCCGGCAAGCGGGCCGCGGCCCGCTTCGTCGACACCGGCAATCAAACGCCGGGATTCGGCATTCGGGATTTGGGATTGGCCGAACAAGGGCGACTGGCGCGCCTCGGCTTGAGCGCCCGCAGCGATGATCTTCACGCTTTTGCTCCTGCCGAATCCCCACTCCCCACTCCCGAATCCCGGCCCTCCAGCAGCCCAGCCACCGCATCGGCCGCGCGTGCCGATGCGTCGCGGCGCAGTTCGGCGTGCAGGGCGAGATAGCGCGGTTGCAGGGCGGCGACTTTTTCCGGGTGCTTGAACCAGTCCAGCAGGGCCACGCACAGCCGTTCCGGGGTGCAGTCGTCCTGCATCAGCTCGGGGGCGAGATCGTCGTTGGCCAGGATGTTGGGCAGCGCGTAGCGGTTGACTTTGAGCAGGCCCAGCGTCTTGACGATGCGGTAGGTGAGCGGGGCGACCTTGTAGCCGACCACCATCGGGCGCTTGACCAGCATCGCCTCCAGCGTGGCGGTGCCCGACGCCAGCAGCACCACGTCGGCGGCCAGCATCGCGGTGCGCGCCTGGCCATCGAGCAGGTGCGAACGCAGCACCGGCAGCGACGACCGCGACAATTGTTCGGCCAGCAGCTGCTTGCAGCCGGGGTTGGCCGCGGGAACCAGCACGTGCAGGTTGGGCAGGTGCTCGGACACCAGCCAGGCGGCCTGGAAGAAGGTATCGCCGAGTTTGCTGATTTCGCCATGCCGGCTGCCGGGCAACACCGCCAGCACCGTGCTGGACGCGGACAGGCCCAGCTTGGCGCGCGCGGCTGCGCGATCGGCCTGGTAGGCGATGTCGTCGGCCATCGGGTGGCCGACAAAGCGCGCATCGATGCCGTGCCTGGCATAGATCGGCGGTTCCATCGGAAACAGGCACAGCACCAGGTCGGCGCTGGCGCCGATCTTTTCCGCACGCTTCTCGCGCCAGGCCCAGACCGACGGGCTGACGTAATGCACGGTGCGCACGCCGCGCTGCTTGAGCCAGCGCTCGACCGACAGATTGAAATCGGGTGCGTCGATGCCGATGAACACGTCTGGCTTCCACGCCAGCACCCGCTCGCGGAAGGCGCGGCGCAGCTTCAACAGCCGCGGCAGATGCTGCAGCACTTCGGTCAGCCCCATCACCGCCAGTTCGCTGGCATCGAACCAGGTCTGGCAGCCGGCACCACGCATCGCATCGCCACCGATGCCGACGAATTCAGCGCCCGGATAGCGGCGCCGCAGCTGTTCGATCAGGCCCGCACCCAGGATGTCGCCGGAGGCTTCGCCGGCGATCAGCGCGATGCGCGGGGCGCGGAGATTGGGGATTGGGGATTGGGGATTGGCCAGCGCGTCGTGCACGACTTCGCCCGGTGCGGTGTGGACGCTTTGCATCCCCAATCCCGAATCCCGAATCCCGGCCTTCATCGCAACAACGGCCTTTCCGCCGCCTCGATGAACTCGAGTAGTCCGCGCACGTCTTCGCTGCTCTTGGCCTGTTCGGCCAGCTGCAGCTTGGCTTCGGCCAGCGGCAGGCCGGCGACGTATAGCGTGCGGTAGGCGCGCTTGATCGCAGTGATGCGCTCGGCATCGAAGCCGCGCCGCTTGAGCCCTTCGCTGTTGATGCCGCGCGGGCGGCCCAGCGATTCGCTGCCGACCATGGTGAACGGCGGCACGTCGCCGTTGGTCAGCGCGCCCATGCCCAGGAAGGCGTGCGCGCCGATCCGGCAGAACTGATGCGCGCCGGCAAAGCCGCTGATGATCACGTAGTCGCCCACGGTGACATGGCCGGCCAGTGTGGTGTTGTTGGAGAACACGCAGTGGTTGCCGACATGGCAGTCGTGCGCCACGTGGGTGTAGGCCAGCATCCAGTTGTCGTCGCCAACCACGGTGATGCCGCCACCGCCGCCAGTGCCGCGATTGATGGTGACGAACTCGCGGATCACGTTGCCGTCGCCGATCACCAGCTCGGTGCGCTCGCCGGCGTACTTCTTGTCCTGCGGTTCGCCGCCGATCGCGGCGTGGCCGATGAAGCGATTGTTGCGGCCGATCCGGGTCGGGCCGTGGATCGAGCAATGCGGCCCCACCTCGGTGCCCGCATCGATCTGCACATCGGCGCCGATCAGCGAAAACGCACCCACGCGCACATCGCTGGCCAGTTGCGCCGACGGATCGATGACGGCGGTGGGATGAATCAAGGGTGCTTGATCACGCATCGTGTCTCACCTCCAAAACGGTTATTCCTTGGCGCCGGCGCACATGACTTCGGCACTGGCCACGACTTCGCCGTTGACCTTGGCCTCGCCGTAATAGCATCCCATGTTGCGGATCAGGCGCTTCATCTGCACTTCCAGCATCAGCACGTCGCCCGGCACCACCTGCTTGTTGAAGCGGGCGTTGTCGACCTTGACCATGTAGAACAGCTTGGACAGCGCGTCGCGTCCCAGGCCGAGCTGGGTCATCACGCCACCGGCCTGCGCCAGTGCCTCGATGATCAGCACGCCGGGCATCACCGGGCGGGTGGGGAAATGGCCCTGGAAAAATGGCTCGTTGATGCTGACGTTCTTCTGCCCGACGATGCGCTTGGCATCCAGGTCGAGCTCGATGACCCGGTCGATCAGCAGGAACGGATAGCGGTGCGGGATCAGCGTCTGGATCTGGTTGACGTCGATCGGCAGCTCGTAAGTGGGGTGACTCATTCTTTCTCCTTGCCCACAGCCAGGATGCGCCTTGCCAGCACATCGAGTTGTTTGAAGCGCGCGGCATTCTTGCGCCACGTGCGATTGTCGGTGAGAGGGGTGCCGGACGAATACTCGCCCGGCTCATGGATGGAATTGCGCACCACCGACTTGCCGGTGATCACCACCTTGTCGCAGATCTCCAGATGCCCGACCACGCCGACATGCCCGCCGAGCAGGCAGTAACGACCGATCTTGGCGCTGCCGGCGATCCCGGTACAGCCGGCGATGGCGCTATGCGCGCCGATGTGGCAGTTGTGCGCGATCTGCACCAGGTTATCCACGCGCACATCTTCTTCCAGCACGGTGTCTTCCAGTGCACCGCGGTCGATGCAGGTGTTGGCGCCGATCTCGCAGTCGTCGCCGATCACCACGCCGCCCAGTTGCGGGACCTTGATCCAGTGCCCGGCATCCATCGCCAGGCCGAAGCCGTCGGCACCGATCACCGCACCGGGATGGATACGCACGCGCTTGCCCAGGCGCACCCGGGTGACCAGGGTGACGCGGGCGAGCAGCTCGCTGCCGTCCTCGACCACGCAGTCTTCGCCGATGATGCTGCCGGTGCCGATCACGCAGCCATCGCCCACGCGGCTGCGCGCACCGATGCTGACGAACGGGCCGACGTGGGCGTTCGGCGAAACCTGTGCGCTGGGATCGATCACCGCGGAAGGGTGGATCCCCGGTTCGCGCACCGGCGCCACGTCGAACAAGGCCGCGATCTTGGCAAAGGCGGTATAGGGATCCTTGGCGACCAGCGCGGTGCCGCGTGCATCCGCCGCATCGTCGGCGCGCAGGACCACCACGGCCGCCTGGCTCTGGCCCAGTTGCGGCCGGTAGCGCGGATTGGACAAAAAGCTCAGTTGCCCGGCGCCGGCATGCGCCAGGGTGGCGACGCCACTGACTTCGACGGCGCCATCGCCAACGACGATCAACCCAAATTGTTCGGCAATTGCACTGGCGGTCAAGCGCATCGGGGTGAACCTCTTGTAAATGTGGGAGCGCCGCTTTAACGGGGAAAAAACACCATTAAACAGTTCCCAACAAAGCCTGCGTATCTAGGGTCCTGTCGCAATCAAGCGGCGAATCCAGGAGCAAGCATATGAAAACCGTTCTTTCCATCCTTGGTGGTCTGGTCATGATGGGCGCGGTCGCGAGTGCATCGGCCCAATCCTTCGATATCGAGCAGGGCAAGGCGATCGGTGAGCAGCAGCTGCAGTGTCTCAGCCTGCCTGCCGGCGACATCGCCAGCTGCCTGTCCAACACCGTGTCCACCTGGTTCGACAGCTGGTTCTGACCGGCCGACACCCCACCTGCGATACACAGGCGGCCCGCACGCGCGGGCCGCCTTTTTGTTGCCGTTGGCTGTTAGAACTGGCCGCCGAAGGTGAACTGCAGACGTTCGATCTCGTCGTTGTCCTCCTTCTTCAGCGGGAACGCGTAGCTGATCGAGATGGGGCCGACCGGTGCGCGCCACAACAGCGCCACGCCGGTGGACGCACGCAGCTCGTTGGCCTTGAAGTTGTCCACGCCGTCGTAGACGTTACCGAAGTCGAAGAAGGCCGACACGCGTGCCGACGGGCTGTCGAACAGCTTGGGGAAATACATTTCCACCGAACCGACGGTCTTGAACGAACCACCCAGCGGCTGGCCGCGTGTGTAACTCGCCGTGCGTTCCGAACGTGGACCCAGCGTGTTGTCTTCGAAGCCGCGTACCGAATTGGTACCGCCGGCGTAGAAGTTCTCGTAGAACGGCAGGCCGGTGGCGGTGATGGTGCGAAGCCGGTTGTTACCGTCGCAAGCCTGTTCCGTGTAAGCGTTATTGGCAACGACGCCACACACGTCGCGTGAGCTGTCGTTGCCATAGCTGTCGCCGTAGCCCAGCTCGAAGCGGGTGTTCAACACGATCGCCGGGATGATCGGCCAGTAATTGGAGATCTGGTAGTTGAACTTGTAGTACTCGATCGTGGAGCCGGGCAGGGTGGTCTCCAGGCCGACGCGCTGGTACATGCCGCGGGTCGGCATGAAGAAGTCGTTGCGAGTGTCGCGTGCCCAGCCCAGCTCGGTGCGCCAGGCATGGAAGGTGCGCGTGCCGACCGCGTCGATGTAGTCGATGATCGCCTGCGGGGTTTGGGTCGGGAACGTGTTGATCTGGTTGCTGTCGACGCCGACCATCGCGGAGATGGTGTCGTTCTCGGTGATCGGCACGCCGAACACCACCTGCGCCGAGCCATTCTTGCTGTTGTACTGCGCGGTGTTGAAGTCCGAGTAGTCCAGCGAGCGCCACGACAGGTTGTAGCCCAGCGACACGCCGTCGTCGGTAAAGAACGGGTTGGTATAGGAGAACGCGTAGCGCTGCTGGTAGCTGCTGCGCGAGGCTTCCACCGCCACCCGGTTGCCGCCGCCCAGGAAGTTGTTCTGCGACAACTGCACCGAGGTGGTCACACCGAAGCTCTGCGAGTAGCCCAGGCCGAACACGAAGCTGCCGGAGGTGGTTTCCTTGACGTTGTAGACCACGTCGACCTGGTCGTTGCTGCCCGGCACCGCCGGCGTTTCCACGTCCACGCTCTCGAAGTAGCCCAGGCGCTGCAGGCGGATCTTGGAACGGTCGATCGCCGCCTGTGAGTACCAGGTATTTTCGAACTGGCGCATTTCGCGGCGCAACACCTCATCGGAGGTGCGGCTATTGCCCTTGTACAGGATGCGGCGCACGGTCACGCGCGGGCCCGGCACCACCTGCAGGTTCACCGCAACGGTGCGGTCCTCGCGGTTCGGAGTCGGGATCGGGTTGACCTTGGCGAACGCGTAACCGACGTTGCTCAGCGTGTTGGTGATCGCATCGGAGGTGTACTCCAGCAGCGCACGCGAGAAGATGTCGCCGGCCTTGGGGATGACCAGACGCTCGATGTCCGCCTGCGGCAGCACGGTGTCGCCGGTGACCTTGATCTCGGAAATCTTGTACTGCTCGCCCTCGGTGACGCCGGCGCTGACGAACATGTCGCGCTTGTCGGGGCTGATCGACACCTGGGTGGAGTCGATGCTGAAGTCCACGTAGCCGCGGTCCAGGTACCAGGAGTTGAGCTTCTCCAGGTCGCCGGACATCTTTTCCTTGGAGTACTGGTCGTCGCGGCGGTACCACGAGGCCCAGTTGTGCTCCTTGGATTCCCAGTTTTCCAGGATGTCCTCGTTGGCGAACTTCTCGGTGCCGATCAGGTTGACGTGGCGGATCTTGGCCGCCTTGCCTTCCTTGATCGCGATCGCCACATCCACGCGGTTACGGTCCAGCGGGCTCACCGTCGGGGTGATCTCGACGTTGTACTTGCCGCGGTTGTTGTACTGGCGGGTCAGTTCCTGGGTCACGCGGTCCAGGCTCAGGCGATCGAAGGTGCCGCCTTCGGTCAGGCCGATGTCGCCCAGGCCCTTGAGCAGTTCCTCAGACTTGATGTCCTTGTTGCCGGTCACGGTGAGCTTGTTGATCGCCGGACGCTCCTTCACGGTGATCACCAGGATGTTGCCCTGGCGATCCAGCTGCACGTCCTCGAAGAAGCCGGTGCGGTACAGCGCACGGATCGAGTCGGCAACCTTGGCATCGTCCACGGTGTCGCCGCGGTTCACTGGCAGATAGGTGAACACGGTGCCGGAGGCGATGCGCTGCAGGCCGTCGACGCGGATGTCGCTGGCAACGAACGGCTCTGCGGCCAGGGCAACGACTGGCAGGCTGAGGCCGGCGGCAAGAGCGAGGGCAAGCAGGCGGCGAGTGGGAAGACGCGTCATGTCACATCCGGTTGGAGTCGATTTCGGGTGTTGCTGGATGCCGACGTATGACGACGACAACAGGCGGAAAGAGTGGAGCAGCTTCATCGTGGAACCAGGCCGAGGATGTCGTTGTAGAACGCCAGTCCCATCAGCCCGGCCAGGACCGCCAGGCCGACATATTGCCCGGCAATCATGGCCCGTTCGCTGATCGGGCTGCCCTTGACCAACTCGATAAGGTAATACAGCAGATGCCCACCGTCCAAGATCGGGATCGGCATCAGGTTGATGATCGCCAGGCTGAGCGACAGCAATCCGAGGAAATACAGGAACCAGTCGAGCCCGCGTTCGGCCGAGGCGTTGGCCGCGCGCGCGATCGTGACCGGTCCGGAGATGTTCTTGACCGAGGCCTGGCCGGTCAGCATGCGCTTCATCATGCCCAGCGAATCGGCGGTCATCCGGCCGGTTTCACGGATCGCCGCCGGCACCGCGGCGAACACGCCGTACTGCTGGCGGCTGTCGTAGGCCGGCGCCTGCGCTGCCGCAAATCCCACGCCCAGCAGCCACTGACCCTTCGGCGACCGGCGCGGGGCGATTTCCAGCGCCAGCCGGTCTTCGCCGCGCGCGACCTCGACCATGCCGGTACCGCCCTGCGCGCCCAGTGCCTGCAGCTGGGCCGGAATCTCGTCGGCTGAGCGAATCGGCTGGCCGTCGATGGCGACAATGCGGTCGCCCGGCTGCAGCAGCCCCTGCGCCGCGGAGCCGGCGACCACCTGGCCCACCACCGGCGGCTGCAGCATGAACTGCCAGCCGATGCCGGCCAGCGAGGCCACGCGGCGCTCGTCAAAGCCGGCCGGCAGCTGCGACAGCCGCAGCGTGTGCTCGCGGTTGCCGGCGCCGTCGGTGGCTGTCAGTACGCGGATATCGCGCTTGTCCATGGCCGCGGTGGTGAGCTGCATGCTGGCATCGCTCCAACTGCTGACATCGCGTCCATCGATGCGCACGATGCGCTCGCCCGGGGTCAGGCCGGCTTCGGCGGCCAGGCCATCGGCACGGCCGACGGTGGCCGAGTAATCCTGTTTGCCGACCACGAACATCGCCCACAGCATCGCCATGCACAGCAGCAGATTGGCGATCGGGCCGGCGGCTACGATGGCGATGCGCTGCCACACCGTCTTGCGATTGAAGGCCTGGTCCTGCTCGGCCGGATGCACGTCGCCTTCGCGCTCGTCGAGCATCCTGACGTAGCCGCCCAGCGGGATGGCCGCCACCACGAACTCGGTGCCGTGACGGTCGCGCCGCATCCACAACGGTTTGCCGAAGCCCACCGAAAAGCGCAGCACCTTGACGCCGCAGCGGCGCGCAACCCAGAAGTGGCCGAATTCGTGAAAGGTCACCAACACGCCCAGGCTGACGATCATCCACCAGACCGAACCGATGAAATCACCCATGGATGCAACTCGTCTGCGTAAATCGATCAGGCATGAAGGCGGTGATGGGCGAGGGCGCGTTCGGTGATCTGCCGCGCTTGCGCATCGGCAGAAAGCAGGGTGTCGAGGGAGTCGGCATTGTGCCGTGGGAGCGTTGTCAGTGTGTGTTCGACCAACGCGGGAATCGCTAGGAAACCCACCTGGCCCTGAAGAAACGCTGAAACAGCCACTTCATTGGCCGCGTTCAGGATCGCAGGCGCGGTTCCACCGGCCTCCAGCGCCTCCCAGGCCAGGCGCAGGCATGGGAATGCGGCGGTGTCCGGCGCCTCGAAATCCAGCCGCCCCTGGGTCAGCAGGTCCAGCCCGGCAACCCCGGACTCGACCCGTTCCGGCCATGCCAGGCCGACCGCCAGCGTGGTGCGCATGTCCGGCAGGCCCAGCTGGGCCAGGGTGGAACCGTCGACGAATTCCACCAGCGAGTGCACCAGGCTCTGCGGGTGCACCAGCACGTCGATCTGCGCACCGGGCAGGCCGAACAGGTGATGCGCTTCGATCACTTCCAGGCCCTTGTTCATCAGCGTCGCCGAATCCACCGAGATCTTCGGCCCCATCGACCATTTGGGATGGGCGACCGCCTGCGCGGGGGTGACAGCGTTCAGCGCGGCGCGGTCCCAGCCGCGGAACGGCCCGCCGGACGCGGTCAGGATCACCCGGCGCACGCCGCGACTGGCGTCGCAGGAACGCAGGCACTGGAAGATCGCGCTGTGTTCGCTGTCGATCGGGATGATCTCGGCGCCAGCCGCCGCCGCGGTGCGGGTCAGCAGTTCGCCGGCCAGTACCAGCGATTCCTTGTTGGCCAGCAGCAGGCGCTTGCCGGCGCGGGCTGCGGCCAGCGTGGAGGGCAGGCCGGCCGCTCCAACGATCGCCGCGACCACGGTGTCGCAGGCATCGCTGGCAGCCAGCGCGTCCAGGGCGTCGGAGCCGGCGTGCGCCTGGGTGGCCAATCCGGCCGCGCGCAGACCGTCGCGCAGTGCCGGATACAGGGATGGGTCGGCGATCACCGCGTGCGCAGGGCGATGGGTGACGCAGAGCGCCAGCAGCTCGTCGACCTTGCTGCCGGCCGACAGCACGCTGGCGCGCAGCCGCTGCGGATGACGGGCGATCACATCCAGTGCCGACGCACCGATCGAGCCGGTGGCGCCGAACACGGCGACCTGACGGAGAGGGGAGCCAGCCATGCCTAGAATCCGAGAATTTCCTTGCCGAGTGCGAACACCGGCAGGGCGGCGAGCACGCCGTCGATACGATCCAGCACGCCGCCATGGCCCGGAATCACCGCACCCGAGTCCTTGGCGCCGGCGTGGCGCTTGAGCAGGCTCTCGAATAGATCGCCCAGCACCGAGGCCAGCACCGCCACCGCCGAGACCAGCACCAGCTGCGGCACATGCGCCAGGGTCAGCCCGGCCAGCCAGCCGAATGCGCAGGCGACCACGATGCCGGCGACCATGCCGCCGAGCAGGCCTTCGATGGTCTTGTTAGGGCTGACCCGCGGCGCCAGCTTGTGCTTGCCGAACGCGCGGCCGGCGAAATAGGCGCCCGAATCGGCTGCCCACACCATGGTCAGCGCGGTCAGCAGCCACAGGTTGCCCTTGTCCGGGTTGGCGTGCAGCAGCACCAGCGCGGCCCAGGCCGGCAGGACCGCCAGGGTGCCGGCGGCGAGCTTGAGCGCGCGCGCCTGGCCGTTGCCGTGATCGGCACCGAAGGTGAAAAAGCGCAGCCATAGCAGCGCCAGCAGCCACCAGGCCACCCCCACCAGGGCGGCGATCTGGAACAGCACCATGGAGCCGGCCGAGGCCCACACCATCAGCACCATCAGCAGCAGATTGAGCATCAGCAGCACGGTACGCGGCAGGCTGTCGTCGATGCCGGAGAGCTTGAGCCACTCCCACAGGCCGGTCAGGAACAGGATCGCCGCCAGCGCCGCCAGCCATTGCGTGGGCAGCAGCACGATCGCGCAGATGGCGAGCGGCGCCATGATCAGCGCGGCAATCACGCGGGTCTTGGTCATGCGGAGGAGCTCTCCGTCGCCTTGTCGGCGATCTGGGCGCTGGTCAGGCCGAAGCGACGTTCGCGCCCGGCATAGTCATCCAGTGCCTGCTGCAGTACGCCGGCATCGAACTCCGGCCACAGGGTTTCGGTGAACCACAGTTCGGTATAAGCCAGCTGCCACAGCAGGAAATTGCTGATGCGGGTGTCGCCGCCGGTGCGGATGAACAGGTCCGGTGCCGGCAGATCGGCCAGCGCGACGCGGCTGGCCAGCAGCGCCTCGTCGATCTGCTGCGGCTGCAGACGGCCGGCGGCCACTTCTTCGGCCAATGCCCGCGCGGCCAGTGCAATGTCCTGGCGGCCGCCATAGCTGGCGGCGATGCTCAGCACCAGCCGCGCATTGGCGGCGGTGACGCGCTCGGCGGCGGCCATGCGCTCGCGCAATGGCGCCGCGAAACGGCTGCGATCGCCGATGAAGCGCACCTGCACGCCGCGCCGCTGCAGTTCGTCGACCTCGCGATCGAGCGCATGCAGGAACAGCTTCATCAGTGCATCGACTTCCTCCTGCGGGCGGCCCCAGTTTTCACTGGAAAACGCGAACAGGGTGAGCGCCGAGACGCCTTTTTCCAGGCAGAAATCGATGGTGCGATTGACCGCACGCGCGCCGGCGCGATGACCGATCATGCGCGGACGCCGCCGACGCTGTGCCCAACGCCCGTTGCCATCCATGATGATGGCAATGTGGCGCGGCACGGCGGCAGCGGAAGGTGCTGGATGCATGGCAGGCGATGCCACGATCAGACCGTCATCAGTTCCTGTTCCTTGGCCTTGACGACCTCATCCACATCCTTGATGGCCTTGTCGGTGAGCTTCTGGATGTCGTCTTCGGCGCTGCGCGCCTCGTCTTCGGTGACCGCCTTGTCCTTGAGCAGATCCTTGACCTGCTGGTTGGCATCGCGACGGATGTTGCGGATGGCCACCTTGCTGTCTTCGCCCTCGCCATGCACGGCCTTGCTGAGCTCCTTGCGGCGCTCCTCGGTCAGCGGCGGCAGGTTCAGACGGATCACGGTGCCGACCACGGTCGGGGTCAGGCCCAGATCCGAGGCGTAAATCGCCTTTTCCACGTCCTTGATCATGCCCTTGTCGAACAGGCTGATGACCAGCGAGCGGCCTTCGGAGACGCTGATGCTGGCGACCTGGTTGAGGGGGGTGTCGGTGCCGTAGGCCTTGACCTTGATGCCGTCCAGCAGCGCCGGAGAGGCGCGGCCGGTGCGCACGGTGGTCAGGGAATGGCGCAGAGCATCGATGCTCTTGGTCATGCGCGTCTGCGCGTCTTGTTTGATCTGGTTGAGCATCGCCGGAATCCGTGTGGAGCTGAATCCGGAGATTATAGCCGGGACTGCGTTTTGAGACTTGCCGGCCGGCAGAGTCCTGCGCAGCCGGTTCACCTGGGGTGCCACTCCACGCCCGGCATCGCCATCGGTCAGGCGTCAGCGCAGTCTCCGGGACCGCGCCTTTGCGATTCCCGAATCCCGATTCCCCACTCCCGGCCTCAACTCCGACCCTGCACCAACGTGCCGATCTGCTCGCCATGCAGGATGCGCAGCAGCACCCCGGGCTCGCTCATGCCGAAGATGCGCAGCGGCAGGTCGCTGTCGCGCGCCAGCGCGAAGGCGGCGGTGTCCATCACTTCCAGGCCCTGCAGGATGACCTGGTCGTAGGTCAGGCTGTCGTAACGCACTGCGTCAGAATGCTTCTTCGGGTCCTTGTCGTACACGCCGTCGACCTTGGTTGCCTTGAGCAGCAGGTCGGCGCCGATCTCGATCGCGCGCAGTGCCGCGCCCGAGTCGGTGGTGAAGAACGGGTTGCCGGTGCCGGCGGCGAAGATCGCGATGCGGCCCTTTTCCAGATGGCGGATCGCGCGGCGGCGGATGAAGTCCTCGCAGACATCGTTGATCTTGATCGCGCTCATCACGCGCACCTTGGCGCCGAGCTTTTCCAGCGCGTCCTGCATCGCCAGCGCGTTGATCACGGTGGCCAGCATGCCCATGTGGTCGCCGGTGACGCGGTCCATGCCGCTGGCGGCCAGGCCGGCGCCGCGGAAGATGTTGCCGCCGCCGATCACCAGCGCGACCTGCGCGCCGGCCTGCTGGGCTTCGATCACTTCATGGGCGAGGCGGTTGATGACCTTGGGATCGATGCCGTAATCCCCGTCCCCCATCAGCGCCTCCCCGGAAAGTTTGAGAAGAATGCGGCGATAGGCAAGTTCAGACATGGGGGAGACCTCGGTGTGGGGGATCGGCAAACGCCGGCAAGTCTAGCGGAAGCCTGTCACCGGGCGTGGTAAAAATTCGGTAGTTGGCGATGCCGTGATGCGTTGCTCAGTGCGCGCGCGGAGGTTGCGGCGTCGGCATGTCGGTCGCATCGTAGGCGGTGACGCGGTTGCGGCCGCGATGTTTGGAGCGATACAGCGTGCTGTCGGCGGCCTGCAGCAGATGCTCGATGCTCTCGAACTGCCGGTCGCCACCGCCGTGGGTGGCCAGTCCCGCCGAGAAGGTGATGTGCAGCGGGCCGCCCTGCAGTTGCGCCATCGGCGTGCGTGCGGTCTCGGCCAGGATGCGCTCGACCACCATCAACGCCGCCTCGGCCGCGGTGTTGGGCAGGATCACCAGGAATTCCTCGCCGCCATAGCGGGCGACCAGGTCGCTGGTGCGCACCATGCGCTGCAGCGTCTGCGCGAAGTTGCGCAGCACCTCGTCGCCGACCAGATGGCCATGCGCATCGTTGACGCGCTTGAAGTCGTCCAGATCGATGAAGGCGATCGACAGCGGCCAGTTCTGGCGCGATGCCAGCTCGAACTCGTGCGCGAGCGCGGTGCCGAGCTGGTGGCGATTGAACACGCCGGTCAATGCATCGCGGCTGGCCTGTTCGGCCAGATGGCGCATGCGGTTTTCCGATTCGTCGGCATGCCGGCGCGCTTCGGCCACGTCCTGCAGCTCGCGCAGGCTGCGCAGCATCGCCAGCTCGCGGGCCTGCTCGAAGATCATCTGGATGTGCTCGGGCTGCGGCACGCGGATGTCGAACAGGGCTTCCAGTTCGGGCAGCGACTCGGCGATGCGTTCGATCACCTTTTCGAAGCGTTCGGCATCCAGTTCCAGCACGTCTTGCGCCTGGCGCTGCGCGTGTTCGGTGGCGGCCACGGCACTGGCCGACAGCCAGATGTCCGCCAGGCGTCCGGACAGCGCGACACAGGCCATGAACGGCTCCAGGCTGGCGGGCTCTTCCTCGCTCTGCGCGATGGCGTTCTGCAGGTACGGCGGCAGTTGCCATTGATGCGCGAGCCAGGCGCCGACTTCGGCATGGGTGGCGCCCAGATGCGCGCGTTCGGCCTCGATCAGCGCGGCGTTGTCGGGCGCCTGTTCCAGCAGTGGTGCATACAGCTCGGGCGCGCCCTGCAGCAGGGCGAGCTTGCCGATGTCCTGCAACAGGCCGGCCAGCATGAGTTCTTCGGGTTTGCGGATGCCGTAGGCCTGGCCGAGGATGCGACTGGCCAGCGCACACAGGCCGGCGCGGCGCCAGATGCGCTCATGCAGCGGATGCGCGGTAAAGGTGCTGCGCACGCCATGCACCATCGAAAACCCCAGCGCCAGGCTCAGGGTCGCGTTGAGGCCGAGCATGGTCAGCGCCTGGCCGAGGTTGTCGATGCGGCGGCGGCTGGCGTACAGCGGCGAATTGGCAACCCGCAGCATGCGCGCGCTCAGGGCCATGTCCATGCCGATGACGTTGGCGGTGGTGGTCATGTCCACGTCGGGGTCCTGCGCCAGCTCGATGACGCGCAGCGCAACGCCCGGGGGCGATGGCAGGTTGCGGCAGTAGTGCAGGGCGGCCTGTAGATCTGGTTGCATGGGTCATCGCCGACGGTGGGCGCAAGCATACCGCTGCGCTCGTTAATGGGGCACGCCATGCTCCGCCGTCGCCGCGCGGCAACGCGTGCGCGATGGGGGCGGAAAAGCCTGGTCGGCATCCAGTTGTAGCGGCAACCGCCACGACATCTGTAGAGTTGAGGCCGGTTGCATGCCCGGCGGATGCGTTCGCTTCAGCTTCGCGCTTTCATGGGCCTGCGCGACAGTGTCGGGCCCAAAAAAAAAGCCGCGGCAGGCCGCGGCTTTCTCTACGCAGTGGCGAGGATCAGGCCAGGCCGGCCTGCTTCATCACTTCGGCGGCGTAGTCTTCCACCACCTTCTCGATGCCCTCGCCAACGGCCAGGCGCTGGAAGCCGACCACTTCGGCACCGGCAGCCTTGACGGCCTGCTCGACGGTCTGGTCGGTGTTCAGCACGTACGGCTGGCCGTACAGGGTCACTTCGTTGACGATCTTGCTGATCTTGCCGCTGATGATCTTTTCCAGGATCTCGGCCGGCTTGGCCTTGTCCTTCTCGGACATCTTGGCCAGTTCGATTTCCTTTTCCTTGGCCACGAACTCGGCCGGAACATCGGAGGCCTTGACGTGCGGCGGGTTCATCGCGGCGATGTGCATGGCGATGCCGCGTGCCAGCTCGATGTCGCCACCCTTCAGCTCGACCAGCACGCCGATGCGGCCGCCGTGCACGTAGGCCGCGACGTTGTTGGCGCTGTCGATGCGGACCAGGCGACGCACCTGCAGGTTCTCGCCGACCTTGGCGATGACTGCGGCGCGACGCTCTTCGATGGTCTCGCCGCTGTCGAGCTTGACGCTCTTGAGCGCTTCGGCATCGGCGGCATCCGAGTTCAGCGCGGCGGTGGCCACGGTCTCGGTGAAGGCCAGGAAGTTCTCGTCCTTGGCGACGAAGTCGGTTTCGGAGTTGACTTCGACCAGCACGGCCTTGCCGCCGGCCTGTGCGGTGGCGATGCGGCCTTCGGCGGCAACGCGGTCAGCCTTCTTGTCGGCCTTGGCCAGACCCGACTTGCGCAGCCATTCGGCAGCGGCGTCGATGTCGCCTGCGTTTTCGACGAGTGCCTTCTTGCACTCCATCATGCCGGCGCCGGTGCGCTCGCGCAGTTCCTTGACCAGGGAAGCAGTGATTTCCATGGAATTACCTCATATGGACGAATGCGTGCGGCGGAGGGTTCCGCCAGTAGGGGACGGCGCAGCCAGGCCGGCCGCCCCCCGTAGAAATGTTCAGTGGCCTCGGCGACGGGCCGCGCTGGACCCGTCGGGGCTGCGGCCGCACAGCATGGTGCGGCCGCATTGCAGGCCGATTACTCGGCAGCCGGAGCGGCAGCGTCGGCCGGTGCGTCAGCCTTCTTGTCGCCCTTCTTGGCCGGAGCGCGACGGCCCTTGCCTTCGTCGGCGGATTCGGCCGAGAACTCTTCTTCGCGGACCGAAGCGGAGTTCGGCGCAGCAGCCTTGCCTTCCAGCACGGCGTCGGCAGCGGCGCGTGCATACAGCTGCACGGCACGGATGGCGTCGTCGTTGCCCGGGATGGCGTAGTCGACCAGGGCCGGGTCGTAGTTGGTGTCGACCACTGCGATCACCGGGATGCCGAGCTTCTTGGCTTCCTTGATGGCGATGTCTTCATGGCCGATGTCGATCACGAAGATTGCGTCGGGCAGACGGTTCATTTCCTTGATGCCGCCCAGCGAGGCGTCCAGCTTCTCGCGCTCGCGACGCAGGCCCAGCACTTCGTGCTTGACCAGCTTGTCGAAGGTGCCGTCGGTCTCGGCCGACTCCAGTTCCTTCAGGCGGGCAACCGACTGCTTGACGGTACGGAAGTTGGTCAGCGTGCCGCCCAGCCAGCGCTGGGTCATGAACGGCATGCCGCAACGCTCGGCTTCTTCCTTGATGGACTCGCGCGCGCTGCGCTTGGTGCCCAGGAACAGCACGGTGCCGCGCTTCTGCGCGATCGAGGAGAGGAAGTTCATCGCGTCATTGAAGAGCGGAACGGTCTTCTCGAGGTTGATGATGTGGATCTTGCCGCGCGCGCCGAAGATGTACGGCGCCATCTTGGGGTTCCAGTAGCGGGTCTGGTGACCGAAATGGACGCCGGCTTCCAGCATCTGACGCATGGTGACTTGGGGCATTGAAGTAACTCCTGATAGCGGAATCTATGTGCGCGGACTGGACTTTGAAGAGTCCGCGCATGGATGTGCGGGCCCTTGCGAAAGGATGCGCACAAACGATTCCGGGGTTGGGCTTCCCTGTCGCCTCCGTGACGAACCCCTTGCGAGGCACCCCGGCACGGATGGCGGCGGCAGGTGTGAATTCGTCGGTGACGTCCGACGTGAACGACGCAATGCGCAAGAGACGCAAAACAGCCGGCGGAGTATAGCCGGCTGAGCGGGCGGGCGCAATTGGCGAGTCGGGATTGGGGAGTGGGGAGTGGGGAGTGGGGAATCGGGAATCGGGAATCGGGAATCGGGCAAGCTTAGCTCCGTGCGCGTCCACACGCCCACGAAGGATCAGCTACCGCGATGCGCTGTACCGAATCCCCAACCCCCAATCCCGAATTCCCAATCCCCAGAGCTCACGGCTCCAGCGCCAGCGTCGTCTCGATATCGCTGTTGATCCGCGCCACGAAGCGGCCATTGCCGGCGGCCACGTTGGCGGGCAGCGACCATTGGCGGGTCTGGCCGGGAAGCACATAGCCGGCAAGGTCGTCGCGGATGCTGCGGCGGGTGCCGCCGGCATCGATGTAGGCCAGGTCGGCCAGCCGGGCATGGCCGAGCCCGGCGTTATGGACCTTCAGCGCGCGGCCGCTGCCCTGGCCGGACAGGCTGGCCTGCAGCAGCGGGCGCAGGTCGCCGGGCTGGCTTGGCAGGGCGAACACCGGCGTGGAATAACGCAGCAGTGCGGTGTCGCTACCGGAGGCATGCTGGGTCACTACCAGGCGGTAGCTGTCTTCGCTCTGCACCGGGCTGGGGCCCAGGCGGATCACCCGCAGCAATTGCCGGCCTTGCGGAGGAATTTCGAATTGCGCCGGGCTGACGGTGGCGGCGGTGGCCGGTTCAAGCAGTTCGCGGTCGCCGTCCTGGCGCCAGCGGTAGAGTTTGGCTTCGGCGCGCCATGGCAGGGCCGCCTGGTTGTAGAGCCAGACGGTGGTCTGGTCGCTGTCGGCGGGAATGCGGGCGGTGGTCGGGGCGATGGCGATCTCGGCGGCAACGGCGCTGCCACCGATGGCAAGGCCGGCGAGTGTCAGTGCCAGCAGGCCGCGACAGGAGCGGGACGCGGCCATGGTCAGAACGCGATCGTGGTGATGGGCGCGTTGCCGGCAGGCGTTGGCCCGGCGAGTGCGCTGGCATCCTGCCCGGTGCTGGCGGCGGTTGGGGTGTCGGCGCTGCCGGCCGGCGGGGCGATCGCCATCGGCGTGCCCCTGGAGCAGCTGGCGCGCGGCGGCGCAGTGCGCAGTTCGCAGCCGCTGAGCAGACGCAGGCCGATGTGCAGGGTGAAGTTTTCCGGGCCCGGAGCGGTGGCCGCGTTGGCCGCGGTAGAGCTCGCGCTGCAGACGAGGGCGACCAGCGTCAGGCGCTTCAACAAAGTGACCAGCGTCATGAAGGCAATCGTTTGCATTGGAGACGTAACAAATAGCGACGCCCCCAATGCGAACTTTATTAACTGTCAGTAAGTGATCGAGACGGTCACCGTGTCGTTGTAGGCACCCGCGATGGGCTGTTGCGGTGCCGGCGCGCGGCCATAGACGGTCACCGTCTGCGCGACTCCGTTGCCGGTGCCGCTGAGCGTATCGACGCCGATACTGGTGCCCCAGCGGTTGCCGCGGCCGGCGTCCCGATACAGTTCATAGGCGATGTAGTTGGCACTGCTGGCGTGGCGCATGCGCCGGACGTTGCCGGTGGCATTGATGCCATCGCCCAGCCCGATATTCCAGGCAGTGCGGTTGGTGCATGACAGGCTGATGGTGGAGGTGCGGTCGATGGCGGTATCGATGGTGCCGGCGATGCTGCCGAAATCCAGGTCGGTGGTGACGTAGGTACTACAGCGTGCCGGCACGTTGGCTGAGGCCGTGAACGGAAAGGCGTTGCTGGCGGTCTTGGCACCGCTGCCGCCGGCCGTGCAACTGCTCGGCGCCGGCGGCATACCGATGACGCTTTCGTTGTAGGAGTAGCGCAGCACGGTGTCGGCACCGCCGAAGCTGCTGGTGTGGTTGCCGACCGACAGCGTCTGGTTGGCCGGAATGCGCCCGTACAGGGTAATGCTGGCCGTCTGCGAGCCGCCGGTGACCACCGGAACGCCGTAGGACAGTGTCACCAGGCGCGGCGAGGGCGTCGTCGACCCGGTGGCGCCCCAGACCTGGGTCCGCGTGGCCTCGCTGTAGATCTGGAAGTCCAGGCTGTCGCTGGTGGGGTTGAGCATGCGGCGTGGCGCGTACAGCCCGTTGCTGGCGCTGCCCGGCCCGAGGTCCAGGCACAGACTCACCTGGGCATAGCCGAGCACGCTGAGCGCTGCGGTCGCGCAGGAGACGTTGAGCGTTGCCACCGCATCGGTGGTGCCGTTGGCCGCCACGTTGCCGAACGCCAGCGGGGTACCGAGGGTGACGCTGCAGGTGGTGTCCGCGTGCGCGCCCTGGCAGGGGGCAAGCCACAACGTGGCGATCGCCAGCGCAACGACCAGGCGCCACAGTGCGGGCAGGCTCATGGGGTTTGCTGCTCGAGAACGCAGGGCAGCGGGCCGACCCGCGGAATGCCGCCGGGGTTGGTCGGGTAGGTGAAGCGCGCGCTGCAGCGGCCATCCGGCAGCTCCACCAGGATGCGGTTGTCGATCTGCAGATTGTCCAGATAGGTTTCGCCGTCGTAGCCGACCACCACGCGTTCGGCGTTGCCCTCGCGTTGCACCACGCTGCCGACCGGCAACGGCACGCCCTGGGCGTCGTGCAGCACGATCATGGCCGCGCGCACCTGGGTGATGCCGAAGCGCACCGCCACCCCGGACTGCTGGCGCGGTGTCACCGCGGTATCGACGCGGTCCACGCGCAGGTCCGCCGGCAGGTTCAGGGTGTCGATGGACAACTGGTTGCGCTGCCAAGACTGCAGCGGGGTGACCAGCAGCATCCCGCGCGCATCGGTGACGCCGATCAGGCGATTCTCCAGCCGCACCGGAATGCCGGGCTGGCCGTCGGTGGAGACCACCGCAAAGGCATCCTGGATATCGCGCGCGGCAAAGCCGCGGCCATTCATCCACACCAGGCTGCCGCTGGCGCTGGCATAGCCGAAGTTGGCGCCATCCTGGTTGGCGACGCCGAGGTTGTAGCGGCCGATGCGGTTCAACCACCCCAGCTCGGCCAGGCCGCCGTTGGCATCGTCGCCGGCACGCCCCTGCAGGCGCCAGCCGATCCCGCCCAGGTCGCCGTCGCCGGGCAGCGGCTGGCTCAGATCGGCCACGAATCCGGTGCGGTTGCCGTTGCGTTGCATCGAGGCGCTGGCCTGGCGCAGCTCGCCGAACGTGGTCGACAGCGACAGATACAGGCTGCGGTCGCTGCGCACATCCAGGTTCTGGTTGCCGGACAGATTGGCCGCCCAGTTGCGCCCGAAACTGCGCGACCAGAACAGGCTCGCATACCGCGAGGTGTCGCCTTGCGGGTAGCTCAGCCGCACATAGCTGGTGCCCAGCGAGCCGATCGGATTGACGTTGACGCCGAACACCGCGCGGTCGCTGATGCGCGCCGGCAACGCGCCCTGCAGTGCGCCCAGGTCGCGATAGTCGCCGTGGGTGCGCTGGGTGCCGGCAGTGAAGTTGAAACGACGGTTGTTCCAGGCATACCCCAGCACGTACTGGCCGCCGCGCAGCGCATCCATCCGGCTATGTGCATAGGCGGCGTTGACCACGCCGCCTGCGCCGAGCAGCCACACGCCGCCGGCACCGGCATTGACCACGCCGCCGCCGGCCTCGGTATGCGCTTCGATGGTGAAGTCATCGCGCAGGCCCTTGCGCAGCGTGGCACTGGCGACCGTGCGCGACTCGTAGGAAAACGAGCGTACGCCGTAGTCCTGGCGCAGATGGCCGATGCCGGCCGACCACTCGGAAATGCCGCGCGCCAGCAGTTGCGGCGTGCCATAGAAGGCGAAGTCCAGTCGGCGCACCTGGCCGAACGCATCCGTCACCACGATCTGCGCCTGCCCGGTGCCGCTGATGCCGGGTTGCGCGGCCAGCTGGAACGGGCCGGCCGGCACCTGGCCGCTGTACTGGCGCAGCCCGTCGACGTAGAGCTCCACCGTCGACGGCACCACCGCCTCGCCCAGGAAGCTTGGTGTGGGGGTGAGCACGCGGTACGGCTGCAGGGCGTAATTGCGGCCGATCTGTATCCCGCCCAGGCGGATCGAGCGGCTCCAGTCGACAAAGCCGCTGTAGAAGTCGCCGACCGTCAGGCTGGTGGCGCTGTCGGGGAAATCCATCTGCCAGGCGCTGTCCAGGCGCACCGCTTCGCTGCGCCAGCGCTGGTCCTGCGGGCGGTCGTAGGCCAGGAACACCGCGGTGGTGTCGACCATGCCGCGGCCGATGCCGAAGCCGCGCACTTCGGTGGCCAGCGACACGCTGCTGGCCCCGGCATTGCGCGTGGCATAGAGGTCGTAATTGAGCAGCATGCCCGGCGAGGCGGTGGCGCTGGGCGGTGCGACCTGTTCGGCCTTCAGTACCGTAGTGGAGAGCGACAGCTGCGCCAGCGGCACCTGCAACGCAAGCCGTTGCAGCGCAGCGTCGTAGCGCACCTCCACGTCGGGCAGGCGATCCAGATCGACCAGCTCGCTGGCGGGGCGGTCGGCCAGGAGGAAGCCCAGCTTGCGCAGCGTGTCGACGGAGCCGCGCAGGTGGCCGTTCACCAGTTCGAACGGTGCCAGGCCGCGCTCGGCCTGGTTGAGGCTGACATCCAGGTACAGCGTCTGCGGCAGGGCCGCCACGTTCTGCGGCGCCTGATCGGACAGTGGCGCCATGTCGGCCAGATCGCCGGAGGCGGCATGTGCCAGGCAGGTGGCGGTCGCAAGCAGCGTCATCGCCAGCCGGCCCGCATCACGGCGCTGCTGGCGCGGCCAACAAGGTGCGTTCGTCCGCCTCACCATTGATCCTTGCGATGATGGTGCCGCGGCCGAACTGGGCCAGCGGTGCCCCCAGCGACCAGCGCATGGTCTGGCCGGGCAGGACATAACCCACCAGCCCGTTCAATGCCGTCCTGGTCGTGCCATCGACCCGGTGCTGCAGGTCGGCGACCTGGGCGTGCCCATTGCCGGTGTTGCTGATCTGGATCTGCGCATTGCCGTCGCTGCCGGCAATCACCTGCGTGCTCAAGGTCGGCGTGGATTCGGTCTTGCCCGGCGGCAGCAGGAAGATCGGCACCGAGTAGCGCAACACGAACTGCATGCCCTTGCGATCCGCATCGGCGTTGGGCAATTCGTCGACGATGATGCGGTAGCAGGCTTCCTCGCCGGTCGGCGCGGGCCCGGCGCGAATCACCCGAATCAGCTGGCGCTCGCCGGCGGCCAGCGTGCGCATCGGCGGGCTGACCAGCAGTTCCTGGGTGGGGTCGAGTTGATCCTTGCCGTCACGCTGGGTCCAGCGATAGGCGCGGGTCTGCACCTGCACCGGCGCGCTGCCGCTGTTGCTCAGCCAGAGCCCGTCGGCGGACTGCTGTGCGCTCAGCGTCAGCGAGGTCGGCGCCAGCTGCAGGCTGGCCGCATGGGCCGGCTGCAGCGGCACGCCGCTGCCAAGCGCCAGCGTCAGGCTCAATCCGGCCGTGACCAGCCAGGCCGGCATCCGGTACGACAGGCGGTGGTGCAGTGGCATGCGCGCGCTCAGTAGACGATCGTGGCGGTGATGGTGTCTTGGTAGGTACCGGTCGCGGGATTGTTGGCCGACGGGTTGGTCACGCGGCCGTAGACCGGATAGACCTGGTTGATGCCGGTGGCGGTGCGGCTCAGCGTATTGGTGCCGGTGGTGCTGCCCCATACCGTGCTGCGGCCCAGATCCTGGTACAGCTGGTAGGCGATGAAGTTGTTGGTGGTGACCAGCGCATCGGTGTTCTTCATGCGGCGGGTGGTGACGTCGTTGGCGGTGCCGGCATTGCTGCCCGCGCTCAACGCGATGTTGTACGGGGTCAGCGCGGTGCACTGCGCGGTCACGCTGCCGTTGGCGTCGGCATTGGCGGTGGAGGTGGACAACACCGAGCCGAAGTCGACGTCCGTCGCCGAGGCAGCGGTGATGGTGCAGGCCTTGGTGACGGCGATCTTGACGTTAAATGTGGTGGTATCTGCTGCAGTGGCAACGCCAATGGTCGAGAGCAGGCCAAGGGATAGCAGGACAGGGCGGACAGTACGCATGGACATTTCCTTGACCGGTCTGGTCATTGGTGACGCGACGACTCGTCGCCCTGCCTCCAATGCATCAGCTGTGCCAAAGATTACCCTGAATGGTTTGGCTATCTCGCTGTTTATCCTCAGAGTTTTCCCGAAATTGCGATGTCTCTCGGATGACCCCGTTTATTGAGTTTTTGACGCGCGCGGTAGTGCGTCACACATGAATGCGCGGTGCCGCCAGATTCCTGCTGCCCGGTCCGTCTGGGCGCTTGATCGGCTGCGGCATGAAAAACAACCGCGCGGGTCGTTCAGATTCAGCCCGAATCGGCGATAATCGCTGCCATGAGCGTCAATCTGAAAACCAAAGAAGAAATCGAACTGATGCGCGTCGCCGGCCGTCTGGCCGCCGAGGTGCTCGATGTCGTGGCGCCGTACGTGCAGGCGGGCGTGACCACGGCCGAGCTGGACCGCATCTGCCACGACCACATCGTCAACGTGCAGGGCACCATTCCTGCCAACGTCGGCTACCGCGGCTTTCCCAAGAGCGTGTGCACCTCGGTCAACAACGTGATCTGTCACGGCATCCCGAGCGCGGCCAAGGTCCTGAAGGACGGCGACATCGTCAATATCGATGTCACCGTCATCAAGGACGGCTGGCATGGCGACACCAGCCGCATGTATTACGTCGGCACGCCGTCGGTGATGGCCAAGCGGCTGGTGGAAACCACCTACGAGGCGATGTGGCGCGGCATCCGTGCGGTCAAGCCGGGCGCAACGCTGGGCGATGTCGGCCACGCGATCCAGAAATTTGCCGAAGCCGAGCGCTTCAGCGTGGTGCGCGACTACTGCGGCCATGGCATCGGCAAGGTCTACCACGACGAGCCGCAGGTGATGCATTACGGCCGCCCCGGCGAAGGCCTGGTGCTCAAGCCCGGCATGACCTTCACCATCGAACCGATGATCAACGAAGGCACCTACCACCATAAGACCTTGCCGGACGGCTGGACCGTGGTGACCAAGGACCGCAAGTTGTCCGCGCAGTGGGAACACATGGTCGCGGTGACCGAAGACGGCGTGGATGTGCTGACGCTGTCGCCGAACGCTCCCGCTCCGGTATGACGGCCACGCCGGCGGACCGACCCGACCCGGGTGTCGCCGGCGATGCCGAGTGGGCCGCGCAAGCGCGCCCGCTGCTGGTGCATGCCGACATGCGGCTGTGCAAGCGCTTCGACCAGGGCGAGCCGATCGAGCGCCTGGTGGCCTTGCGCGCCCGCGCGGTCGATCAATTGATGCGCAATGCGTGGACGCGTTGCATTCCGGCCGATGCCGGGCTGTCGCTGCATGCCGTGGGTGGCTATGGGCGCGGCGAACTGTTCCCGCGCTCGGACGTGGATGTGCTGGTACTGGGCGAGACCGGCGTGCAGCAACAGCACGAGCAGGCCCTGGCGCGGCTGTTCGCCTTGCTGTGGGATGTGGGCCTGCCGATCAGCCACGCGGTGCGCTCGCCGGCGCAGTGCACCGCCGCGGCGGCCGATCAGACGGTGCTGACCGCCTTGATCGAGTCGCGCCCGCTGGTGGCCGGCAGCCAGGCGCGCGCCGCGCTGGCGGCAGCGATCTCGCCGCAACAGGTGTGGCCGGCGCGCGAATTCTTTCAGGCCAAGCGCGAAGAGCTGCTGGCGCGGCATCAGCGCTTCGGCGATACCGCCGACAATCTGGAGCCGGACATCAAGGACGGCCCCGGCGGCCTGCGCGATCTGCAGACGCTGGGCTGGATGGCGCTGCGCGCGTTCGGGGTCAAGGATCTGGAGGCCCTGGTCGGGCTGGGCCATGTCGGTTTCGACGAGGCCGTAGCGCTGCGACGCGAGCGCGAGGAGCTGGCGCGCTTGCGCTTCGGCCTGCACCTGGTCGCCAACCGGGCGGAAGAGCGGTTGGGGTTCGATTACCAGAAGACGCTTGCCGAGCGGCTGGGCTTTGCCGACGACCCAGAAAGCCTGGGCGTGGAAAAGATGATGCAGCGCTTCTACCGCAGCGCTGCATTGATCCGCCGCATCAGCGACCGCCTGCTGCAGCGTTTCGAAGAACAGTTCGACGGCGAGGCGGTGCCGGAGCCGCTCGGGGAGGGCTTCAGTCTGCGCCGCGGCTATCTGGCTGCGGATGCAGAGGACTGGCCGGCCGGCGACGTGCTGCAGGTCTTTGCGCTGTTTGCGCAGTGGGCGGCGCATCGCGAGGTACGCGGGCTGCATTCGCTGACCGCGCGCGCGCTGGCCGAGGTGCTGCGCGATTTGCCCGCCTACGACGTCGCCGATGCGACCGCGCGCGACCGCTTCATGGCGCTGCTGCGCGGCCCGCGGGCGGTGGAGTCGCTCAACCGCATGGCGCGTTTGGGCGTGCTGGGCCAGTGGATTCCGGCGTTCGCCAGCGTGTCCGGGCGCATGCAGTTCGACCTGTTCCATGTCTACACGGTGGACCAGCACACCTTGATGGTGCTGCGGAACATTTCGCTGTTTGCCGCCGGTCGCGCCGACGAGCGTTTTTCGATCACCCATGAAGTCTGGCCGCGCCTGCGCAAGCCGGAATTGCTGCTGCTGGCCGGCCTGTTTCACGACATCGCCAAGGGCCGCGGCGGCGATCATTCCGAGCTGGGCGCGGTGGATGCGCGCGCGTTCTGCCAGGCGCACCGGCTCAGCGAAGGCGATACCGCGCTGGTGGCCTGGCTGGTCGAACAGCATCTGCGCATGTCGGTGACCGCGCAGAAGCAGGACATCTCCGACCCGGAGGTGATCCACCGTTTCGCCACCCTGGTCGGCACGCGCGAGCGCCTGGATTACCTGTACCTGCTGACCTGCGCCGATATCGCCGGCACCAGCCCCAAGCTGTGGAACGCGTGGAAGGACCGGCTGCTGGCCGACCTGTATTTCGCCGCGCGGCGCGCACTGCGCGAGGGCCTGGAGCATCCGCCGCCGCGCGAAGAGCGCCTGCGCGAAGCGCGCGAGTCCGCCCGCGCGCTGATGCAGGCGCAAGGCCACGACGATGCCACCATCGACCGCCAGTTCGCCGGCATGCCGGATGAAAACTTCCTGCGCTTCCGTCCCGAGCAACTGGCCTGGCAGGCGGTGTCGCTGATCGAGGTGCAGATCGGCCAGACCTTGGTCAAGGCGCGGCGCGCGGTACCGGACAACGACGCGCTGGAAGTGTTCGTGTATTCGCCCGATCGCGATGGTTTGTTCTCCGCGATCGTCGCCACGCTGGATCGCAAGGGGTATGGCATCCATCGCGCCCGCGTGCTGGATGCGCCGCACGATGCGATCTTCGACGTGTTCGAGGTGCTGCCGCAGGACAGTTCCGCCGATGGCGACCCGCAGCGCCTGGCCGCGGCCTTGCGCCAAGTGCTGGCCGGCGACCTGCACAAGGTGCGTCCCTCGCGGCGTGCGGTGCCGCGCCAGCTGCGCCACTTCCGCTTTGCGCCGCGCGTGGAATTCAGCGAAAGCGCCGGTGGTCGCCGCACCCGCATCAGTCTGGTCGCGCCCGATCGCCCCGGCTTGCTGGCCGATGTGGCCAATGTGCTGCGCCTGCAACACCTGCGTGTGCACGATGCGCGCATCGCCACCTTCGGCGAGCGCGCCGAAGACCAGTTCCAGATCACCGACGAGCACGACCGCCCGTTGCCCGAATCCGCCCGGCAGGCGCTGCGCGATGCGCTGTGCGCCTGCCTCGATCCCACCTGAGTAGTCCGTTCGGAGACCCCCCATGGCCACCAGCAAGAAGACCGCGCGCAAGCAGGGCGCGACCCCCACCGGCGCAGCGCCCAAACGCGCGCCGAGCAAGAGCGGCAAGGCGCCCCAGGCGCCGGCCGTCGACAAGCGCAAGGCCACCGCGGCGGCTGCTAAGCCTGTGGCCGCCAGCAAAAGCGTTACCAAGCAGGTCACCAGGAAAAGCGCCACCAAGCCGGCGACCAGTGCGGCCCCGCGCGTGGCCAAGCAGCCGACCAGCGTGGTGTCCGCCCCGGCTGCCAAGAAGGCTGCAGCTGCGAAGAAACTGCCGATCGCCGAAAAGACCGTGCGCGGCGCTGCAACGCCGGTGGGCAGTGACGAGCTCAAGTTCGGCATCGAAAGCGCCTTCGAGCGCCGCGCCAGCCTGACCGTCGACGAGATCGATGGCTCCACCCGTGCCATCGTCACCCGCGTCATCGACGGCCTGGAAAGCGGCGAGTTCCGCGTCGCCGAGCCGGACGGGCAGGGCGGCTGGAGCGTCAACGAGTGGTTGAAGAAAGCCGTACTGCTGTATTTCCGCGTCAACGAGATGGCCGTGATCGACGCGCAGCCGGCACCGTTCTGGGACAAGGTGGAGTCGCGGTTTGCCGGCTTCGGCGAAGCCGAGTTCCGCAAGGCCGGCGTGCGCGTGGTGCCGGGTGCGGTGGCGCGGCGCGGCAGCTATTTCGGCAAGGACGTGGTGCTGATGCCGAGCTTCACCAATATCGGCGCGTATGTGGGCGAAGGCACCATGGTCGATACCTGGGCCACGGTGGGGTCGTGTGCGCAGATCGGCGCGCACTGCCATCTGTCCGGCGGCGCCGGCATCGGCGGCGTGCTCGAACCGCTGCAGGCCAGCCCGACCATCATCGAGGATCATTGCTTCATCGGTGCGCGGTCGGAAGTGGTCGAAGGCGTGGTCATCGGGCACCACAGCGTAATCGGCATGGGCGTGTTCATCGGCCAGAGCACACGCATCTACAACCGCGCCACCGGCGAGATTTCCTACGGCTACGTGCCGCCTTACAGCGTGGTGGTGTCCGGCCAGCTGCCGTCGAAAGATGGCTCGCACTCGCTGTATTGCGCGGTGATCGTCAAGCAGGTGGATGCCAAGACGCGCAGCAAGACCAGCGTCAACGAGTTGCTGCGCGGCCTGGCCGATTGAGCACTGCGCAGCCTGCACGCGGCACCATGCTGTCGCGGCCGCTCAGTGGCTGGGTGCGTTGGGGCATCCCGGCCCTGTGGTTGGGATGGGTGGCGCTCTACGTGGCCGGCTCGCTGGTGCGCGATGGCGTGCCGCAGCAGCTGGAGGTCCTGCGTTGGCTGGCGCCTGCGCTGGTGGTGCTGACGACCCTGCGTCTGGCGTGGTCATCCAGCCGCTGGGCGCAGGTCCGCGATGCGGGCGATGCGCTGGAGATCGTGCAGCAAGGACGGTCGCAGCGTGTGGACCTGGCCGAGTTGCGCTCGGTCGATGCGGCATGGCTGATTCCGCCGCGGCGGATGGCGCTGAAATTCCACGGCACACGCGCCGATGTGGTGTTCCTGCCCGCACACGGGCAGGAACACGATCAACTGGTAACCACCCTGTTGGCGCGTGCAAACGCGCGCCGCGGAGTCGAAAAGGCGACGACATGACCACGCTCTATGGATTGAAGAACTGCGACACCTGCAAGAAGGCGACCAAGTGGCTGGACCGCTTCGGCGTGGCCTACAGCTTCGTCGATTACCGCGAGCACACGCCCGCGCCGGAGACATTGGTGGATTGGGCCAGCAAGGCCGGCGGATTCGAGGCCTTGATCAACAAGTCCTCGACCACCTGGCGCCAGTTGCCCGACAACAAGAAGACGCCGGGTTCGGACGCCGAATGGAAGCTGCTGCTGCGCGAATACCCGCAATTGATCCGCCGCCCGGTGGTGGTGAGCGACGATGGCGCGCTCAGCCAGGGCTTCTCCGACAACGGGTTCAAGGCACGCTTCAACATCGCTTGATGGTGCCACCGCGTCATTGGTTCGCGCAGGCCTGTGCGGGGCGGGCGCGTGGACGGCAGGCGACCTGCTGATGCCCGCGGCCCAGCTGCATCTTTTATAGGAAGGACGAGCATGACCAGCGACGTACTGCAACTGACCTGCGAGCTGATCGCACGTGCCTCGGTCACACCGGACGACGCCGGCTGCCAGGTGCTGCTTGCGCAACGCCTGGAGGCTGCCGGATTCGCTTGCGAGCATCTGCGCCTGGGCCAGGTCGACAATCTGTGGGCCACCCACGGCAGCGGTGCGCCGGTGCTGGTGCTGCTTGGCCACACCGATGTGGTGCCGCCGGGTCCGCGCGAGGCCTGGACCAGCGATCCGTTCGATCCGCAGATCCGCGATGGTGTGCTGTACGGGCGCGGCACGGCCGACATGAAGGGCAGCGTGGCCGCCTTCGCGATCGCTGCCGAACAGTTCGTCGCCGCCCATCCGCAGCATGCCGGCACGCTGGCGGTGTTGCTGACCTCCGATGAAGAAGGCGATGCCATCGACGGCGTGCGGCGCGTGGCCGAGCTGTTCCGTGCGTGTGGGCAGGCGATCGACTGGTGCATCACCGGCGAGCCGTCGTCCACCGAACGGCTGGGCGACCTGCTGCGCGTGGGCCGTCGCGGCAGTCTGTCCGGCACGCTGACGGTGAAAGGCGTGCAGGGGCATGTGGCGTATCCGCAGAAGGCGCGCAATCCGATCCATCTGGCCGCGCCGGCACTGGCCGAGCTGGTGGCGCGGCAGTGGGACGAGGGCTTCGAGAGTTTTCCGCCGACCAGCCTGCAGGTGTCGAACATCCATGCGGGCACCGGCGCCAATAACGTGATTCCAGGCGAGCTGCAGGTGGCCTTCAATCTGCGCTACACCCCGCTGTGGGATGCGCCGCGGCTGGAAGCGGAAATCACCGCATTGCTGGATCGCCACGGGCTGGACTATGCGTTGCGCTGGCATCGCAGCGGCGAGCCGTTCTACACCCCGGAAGGCCGTCTGCGCAGCGTCGCACGCGAGGTGCTGGGCCAGTTCGCCGGCGCACCGCCGGAAGAAAGCACCGGCGGCGGCACCTCCGATGCCCGCTTCATCGCGCCGCTGGGCGCGCAATGCATCGAGGTCGGCCCGGTCAACGCCAGCATCCATCAGGTCGACGAGCATGTGCGCGTGGCCGATCTGGAAGCGCTGCCGGCGTTGTATCGCACGCTGATCGAGCGGCTGCTGGTCGATTGACGGAGCAGTTGCCGCCGTCGTTGCCGCTGAAACAGTTGCGCCATCGAAAACGAACGGTTAGCGTCGGTCACATGGTCTTCCAGCTCGCCAACCTCAATAACGCCAACCGCAACAATCTGCGCGCGAACAATCGTGCGCGGCCGATGCGGGTCTGCGACTAGGCGAAGTAAAACCAAACGCCCAGGAATCAGAGAACCCGCATCGGCCGATGCGGGTTTTTTTATGGGTGTCATTCTCGTGCAGCACGCTTGCCACCGGCCGCCAACCCCGCAGTTTCATCCAGGAGTGTTTCCATGTGTTCTATCTTCGGTATTTTCGGTCTGCAACCCGGTGACGATCTGCAGGCATTGCGCCGGCAGGCGCTGGAATGTTCGCAGCGGCAACGTCACCGTGGCCCGGACTGGAGCGGCGTGTATGTCGACACCGGTGCGATCCTGGTGCACGAGCGGCTGGCCATCGTCGACCCGGCCGGCGGCTCGCAGCCCTTGTTGTCCGAAGATGGCGCGCTTGCGCTCGCGGTGAATGGCGAGATCTACAACCATCGCGAGCTCAAGCAGGAGCTGGTGCAGGCATACGCCTTCCAGACCGGCTCCGATTGCGAGGTGATCAATGCGCTGTACCGCGAGGATGCGCCGGCCTCCTACCTCAACCGCCTCAACGGCATCTTTGCATTCGCGCTATGGGACAAGGCGGCCGGGCGGGTGCTCATCGCGCGCGACCCGATCGGCGTGGTGCCGCTGTACTGGGGCCATGACCGCGAAGGCCGGCTGCGGGTGGCCTCGGAACTGAAGTCGCTGGTGGACGATTGCGCCGATGCGGCGCAGTTTCCGCCCGGCCACTGGTACGACAGCGCCACCGGTGCGCTGAGTCGCTATTACGAGCGCTCCTGGCGCGAATACGCCGAGGTGGAAGGCGTGCAGGTGCAGTTGCAGGAGTTGCGCGAGGCCTTCGAGCGCGCAGTGCACCGTCAGTTGATGACCGATGTGCCGTACGGCGTGCTGCTGTCCGGCGGGCTGGATTCGTCGCTGGTCGCGGCGGTGGCGGCACGCTATGCACGCCATCGCATCGAGGAGAACGACACCACCGAAGCCTGGTGGCCACGCCTGCATTCGTTCGCGATCGGCTTGAAAGGCTCGCCGGACCTGGCCGCGGCCGAAGTCGCCGCCGCCGCACTGGGAACCGTGCATCACGGCTTCGAGTACAGCTTCGAGGAGGGCCTGGATGCGCTGCCCGAGGTCATCCGCCACATCGAGACCTATGACGTCACCACCATTCGCGCCTCCACGCCGATGTTCCTGCTGGCACGACGCATCAAGGCGATGGGCGTGAAGATGGTGCTGTCGGGCGAAGGTAGCGACGAAATCTTCGGTGGCTACCTGTATTTCCACAAGGCACCCAACGCACGCGAATTCCACGAGGAACTGGTACGCAAACTGGATGCACTCAACAACTACGATTGCCTGCGCGCCAACAAGTCGATGATGGCCTGGGGCGTGGAGCCACGCGTGCCGTTCCTGGATCGCGAGTTCCTGGACGTGGCCATGCGCATGGACGCCAGCTTCAAGATGATCGACAAGACCAGCAGCGGCGCTGCGCGAATGGAAAAGGGCGTGTTGCGCGAAGCGTTTGCCGGCTATCTGCCCGAATCGATCCTGTGGCGGCAGAAGGAGCAGTTCAGCGATGGCGTGGGCTATGGCTGGATCGATGGACTCAAGGCGCACGCCGCCGCGCATGTCAGCGACCGCGAGCTGGCTGCCGCCTCCAAACGCTTTCCGGTCAACCCGCCGCAGACCAAGGAAGCCTATTTCTATCGCACGCTGTTCGAGCAGTTCTTTCCCAGCCAGGCGGCTGCGGAGACGGTGCCGGGAGGCAAGTCGATCGCGTGTTCGTCGCCGACCGCGATCGCCTGGGATGCCAGTTTCGCCGCGATGGCCGACCCGTCCGGCCGTGCGATTGCCGGCGTGCATGAACAGGCCTTGGCGTCGTAACGCTGCTGCATCGAAGTTGAAACTCCAGCGGCCGGCATGCGCTCACGCGCTGCCGGCCGCTGCTGCGATCACTCGTGGCGCACGCAGTATCCGTAGCGCTGCGGCTCGATATCCACGCCTGCCACGTCGGCCTGGTTGTTGCGCCACAGGTTCGGCTTGAAGTCGGCCGCCGTGCAGTTGGCAGCGCGGTCCACACCGATGGTGTAGGTGAACGGCGTATTGGAGAAGCTGTTGTTCTCGAACACGTTGTCCTGGCTCATGCTGTTGTCCCAGCACAGGATTTCCGGCGTGCGATAGCGGATGGCGCAGGCCAGGAACACGCCGGCGACCTTGTTGCCGTCGAACTGATTGTTGCTGAAGCGGTTGCGGCGCGCGTCGGACAGATAGATGCCCTGGCTGCCGTTGCGCTCGAAGCGGTTGTTGCGGATCTCGCTGTCTTCCAGATGCTCGGTGGTCAGGCCTGCAGCCACGTTGTCGTGGATGTAGTTGTTGACCATGGTGACCTTGGCGGTGCGATTGAACGACACGCCGTCCCAGATCGCGCCGGACACATCGTTGTTTTCGATGGTGATCTCGCGCGTGTCGTACTCGCTCAGCAGGCAGGCGCTGCGGCACTTGTTGACTTGCAGCCCGGCCAGCCGGATGCCCTGGCCGGAACGCACCACCACCGCGCTATTGCTCAGGTACGGACGCTCGGGCATGAATTCCTTGTCGCCGGTGCTGGCGACGATCTGCATGTCTTCGATGCTGACGTTGCGGATCACGCCGGTCGGCTGCTGGTTTTCGTAGTCGCCGACCACCAGCGCCGGTTGCTGCACGCCATCAGCCATGCGCAGCACCGTGGTCGGGCCCTTGCCGCGCAAGACGAGATTGCCGCGGTGGATCGAGACCAGGCCATTGAGCGGAAATTCGCCTTTTTCCAGGCACAACACCGCAGGCGCATCGCCTTGCGGAAGCTTGTCGATGGCTTTCTGCAGATCCTGCCCGGGGCGCACCTTGGCAGTACAGGCGGCGACCGGCGCATCCGGCGGGCCGGATTTGGCGGGCGGCGCTGCCGAGCAGGCAGTGGCAACGAGCAGGGGCAACAGGGCGGAAACGGAGCGGGCAAGCTGAGGCATGCGGATTCCGGTCAGTGGGGGGAGGAGGGCGATCGTGCGCAAATACGCTGCAGATCGCGACGGCCTCTAGTGTGTCCCACCGGACGTTAAAGTCTGGCTGATTCCGGCCTGCCTGATTCGGCGCAGGTTCATTGCACTGCCTTGGTCAGGGCCGCAACTGTGCGTGCAGTGGCCGCTTTGGCCGACCAGCGTCACAGTTGCAGCATCGCCCAAGGCCTGGGCAGGCGCCCGTTCGCCCCGCTTAAAAACTGTAGGCCAGCTGCGCGTAGATACGGCGCGGTTCGCCAGGAAAGTGCCCGGTGCGTTCGGTGAACCCGCTGGCGGCGTAGACCTTGTCGAACAGGTTCTTGACGTTGACCTGCAGTTTCCAGGCATCCCACTGCGTCTGCCAGCTGATGTCGAAGATGGCGTAAGGTTTGACGCGCTGGCCTTCCAGGCTGACCCGCTCGCCCACGTAGTCGGCACCGAAGGCAATTGCCGAATTCCAGGCCGGCAGGTCGTAGCGCGTCCACAGACCGAAGGTGTTGCGCGGTGCATTGGCGAAGCGGTCGCCGGACGCATTGGTGATGCCGTTGGTGCCGGCATCGAGCACGCGTGCATCGTTGTAGGCGTACGTCAGGTTGAGCACCCAGCGTTCGGTGAGGTCGGCCAGCAGATCCACTTCCAGGCCCTCGCTGCGCACCAGGCCGAGCGCGGAGAGCTGATTGACACCATCGACGATACTGCCGTTGGCCTGCACGATATTGCTGCGTTCGATGCGATACAGCGCGGTGTTGAGCGTCAGCCCGCCATCGTTGAGCGCGGTCTTCAGGCCCACTTCCCACTGCGTGCTGCGCTCGGGATCGAACGGCCCGCCGACGCTGCTGTCCTGATTGGCCGCGTCCTGCGGCAGGAAGCCGCTGGCATAACTCGCGTACGCGTTGATGCCATCGCGCAGCACGAAGGTGCTGCCCACACGCCAGCTGAGATCGTTGCCGGTGACGCGCGAGCCGTCCAGACGGTTGTCGTCCTTGAAGCCGTCCCAACGCAGTCCGGCCATCGCAAACCAGCGCGGCGTCAGCGTGAGTTCGTCCTGCAGATACGCTCCATAGCGCTGGCTGCGGGTGCTGGTGGCGCGCCAGGGCAGGCTGTCCAGGCCGTAGTCGTAGAAGCCGCTGCGGCCATACACCGGGTTGAACAGGTCGATGCCCGGCACCGGCCCACGCACGCGGCCGGTGTCTGCGGTGTTGGCGGTCTGCGCGCGGAAATCCGCATCCAGCCGATAGTAGTCCGCGCCCATCAGCAGCTTGTGCTCGATCGCGCCGATGCGGGTGCGGAACACCGCGTTGACGTTGCTGGAGATCGCATCGTTGTCGCGGAACTGGTTGCGCAGCTGCCGCGTCATCCATTCGGCGGTGCCGTCGCCATCGCGGTCGATCAGGCCCATCGGCTCGTGATAGATCTGATGCTCGTCGTTCTTGAACCAGCGCATCGCCATGTCCACATCCCACGCATCCGACGGCGCAAAACGATATTGCGCGAACGCCACCTTGGCGCGCATGTCGAGGAAATCGGTGGGCTCGTTGTGGTTCCAGCGACGGTCGGTGAGGAAGTTGCCGTCGTCATCCACCGGCACGCCGCGCAGGCGATTGCCGCCCAGGTTCTGGGTGATGTCGGTGTACTGCAGCGTGAGCTCGCCGGTCTGGCCGATGTCGAACGCCACCGACGCATCGCCGATCTGGCTCTGGCTATCGGTGTTGCGGCGAAAGCCATCCTCGCCATCGGCATAGGCGCCAACGCGGTAGCGAATGCGCCCGTCTTCGCGTGCCGGCCCGGTGGCCTCGAACGAGGCCGCCCCGAAGGATTGATTGCCCACCTGCAGCTCCACCCGACGCGCGGCCTGATGGCCGGGCTTGCGGGTGACGTAATTGATGACGCCACCGGGTTCGCCGCCGCCGTACAACGCACCGGCCGGGCCCTTGAGCACTTCCACGCGTTCGATATTGAACAGCTGCGGCACCGAGAAGCCGGCATACGGATCGCCACGCAATCCGTCGTAGAGCACGTTTTCCTGGCGGAATCCGCGCAGGGTGACGCCGGCATAGCTGAAGAAACTGATGCCGCTGATGCTGCGATACAGATCGGTGATCTGGCGCGCGGCCTGGTCGTCGATCAGTTCGCGCGGCAGCACCTGCACCGACTGCGGCACCAGCGACAACGGCGTATCGGTGCGTGTGGCCACCGCGGCATCGTCGGATTTGTACAACGTCTGCGCACGGCCGACGACGTCGACGCCATCGAGGTCGGTGACGGCTGCCGAGGTGCTGGTGTGTTGTTGGGCGAAGGCGCGGGGCGAGGGTAACGCCAAGACAGCGGCGAGCGCGGTGACAAGGAGCGTGGGGCGCATTGGTCACTAATGGGAATGGTTATCAAATGCATCTTAGCATGTTGTGCTCGCTTGATTGGGCAGATCGGTGGGCGGGCGTGGTTGCGGATACTTGGGTATCCAGATGTGCAAGGTGCGGGGTGCGATCTGCAGAACGCAGACACCGATTTTGCGTTCGTCCAGCCCCCCAACGACGGTCGAAACCTGTGCCGACACTCGAGACAGCAATGACCACGCCTACTTCGGCTGCAATTGCAACGTATAGCGGGTCGCGGTCGGCAGGAATGGGGTTGGCCGGCCGTGTACCCAATCGTCGTGGCCTGCGCCCCAGAACGGCGACAAGGGGTGTCCGCTCTGGCCGCCCGGCATGTGCACGATGCCGTCCTGTTCGTGGCCGGGCGACACCACCATGCGTTCGGAGGCGCCGAAGGCCGGGCCTTGCACGCGCGGCATGTCGCGATCGCCTGGCAGTTGGTCGGGTGGCATGCACAGCCAGCGCTTGGCAAGCGCAGGCAATGCCCGCGCGATCGGGTGACAGATGGCGGCGGTGTTGCGTTCGCCCCAGGTGCGTTCGCTCAAGGCGCCGTCCTGCGCAGCGAGATCGGTCTGCGCCTTGCGTGCAGCCTCGGCAAGCAGCTGATCCCAGTTTGCATAGGCGGGCGGCAGCAGATGCGCCGGGCGCTGCTGCAGCAACGGCCAGACGATGCCTTCCAGCTGCGCGCGACGCGGCGGCAGGAAGTCCTTGCCAAGCGCGGCTTTTGCCGGCGCCAGCAGGCCGGCTTCCACTGCGTCGATGGTCATGCCGCGAAAGCCGCGCACGATGCGATAGCTGGCCGAGCGGGTGGATGCGTGCCCGTCCCACTGCCGGGTGGCGGCTTCGATCTGCTGCAAGGCCGGGTCCTTGCTGTGCTCGACCACGCTGCGCAACAACTGCCACCACCGCGTGAGCAGCACGGCGCGATCGTCGAGCTGGATGGCGAGCAGGTCCAGCTCGTTGAAGCGCTGCCTGGCGAACAAGTCGTCGCGGATCTGCTGCGCACGCGCGCCCAGGTCGTAGCCGGCATTGCCGAGCGTGGCCAACTGCTGCGCATCGACGACGCGGCTGTTGGCGGTCCACAGCCGGTGCGAGGGAGGATCGATCAGGGCGGGGGCAGCGTCGCTGCGCACCGGCCAGGGCAGGCAGCCGCCCTGCGCCGATGCCGCCGTTGCCGCAACCGAAGGCGATGCCGCGTCCGCACCCTGCGCCGAGCTTGCCAGTTCGGCGATGCCGCTCGGGCCACAGCCGGCATTGCGTACCGGGCGCGCACCGATCAAGCGCCAGGCGATGCGCCCGCTGCGATCGGCCAGCAACAGATTCTGTGCCGGAATGCCCGAGCGATCGGCCACTGCAAAGGCGGCCTGCATGTCGGCCGCCGTACTCATCTGCGCAAAGTCCAGCCGGATCGCGCCGGGCAGCTGCGCGGCCCAGCGCAGCGCGAGCAGGCTGCCATCGGCGTTGTCGTGCAGGACCGGGCCCCACGCGCTCTCGCGCACCGCAAAGCGCACCGGCGCGGCGCCGGCCACGCGAATGGTCTCGACATGGGTGGTGAGCGCTTGCGGATGACCCGGCGTGGACGGCGCAATCCGCGCAAAGTCGGCGGTGTCGATGTAGCTGTTGGTAAAGGCCCAGGCCACATGCCCGTTGCTGCCGACCACCACCGCCGGCAAGCCGGGCAGGGTGAAACCGGTGACGTCCACCTTGCCGTCGGGCGCACTGGTGTCCGGGTAACGCAGGCGTGCGCGGAACCAGATGTTGGGCGCGCGCAGGCCCAGGTGCATGTCGTCAGCGACGATGGCGCGGCCGTCGCTGGTGAGGCTGCCGTCCACGGCGAAGTTGTTGCTGCCCGGCGTCGGCGACTCGGCGCCTGCGGTGGCGGCTGCATGCGGCAGGCGGCGCAGATCCAGGGCGGCGGCGTCGGGCAGCACGGCATCGCCTTGCGCGGGGCCGAACAGCGGCGCATCCCAGCTGGAGCCTTGATGGTCGAGCAATGCTGCCAGCGCCGCCGGCACCACCGCACGGATGCGGGCGGCAGCCAGTTCGGTCTGGTTGTCGTTGTCCTGCAGGTCGGCATACATCGCCATGCCGGTGAGGATGGAGTCGTCCAGCGTCCACGCGCGCGGTGTCTGCCGCAGCAACAGGTACGGCCAAGGGCGCACGCGCAGTGCAGCCAGCCCGGCATTGACGCCCTCGGTATAGGCCAGCAGCGCGGCGCGCTGGCTGCCGGCGGCGACATCCAGGCTGGCATGCACGCGGGCGCGCAGCCGGTGCACGCGATTGCGTTTGTCCAGGTCCAGCGCCGCGACGCCGAACAGCTCGGACAACTCGCCGGCCGGCGCGCGGCGCATCAGGTCCATCTCGAAGTAGCGCTCCTGCGCGTGCACATAGCCGAGTGCGCGCATGGCATCGACCTGGCTGGCCGCATCGATGGTGACCACGCCACGCCGGTCGCGTTGCACGCTGACCGGTGCCGCCAGTCCCTGCAGTGCGCTGTTGCCATCCAGCTGCGGCAGGCTGCCACGCATCAGCAGATACACGGCCAGCACGGCCGCCACGATCAACACCACGATTGCCAGCAGCAGCCGGCCCAGCCATTTGCGCATTGTCGAGTCCTTGAGTTCGGTCACAGTGTGGCGGCCGCTCATGACCATGGCGGGTCTGGCCGCAAGCGCAACTGAAAGTGATTCCGATTAGATCATTGCGCTGCGGCTTAGGGCACCATGCGCGCATTGCGTCGCTGGAGCACATCATGAAAGGCCATCCCGAAGTCGTCGACTACCTCAAGCAGCTGCTGCGCGGCGAACTGGCGGCACGCGACCAGTATTTTCTGCACTCGCGCCGTTACGAGGACCAGGGCCTGATGGCGCTGTACGAGCGCATCAACCACGAAATGGAAGAGGAGACCGAGCACGCCGATGCGCTGCTGCGGCGCATCCTGTTCCTGGAAGGCGACCCGGACATGCGGCCGGCCGAGTTTGCGCCAGGCAAGACCGTGGTGGAGATGCTCGAGCGCGATCTGGTGGTGGAATACGAAGTGCGCGCGAATCTCGCCGCTGGCATGAAGCTGTGCGAAGAGCACGGCGATTACGTCAGCCGCGACATCCTGCTCAAGCAGCTGCAGGACACCGAAGAAGACCACGCCTGGTGGCTGGAGCAGCAGCTTGGCCTGATCAAGCGGATCGGCCTGGAGCTGTATCAGACCTCGAAGATCGACAAGGGCCACGTCGCCGGCTGAGCCCGGTGACTGGGCACTGCGCAGGCGCCGAGCAGGCGCAGTGCAGGGTTGCAATCGGCAGGTGCCGCCCGGTGCGTTGCCGTTGCCTTGCTGCGTGGTCTGCGTCAGCTGCCGGCGGTCTGCGGCGCTGTTGCTCGGCGGCTTGCGCTGTTGTGCGAGCCATCGCGTGGCGCAACGCCGCGCGGTCCTGATCGGCGCGCGCTGCGCTGCCTGTGCAACATCTGCGGCGCCCGACTGGGGCGTCGGCAGCGCTCGCCGATGACAAAGTTCGCCCGTGACCTTCAGTTGCGTTGCAGACGATAGACGCCGGTCGACAGGGCGGTGACGCCATCGGCACGGAAGCGCGGCTCCTGATCGAGGATGTCGCGGCGTTCCAGTGGCTGCACCCGCCATTGCGTGTCGAACAGTGCGTGCACCGCGTCAGCGTCCACCGAAAACGGCGGCCCGGCCTTTTCGGCCTGCGGGTATTCCAGGGTGATCAACAGCCCGCGGCATCCCGCAGGCAGGCGCGCGTACGTGGTGTGCAGATACTGCTGGCGCAAGCCGGCCGGCAGGGCGATCAATGCGGCGCGGTCGTAGACGGCGCTGCAATCGGCCAGCACGCTTGGCTCCAGTGCAAACGCGTCGCCGCAGATGATTTCGATCGGGCCGGCGATAAAGTGCTCGCCCGCGCGGCTGCTGTGGCGCTGCGGTTGCAGGCCGGCATCAGCGAAGAATTGCGTCACCGCCAGCGGCGATATCTCCACGCCCAGCACGCGATGGCCTTGTGCGGCCAACCAGTGCAGGTCCAGCGTCTTGCCGCATAACGGCACCAGCACGCGGGCAGCCTGCGGCAGCTGCAACGCCGGCCAGTGCTTTTGCAGCAACGGCATCACCTGGTCCTGATGGAAGCCGGTCTGACCGTTCTGCCAACGCTGCAGCCAGAAATCTGTGTCCATGATGTTGTCTTGTTGGTTTGCGTTGACGAGTGCCGTGATGCAGCCAATGGCACTGACACTGCAGATCGAAAGGAGGCGATCACACCGCACCGCCGCGCGACATGCACTGCGCACAACCACGCACGCCGCGCTCACAACCACCCATACCGACCATCTCGACCGGTCCTTGTCCGCCCACCGTCGCGGGACCTTACGCGGCATGGATGCCGCGTAAGAGCCTACAGGGATGTACTTGCCGCGTGTCCTGCGATGGTGGGCGGACAAGGGCCCTGCAGCAAGGCCGCAGTCTCTCGCTCTACAGCCGACGCATCCGCACCGTTCGATTACCTCTCAAGGCAATGCAGAGCTTGAGCCTCAGCGTGACCTCGCCGTTGCAAGCCAACCTGGCCGAGGGCACGATGCCGTAACGCCGGCAGCGTCCAGCTGGCGGTAGTTTTGTGGGTCGCTCAAGACCGCACGGCCAGCGCGCCATCGCGCGGCGCGTCAGCGAATCACCGTTACTGCACTCCAGCCCGTCGACCTTCTGCCGCGCCTCAGTAAATCGAGGCAGCGGCAGCGTCGAACGCGCCGCTGCGCGCCACGTCGGTGAACAGCCGTTACTGCACTTCCAGCCCGTCCACCTTTTGCCACCCTCGCGGCAGCAATGCGCCGCGACTCGCACGCGCGCCCACATAGCTATCCAGATCCTTGAACGACAGACTCATGGTGCGTGCGCCGCTGCGCACCAGCAGCGTGTTGCCCGGAGCCACCGCCACCACCGCGACCACGCGCTCGGTGCCGAGCTTGGCCTTGGGGATGTCGATGATCTTGTTGCCTTTGCCCTTGTCCAGCTCGGGCACATCGCTGGCGGTCACCGCCAGCAGATTGCCGGCACTGGTGACAGCGACGATGCGGTCGCTCTGCGGATTGGTCACCTGCGCAGGCGTCAGCACATGCGCGCCGGTGGTCAGGTTGAGCATCGCCTTGCCGGCCTTGTTGCGGCCGGTGAGGTTTTCGAAGCGGGTGACGAAGCCATAGCCGTGCGATGACGCCAGCACGAAGCGGGTGGCGTTGTCGGCGCTGGCCATGACCTGGAACGCCGCGCCCGAGGCCGGCGAGAAACGTCCGGTCAACGGTTCGCCGTTGCCGCGTGCCGAGGGCAGGGTATGCACGGCGGTCGAATAGGCGCGGCCTTCCGAATCCAGGAACGCCACCTGATGGGTGCTGCGGCTGCGCACCGCCGCCAGCAGGCTGTCGCCTTCGCGGTAGGACATGCCGGCCGGGTCGACCTCGTGGCCCTTGGCCGCGCGTACCCAGCCCTTTTCCGACAGCACCACGGTCATCGGTTCGCTGGCGACCATCTCGGTTTCGTCGATCGCCTGCGCGGCGCCACGCTGCACCAGCGGCGAGCGACGTGCGTCGCCAAACTTCTTGGCGTCGGCGGTCAGCTCGTCCTTGATCAACTTCTTCAGCTTGGTCTTGCTTTCCAGGATGGCCAGGATCTGCGCGCGTTCCTTGGCCAGCGCTTCCTGCTCGCCGCGGATCTTCATTTCTTCCAGGCGCGCCAGCTGGCGCAGCTTGGTTTCCAGGATGTATTCGGCCTGTTCCTCGCTGAGCGCGAAGCGCGCGATCAACACCGGCTTGGGTTCGTCCTCGCTGCGGACGATGCGGATCACTTCGTCCAGGTTGAGGAAGGCGATCAACAACCCTTCCAACAGGTGCAGGCGGCGCTCGACCTTCTGCAGGCGATGGTTGAGGCGGCGGGTGACGGTGTCGCTGCGGAAGCTCAGCCACTCGCTCAGCAAATGCCTGAGGTTCTTGACCTGCGGGCGACCATCCAGGCCGATCACGTTGAGATTGACGCGGTAGCTGCGCTCAAGGTCGGTAGTGACGAACAGGTGCCCCATCAGCTGCTCGGCATCGACACGGTTGGAGCGCGGCACCAGCACCACCCGCACCGGGCTGGTGTGGTCGGACTCGTCGCGGATGTCTTCCAGCCATGGCAGCTTCTTGGCGCGCATCTGCTGGGCGATCTGTTCGATCACCTTGGACGGCGAGACCTGGTACGGCAACGCATCGATGACGATGTTGGCGTGTTCTTTCTTGTAGGTGGCGCGTGCGCGCACGCTGCCGTGGCCGGTCTCGTAGATTGCGCGCAGATCGGCCACCGGGGTGATGATCTCGGCGGTGGTCGGGTAGTCCGGGCCGAGCACGTGTTCGCACAGCTCGGCGACCGTGGCATCGGGGTTGTCGAGCAGGCGCAGCAGCGCGCTGACGATCTCGTTGAGGTTATGCGGCGGCACGTCGGTGGCCATGCCCACCGCGATGCCGGTGGTGCCGTTGAGCAGCAGGTGCGGCAGGCGCGCCGGCAGCCAGGTCGGCTCTTCCAGGGTGCCGTCGAAGTTGGGCGCCCAATCGGTGGTGCCCTGGCCGATTTCGCCTAGCAGTACTTCGGCGATCGGGGTCAGCTTGGATTCGGTGTAGCGCATCGCCGCGAACGACTTGGGGTCGTCGGTGGAGCCGAAGTTGCCCTGGCCCTCGATCAGCGGGTAGCGATAGGAGAACGGCTGCGCCATCAGCACCAGCGCTTCGTAGCAGGCGCTGTCGCCGTGCGGATGGTACTTACCGATCACATCACCCACGGTGCGCGCGGATTTCTTCGGCTTGGCAGCGGCATTCAGGCCCAGCTCGCTCATCGCGAAGATGATGCGCCGCTGCACCGGCTTCAGGCCGTCACCCAGGAACGGCAGGGCGCGGTCGAGCACCACGTACATCGAATAGTCGAGATAGGCGCGTTCGGCGTACTCGCGCAGCGGCAGCTGCTCGAAGCCGTGGAAGGTGGGGCGGGTCAGATCGGTCATGTAAAGCCAGGTCCTACGAAAGAGGAGCCCGCGCCGTGGCGCGAGCTCGAAGAGCGCCGATTATCCGGATGCGGCGGGGGATGCCAAGCTGCGCGCATGCGTGCCGGCCAGATAACGCGTGGGTGGAGCGCCGAAATGGCGGTGGAACACACTGACGAAGGCGCTGGGGCTGCTGTATCCGAGCTGGTCGGCGACCTGGGCGACCGGGCTGCCCTGGCTGAGCCGCCGCAGCGCCTCTGCCAGCCGGGCCTGCTGCCGCCACTGCGCGAAACTCAGCCCGGTCTCGCTGCGGAAATGCCGGCTCAGGCTGCGCGCCGACAGCCCGCCCCAGTCGGCCCAGGCGTCCAGCGGGCGCGGGTCGGCCGGGGTATCGAGCAACTGCCGGGCGATGCGCAGCAGCCGCCGGTCGGCCGGCATCGGCAGGTGCAGGTGGTCGATCTGCACCTGGTGCAGTTCGTCCAGCAGCACCGCGGCCAGGCGTTGCCGGGCGGGGTCGAGCGGCTGGCCCAGCGGCCAGTCGGCCGCACGCATGATCACCTCGCGGGCGAGCCCGGTCAGGCGGATCACCCCGCCTTGCGCGGGCAACGCCGCACAGGCGTCCGGCCGGACCACCACGCCCCAGCCGCGCAGCGGCCCGGCCAGTTCCACGGTGTGCTGCTGGCCGGGCGGCATCCAGCCGGCGCAGCCCGGCGGTAGCGACAGGGTTCCCTGCTCGGTGTGCACCGTCAGCACGCCGTGCTCCACATACATCAGCTGCCCGCGGACATGCGCATGCCGCACCGTCTCCGGCGCCCATACCGCGCGCAGGTCGGCCAGGAACGCGATCACCTCCGGTCCATCGGCCCATTCGAAGCTGTCGCGCACGCCGGGCGGCAGGGCATCGCGTGTGGTTGGCGGATTTTCGACAGTCATTGGCGCAATTGTATTACCAGGCCAGCGCCACAGGCGCGTAAGGTGACGATCCTTGCTGGCGGTTTAATCCCGTTAGAAATATTTGCGTTGACAAATATATTTTTCGGAAGAAAATAGCCCGCCATGAATGACCTCTCCACCGCCTCGCCGTCGTTCGGCCTGCTGTTGCGCCAGGTGCGCGATGCGCTGATGCGTCAGCTCGATGCCGAAATGAAGGGCGAGCTGCCGGACTTCGGCTTCAGCCACTACGTCGGCCTGAAGATCCTGGCGGTGCGCTCGCCCTGCACGGCCAACGAACTGGCGCTGGCGCTGGACCAGACCCCGAGCGCGGTCACCCGCCTGCTCGACAAGCTCGAAGCGCTCGGTGCGGTGCGACGCGAGCCACACGCGCAGGACCGGCGCGCGCTGCAGATCGTCATGACCGAACAGGGCGTGGCGCTGTGGGAGCGCCTGAAGCTGCGCGGCGAGCGCGCCATCGAGCATGGCTTGCGCGATCTGGCCCCGCCCGAGCGCGAGCAACTCACCTCTCTTCTCATCCGTGTCCGCGATGCACTCAACTCATGAACGCTGCTAGTTCCCCGATCCAGATACTGCGCCTGCGGTCCACGCAGCTTGCGCGGCCGCTCGTCCTCACTGCGCTGACGCTGGCGCTGGCCGCCTGCGCCAGCAGCCGCGGGCTTGCCCCGCAGGGCACCATGCTGGAGCCGGGCGCGCTGCATGCCGAGCGCACCCTCGCGCAGGCCAACCTGAGCCCGGCCGCATGGCCGGCCAGCGATTGGTGGCGCACCCTGGGCGATGCGCAATTGAACGCGCTGATCGCCGAAGGCCTGCAGCACAGTCCCAGCCTGGCGGCGGCCGATGCGCGCCTGCGTCAGGCGCAGGCGCGCATCGGTAGCGCGCAGGCCGATCGCGGCCCCAGCCTGTCGGTGTCCGGCGGCTATGCGGGCGTGCAGTTGCCCGAATCGATGGTGGGCGAGGAGCGCGGCGGCAAGTTCGGCGGCAATGGCCAACTGGTGCTGGACTTCCGCTATGGCGTGGACCTGTGGGGCGGCAAGCGCGCCACCTGGGAAGCGGCGGTGGACCAGGCGCATGCGGCCGAGGTGGACGCACAGGCGGCACGCCTGAACCTGTCGGCGGCGATCGCCGAAGCCTATGCGCAGCTCGACTACGCATGGCGCCTGCACGACGTGGCCAACGATGAGTTGACCCGCGTGCAGAAGACCCTGGAGCTCACCCGGCAACGCCGCGGCGCCGGCATCGACAGCGATCTGCAGGTGCGCCAGGCGCAGGCCCGCGTACCGTCGGCGCAGCAGCAACTGCAGTCCGCGCAGCAGCAGATCGACGAGGCGCGCAACGCACTGGCCGCGCTGGCCGGGCAGGGCCCGGATCGCGGGCTGGAGATCGCGCGCCCGACGCTGGGGGCGGCCATCGCCACGCAGCTGCCGAGCAACCTGCCTGCCGACCTGTTGGGCCGCCGCCCCGACGTGGTCGCCGCGCGCTGGCGCGTGGAGGCCGCCGATCAGGATATCGCCGCCGCAAGGACCCGTTTCTACCCCAGTTTCAACATCACGGCGCTGGGCGGTGTGGTGAATCGCGATGTCGGCCAGTTGCTGGAAAGCGCCTCGGTGTTCGGCGTGGTTGCGCCGGCGCTGAGCTTGCCGATCTTCGATGGCGGCAAGCTGCGCGCCAATCTGGCCGGCAGCGATGCGCAATACGACCTGGCGGTGGCCGATTACAACCAGAAAGTGATCGACGCCCTGCGCGAGGTAGCCGGCCAGGTCAACGCCGTGCGTTCGCTGGAGCAGCGTGCGCGCGCGCAGGACGACGCGGTGCAGACCGTGACCGCCGCCTTCGAACTGGCGCAGCAGCGCTACCGCGCCGGCATCGGCAGCTACCTGGAAGTGCTCAGCGTGCAGGAGCAATTGCTGCTCGCACGCCAGCGCATGGCCAGCCTGCAATCGCAACAACTGTTGGCCTCGGTGAGGTTGCAGCGTGCCCTGGGCGGCGGATTCACGCCGGAACCTGCGCGCGATACCGCACACGCCGCGACCACTTCCGCACAACCGAATTCCTGAGACAGCGACGATGAGCCAGACGACTCCAACTTCTTCCCAACCTGCGCCGGCCGCGCCCAGCAAGCGCCGTGCGGCGCTGCGCATCGTGGCCATTGTGGTGATCCTGGCGATCATCGGTCTTGTGGTGTGGTACTTCCTGGTCGGCCGCTGGCACGAGGACACCGACGACGCCTACGTGCAGGGCAATCAGGTGCAGATCACCCCGATGGTCGGCGGCACCGTGGTCAGCATCGGCGCCGAAGATGGCATGCGCGTGGAGCGTGGCCAGTTGCTGGTGCAGCTGGACCCGGCCGACACCGCAGTCGCGTTGCAGCAGGCCGAGGCCAATCTGGCCAAGACCGTGCGCCAGGTGCGTGGTCTGTACCGCAGCGTGGAAGGCGCGCAGGCCGAACTGTCCTCGCGCGAGGTGAGCCTGCGCAGCGCACGTGCCGACTTCGCACGCCGCAAGGATCTGGCCGCCAGCGGCGCGATCTCCAACGAAGAACTGGCGCATGCCCGCGAGGAACTGGCCGCTGCCGAAGCGGCGGTGAGCGGTTCGCGCGAGAGCTTCGAACGCAACCGCGCGCTGGTGGACGACAGTGCGGTGGCCAACCAGCCGGACGTGCAGACTGCCGCCGCGCAGCTGCGTCAGGCCTATCTCAACCATGCGCGCACCGGTGTCATCGCGCCGGTGTCCGGCTACGTGGCGCGTCGCTCGGCGCAGCTGGGCCAGCGTGTGCAGCCCGGCAGTGTGCTGATGGCAGTGGTGCCGCTGGAGCAGGTGTGGGTGGAAGCCAACTTCAAGGAAACCCAGCTCAAGCACATGCGCCTGGGCCAGGAAGTGGAGCTGCATTCGGATCTGTACGGCGGCGGCGTGGACTACACCGGCCGCATCGAAAGCCTGGGCCTGGGCACCGGCAGCGCGTTCTCGCTGTTGCCGGCGCAAAACGCCAGCGGCAACTGGATCAAGATCGTGCAGCGCGTGCCGGTGCGCATCGCGGTCGATGCCAAGCAACTGGCCGGTAATCCGCTGCGCATCGGTTTGTCGATGAAGGTCGACGTCAACCTGCACGACCAGCAGGGCAGCGTGCTGCCGACCAAGTTCGCCAATGGCGCGGTGTTCTCCACCGACGTGTATGCGCAGCAGTTGCAGGCCGCCGACGCGGACATCCAACGCATCATCCAGGACAACCTGCCTGCGCAGGCTGCGTCCAAGGCGGGCTAAGCCAGCATGTCTTCGCAAGCTCCCACCGCGCCAGGCGGTCCCTCGGCACCTGCACCCGCCGCCGGCTTTCGCCCGGCGAGCGTGGCGCTGTGCACCGTGGGCCTGGCGATGGCCTCGTTCATGCAGGTGCTGGACACCACCATCGCCAACGTCTCGTTGCCGACCATCGCCGGCAATCTCGGCGCCAGCTCGCAGCAGGCCACCTGGGTCATCACCTCGTTCGCGGTCAGCACCGCGATCGCCCTGCCGCTGACCGGCTGGCTGAGCCGCCGCTTCGGCGAGACCAAGTTGTTCGTGTGGTCGACGCTGGCCTTTACCGTGGCCTCGTTGCTGTGCGGCCTGGCCCAGAGCATGGGCATGCTGGTAGTGTCGCGCGCGCTGCAGGGGTTTGTTGCCGGGCCGATGTACCCGATCACCCAGAGCCTGCTGGTGTCGATCTACCCGCGCGAAAAACGCGGGCAGGCGCTCGCCTTGCTGGCGATGATCACCGTGGTGGCGCCGATCGCCGGGCCGATCCTGGGTGGCTGGATCACCGACAACTACAGCTGGGAATGGATATTCCTGATCAATGTGCCGTTGGGCATCATCGCCAGCAGTATTGTCGGTTCGCAGTTGCGCCATCGCCCCGAGCAGCTGGAAAAGCCGCGCATGGACTACATCGGCCTGATCCTGCTGGTGGTCGGCGTCGGTGCGCTGCAGCTGGTGCTGGACCTGGGCAACGACGAGGACTGGTTCTCTTCCGACAAGATCGTGGTGCTGGCCTGCGTCGCTGCCGTGGCGCTGGTGGTGTTCGTGATCTGGGAACTCACCGACAAGGATCCCATCGTCGATCTCAAGCTGTTCCGGCATCGCAACTTCCGCGCCGGCACGCTGGCGATGGTGGTGGCCTATGCGGCGTTTTTCAGCGTGAGCCTGCTGATCCCGCAATGGCTGCAACGCGACATGGGCTACACCGCGATCTGGGCCGGCCTTGCCACCGCGCCGATCGGCATCCTGCCGGTGCTGATGACGCCATTCGTGGGCAAGTACGCGCTGCGTTTCGACCTGCGCATGCTCGCCACCGTCGCCTTCATCTTCCTGTCGTTCACCAGCTTCCTGCGCTCCAACTTCAACCTGCAGGTGGACTTCAGCCATGTGGCCACCGTGCAATTGGTGATGGGCGTGGGTGTGGCCTTGTTCTTCATGCCGGTGCTGCAGATTCTGCTCTCGGACCTGGACGGTCGCGAGATCGCCGCAGGTTCCGGCCTGGCCACCTTCCTGCGCACCCTAGGCGGCAGCTTCGCCGCATCGCTGACCACCTATCTGTGGGCACGCCGCACCCAGGTGCACCACGCGCACATCACCGAACACATCTCGGTCTACACCCCGGGCATGCAGGAGCAGGTCACCGCGATGGGGCAGGGCGACCTGCAACGCGGCGCGGCCTCGCTCAACAACATGATCAATCACCAGGCCTCGCAGATGGGCTTCAACGACATCTTCTACCTGCTCGGCTGGACCTTCCTGGCGATCATCTTCTTCCTGTGGCTGGCCAAACCGCCGTTCGGTGCGGGCGCAGGTGGCGCAGCGGCGGCGGGTGGGCATTAGGCGCCGGCTGTGAAGGCGCGCGGCTGTACTACGAGCGGCGAAGACAACGACTTCATTCCGGTCTAGTGCAGAGCGGGTGATCTGCGACTTGGCTGCAGGGCCCTTGCCCGCCCACCCTCGCAGGACACGCCGCAAGTACGTTCTTGTAGGCGCTTATGCGGCATCCATGCCGCGTAAGGTCCCGCGACGGTGGGCGGGCAAGAGCCAGTCAATATGGTCGGTGTGCGTAGCGCTTCGCAGAGCAACCAGTAAACCGTTTGGAGCGGTGAGGGCGCTGCAGCCTTGACCGACGCAGATGCGGCGATTCGTGTGTTCGCGCTCAATGTGTTGCTGTTTCCGGCGTCCCGCAATGCGCTGAACAGTCTTGCCGAGGCGTATGAGGTAAGCGGAGATCTCGCCCGTTCGAGCGCCATCCGGCAGGGCATCAAGGACATGCCCGCCCCGCCCGGGAAACAATGATCCGACCGAGGGCGTGAGGCCTCAGCTGTTTGTTGCTGGTTGCAGCCCGACTGCGCGGTTCGGTGGTGCGTCGCCGTTGTGGGGCTTCGGTTCGGCCTGTTCGGTGTCTTGGCGCGGCGTGTCGTCCTGCAGGGGCGCGAGCAGTTGCAGCGGCTTGCCCTGGTAGCGGAACTCGAGGGCGCCCTCTAACTGACGCAGTGCCTGCACCTGGGTGCACAGCGCGTTGGCGCTGGCCTCGATGGTGGACGCCTGGGCATCCAGCCTTGCATCCAGTTGGCCCTCCATCTGTTGGGCGCGTTTGTCGATTCCGTCCGAACGCCCGGTGACGATCTGCCAGAGCATGTGGCGCGCGATGCTGCCCTTGAATTGCTCGGCTTCGTCTTCGACGTAGTTTGCGAAGTTGCCGTCGAAGGCCTTCTGCTCCCAACGCCCCTTGCCCAGGGTGCCGTCGACATATGCGCGTGCGCGTTTGCGCAGCCGTTCGATCTTGCGGGCGTTGAGCGCACTGCCGGTCATGACCTCGATGACACCACCGAGCGCGTCGTAACTGAGGTCGATCACCTGATAGGCAATGCCGGCAACCTGCGGCATCAGTGCGCGGGTGCGCTGTTCCATCTCCCCAAGGCGTCGTGCATCGGCCGTGCTGGTCTGCTGCAGCTTGTGGTCGATGCTCAGTTCGCCGCCGTGGAAGAAAATTTCGCGTGGCCAATCGCTATCGCGATAAAGCCAGATGCCGCCGCTGTCGGCGAGCACGTTGAACGGCGTGCCGAGACCGCATTGCTGCGAAGACACCTGCGCGCGATGGCGCGGGGCATCGTGTTTGTCGGTCTGCTGTGCCCGTGCATGCGGACTGACAACGGCCGGCAGCAGGGCAAGCCAGAGGAGGATGCGCATGGAGCGTGCTGCCGTCGTGGAGGCGTTGCGCATGGTCGCTACAGCGGCAACAGCTGGTCGCGTGTCGAAAGTCATTGGCGCCGCACCCTTGCGACGCTGCCGATCTGCAGACATCACCGATGCCGACCATCGTGCAATCGCATGGCCCAGACGCAAAAAACCCCGCCTGAGCGGGGTTTTTTACGATCTACCGTGAGTCGTGGTGCCCAGGAGAGGACTCGAACCTCCACGAAGTTGCCCCCGCTAGCACCTGAAGCTAGTGCGTCTACCAATTCCGCCACCTGGGCGACTCAGGACGCGAATTGTGCAAGTTGCGCGCGACGCTGTCAACGCATCCGGCACAAATTTTTCGTGGTGGCCGGTGTCTGCTGGCGAAAGGAGAAGACGGCGTGGCGGACATGCGCACTGCATGCCCGCCACCACACCGGATTACGGCAGCTGCGCCGCCTGCAAGCTGACCTCTGCACTCTGCACCGGTTCGCCTGCCGAGCGTGCCAGCTGCACGCGATAGGTGCCGGCGGCAATCGTCCAGTGACGCGCCTTGGCATCGAAGTCGGCCAGCGTCTTGGGTTCGGCGATCACCTGCACGGCGCGTTTTTCGCCAGGCTTGAGCGTGAGCTTCTGCCAGCCGATCAGGCGCAGCGGGGTGGCATGGCCGTCGGGCAGGGTGACGTAGAGCTGCGGCACGGCGGCGCCTTCGCGCTGGCCGATGTTTTCCACCTCGAAGTTCGCCGTGAGCTGGCTGCCGTTGGCTTCCACGCGCAGCCCGCCCATGCGGAACTGCGTGTACGACAGGCCATGGCCGAATGGATAACGCGGGGTCAGCTTGCGGGCGGCAAACCACTTGTAGCCGACGTTGGCGCCCTCGATGGCGTAGTCGATGCTGTCTTCGCCCGGCTTGGCCGGCTTGAAGCCCAGGCCCGGGATCGAGGGACGCGGCAGCTGCGATTCGTCCACCGGCCAGGTCACCGGCAGATGGCCGGACGGGTTCACCGCGCCGGTCAGCAGGTTGGCGATCGCCTCACCGCCGCCGATACCGGGATACCACGCCTGCAATACCGCCGGCACGCGCTCGGCCCAGGGCATGCGCACCGGGCCGTTGGTTTCCAGCACCACGGTGGTCTTGGGGTTGGCCTTGGCCACCGCCTCGATCAAGGCGTCCTGGTTGTCGGGCAATTGCATGTCCGGCAGGTCCACCGATTCGGCCGACCATTGGGTGGCGAACACGATCGCCACATCGGCGGCCTTGGCCGCGCGTGCCGCGGCAGCGCGGTCCTTGCCGTCGACATAATCGATCTGCACGTTCGGCAACGCGGCGCGCAGTGCCTGCAGCGGCGAGGACGGATGGATGATCACCGGGCCGGGCCAGGTGGTCGGATTGAGGCCGGGTACGGCGTTACCACCGTTGATGGTGTAGTCCACACGCGAGGAACCACCGCCGGACATCACGCCCTTGTCGGCATACCCACCGATCACCGCGATGCGGCGCACCTCCTTCGATAGCGGCAAGGTGGCCTGCTCGTTACGCAGCAGCACGCTGCCTTCCTCGGCAACATGCTGCGCGGACAGCTGCCCGGCCTTGCCATCGATCGGCTGGCGCTGGGTGGGATGATCGAACGCGCCATGCGCGAACAGGCTGCGCAGCACGCGCTTGACCATGTCGTCAAAGCGCGCGCGCGGCACCACGCCGGCCGACACCGCCATGCGCAACGGTGCGTCGAAGAACACCGCCGCGTCGAACACTTCGCCAGCCGATTGCTGATCGAGTCCGGCCAGGGCCGCCTTGGAGCCGCTGTGCACGCCGCCCCAGTCGGACATCACGTAGCCGGGGTATTTCCATTCCTGCTTGAGCACCTGGTTGAGCAGGTAATCGTGCTCGCAGCCGTAGATGCCGTTGATCTTGTTGTAGGAGCACATCACCGAGGCCGGGTCGCCGATCTTCAAGGCGATCTCGAATGCCAGCAGGTCCGATTCGTGCATCGCCTGCTCGCCGATCTCGGCGCTGTGGAAATTGCGGCGCGTCTCCATGTCGTTGAGCGCGTAGTGCTTCATCGTCGACAGCACGTGCTCGCTCTGCACGCCGCGGATCGACTCGCCGACCATGGTGCCGGCCAGCAGCGGGTCTTCGCCGGCATATTCGAAATTGCGTCCGTTGCGCGGGTCGCGCTGCAGGTTGACGCTGCCAGCCAGCAGCACATTGAAGCCCTGCTGCCAGGATTCACGGCCCATGGTCTTGCCGCCGGCATAGGCCAGCTGTGGATTCCAGCTCGACGCGGTCGAGGGGCCGGACGGCATCGCGGTGGCGAAGTCGCCCTTGCGGATGCCGCCGGGATTGGTCACGCCCACGCCGGCATCGGCCAGTTGCTGCGCCGGGATGCCCAGCCGTGGGACGCCGGGGACATAGCCGGCCGAGCCCAGCGCGCCCTCGGGCTTGGGAATCTTGTCGGTGCCCAGGCCGAAGTAGCTGCGCAGCATCTGGAATTTTTCGTCCTCGCTCATCTGCGCGAGCAGACGGTCGGCGCGCTGGTCCGCGGTCAGCGCGGTGTCCATCCACGGCTGCGCTGCGGCGGCGGTCTGTGCGCCGAGCGGGGCGGCAAACGCGGTGCTGACGCCAAGGGCGATGGCCAACGCAAGACGGCGTGGACTGGTGGGTGTAAACGGTTTCATATCGAGATGTGGCACGGGTGGTCCTTGTGGTGCGGTTGCAATCAGGGAGGGCACCGCGGTGCCCGGGTTCGAAAGGCGCGCGTGCGCGCCGAATCAGGTGCTTGCCGGAAGCGGGCGCCGGCTCAGAACTGGGTCTGTGCCGTGCGTAGCACTGGATACAGGCGGTAGCGCTCGTCCCAGGAGGCGTGCAGGCGCGCGAAGAATTCCAGGCGTGCTTTCGGGTCGGCCGCGAAGGCCGCATCGCTGGCCAGGCGCTGTTCGAATTGCGCCTTCACTGCCGGGTCGCGTTCGAGCATGTCGCGCGCAACCTCTTCGGCGACGTAGTCCTCCATGTATTCCTTGCGCTCGAATGCGGTGTTGAACAGGCCCCACTGCAGCAGCGAATCCGGCGCCTGCGGTTCCAGCATCGCCATCACCAGGCGCGACCTGGCCTGGGCGATCGGAACGAACAAGGAGCCGGCCGGCAAGGTGCGGGTTTCATCGCGCCATTGCCCGGTGATCTCCAGGTTCTGGTGGCCTTCGTTGGAACGCGCGGCAAACGTTGCCTTGTCGGCACGGAAGCTCTGCACCGGATGGGCGGCAGTGGTGGCGATGGTGTCGAAGGCGATGCCGTGCAGGCGCAGTTTCTCCGCCACCAGCGCCGCTTGCGCGGCAGGCACCAGGTAGCCGCCGCGTGGCGCATCGACCACCACGTCCGGCTTGATCTGATCGCGTAACGGCACCTTCCAGAGTTGTGGCCTGGTCTCGTCGTAGCGCGTCATCAACGCGCCGGAAATCGGCGAGGGCGTACGCGTGTAGGCGTAACCACGGAAGGCCACGGTGCGTGCGGCCGGGCCGGCAGCGAAGCTCAACGGCTCCATCTCGCCGGCCAGCCTGGTGGCGCGTTGATCGGCCGCCAGCGCATCGGCGCGCCAGCGGGCGCCGTTGCGCGCGGCCTGCTGCAGCACCGACACGATGGCGTTGCGGGTGACGCGTACGCGCACCGGGTAGGTCTTCCACGAGTGCGTTTCCACCAACATGCCGAAGCGGTTGCGCAGCAGGAAATAGCCATGCGAAAACCGCGGCGGCGACACGTCGTCGGCAAAGCCCGAGGTCGGGTCGTCCTCGTGCACGAACGAGGGGTAATACGGCAGCGGCAGCGAGCCCTGTCTGGACAGGTCGGCAATCACCGCATCGCGCCAGCGCGTGCCGTCGCGTTGCAGCGTGGCATCGCCGGCGTGCACGGGCTCCACCTGCACCGATACGTCGTGCTCGAACTTGGCACCATCGGTGACGTGCAGGTCCACGTACATCAACGGATCCCACTGCTGCACCAGTCGCAGCATCGCCTGCATTTCCGGCGCGTCGGCCTTGAGGTAGTCGCGATTGAGATTGAGGTTCTGCGCAGTGGTGCGCCAGCCCATCTGCTCGGGGCCGCGCTGATTGGGTCGGTTCCAGGCGCCGAAGCGCTCATGGCCGTCGACGTTGAACACCGGCACGAACACCCAGACCAGTTTGTCGAGCACGCCTTTGCCGGTTTTGCCGTCCAGCAATTCGCGCAGGGCCAGAAAGCCCGCGTCCTTGCCGTCGATCTCGCCGGCATGGATGCCGCCTTGCACCAGCACCACCGGTAACTTGCGCTGCGCAGCGCTGTCGGCATCCAGTGCGCCGCTGGTGGAGACGATCAGCGCCTTCATCGGCCGGCCTTCCGGGGTGGTACCGAATTCGATGCAGCGCACCGCCTTCGGGTAGCGCTGCGCAAAGGCATCGCAGAGCGCGATGACTTCATCGTAGCGTCCGGTTTGCACAAACCCGCTGCGCTCGGCCTGGGTGGTCAGCGGTTCGGCGGCCAGTGCGGCAGGGGCGGTGGTCAGCAGCAACAGGCTCAGGGCCAGGCGGGTGAAGCGGGGCATCCAGCGGTCCAGTGTTCCAGGAAAACGTTTGCAATGTAGCCGAGCCGGCGCAGCAGGCCAATCTGCACTGCGTCATGACTTGCGTGTGATCGGCGTGGTTGCGGCGTACCGACAGGTTTTTTTGGCACGCCTGGGCCGGACGACGTGTCAGGCGCACCGCAACGGCGGCAACGAGCGCAGCGGCGTCGATGCATGCAGCGCGCATCCAAGGCCTTATCCCATGGTCGCGATGGCGGCCAACCGGCGGCCGCCGGTACGATAGCGCGTGTTTTCTGCTCGACCGGACTGCCCTTGACCACTTCCACCTTGCCGGGCCCCACTGCCGGTGCGCGGCTGCCGCGCCAGATACCCTTCATCATCGGCAACGAAGCCTGCGAGCGTTTCAGCTTCTACGGGATGCGCAACATCCTGGTGCAGTTCCTGATCACCTCGCTGCTGTTGCAGGAGGTCAGCGGACCCGGCCGCGAGGCCGAGGCCAAGCACATCCTGCACAGCTTCATGATCGGGGTGTTTTTCTTCCCGTTGCTCGGCGGTTGGCTGGCCGATCGCTTCTTCGGCAAATACAACACCATCCTGTGGTTCAGCCTGGTGTATTGCGCCGGGCATGCCTGCCTGGCGCTGTTCGAAGGCAGCCGCAACGGCTTCTTCCTCGGGCTGGGCCTGATCGCGCTGGGTGCGGGCGGCATCAAGCCGTTGGTGGCCTCGTTCATGGGCGACCAGTTCGACCAGTCCAACAAGCACCTGGCCAAGGTGGTGTTCGACGGCTTCTACTGGATCATCAACTTCGGCTCGTTGTTCGCCTCGTTGTTGATCCCGCTGGCGCTGAAGAACCTGGGCCCGGCGTGGGCATTTGGCATTCCCGGCATCCTGATGTTCGTGGCCACGCTGGTGTTCTGGCTGGGCCGCAGGCGCTATGTGCGGGTGCCGTTGCCGCCGAAGGACCCGCACGGCTTCGGTGCGGTGGTGCGCACCGCACTGCTGACACAGGCGCCGGGGCAGGGCCGCCCGGGGCTGATGCTGGCAGTGCTGTCGGTACTGCTGGCGCTGGCCTGCTTTGCGCTGGTCGACCAGCTCGGCATCGTCATCTGCCTGTGCATGGCGCTGGTGCTGTTGCTGGCCGGCATCGGCGGCGGCACCTGGTGGCAGCTGGAGCGCGCGCGCGGCATCCATCCCGATACCGCGGTCGAAGGCGTGCGCGCGCTGCTGCGGGTGCTGGTGATCTTCGCGCTGGTGACGCCGTTCTTTTCACTGTTCGACCAGAAGGCCTCGACCTGGGTCCTGCAGGGGCGCGAGATGACGATGCCGGCCTGGTTCACCGCCTCGCAGATGCAGGCGCTCAATCCGCTGCTGGTGATGCTGCTGATCCCGTTCAACAATCTGGTGTTGTATCCGCTGCTGCGGCGTGGCGGTTGGGAGCCGACCGCGCTGCGCCGCATGACCTGCGGCATCGCCTTCGGCGGCCTGGCCTGGATCGCGGTCGGCGCCATCCAGATCAGCATGGACGGCGGCGAGCCGATGCATATCGCCTGGCAGATCCTGCCCTATGCGCTGCTGACCTTCGGCGAGGTGCTGGTGTCGGCCACCGGGATCGAGTTCGCCTACAGCCAGGCGCCGCCGTCCATGAAGGGCGTGGTGATGAGCTTCTGGTATCTGACCACCACGGTGGGCAATCTATGGGTGCTGCTGTCGAACGTGGCAGTGCGCAACGCCACGGTGACCTCCCACATCGCCGATACTGGGCTCAGCGAAGCGGCATTTTTGATGTTCTTCTTCGCGGCCTTCGCGTTCCTGGCGGCACTGGCCTTCGGCCTGTACGCGCGCGGGTATCGCATGGTCGACAATTACCGTTCTGCCTGAGGTCCGCATGATTACCCTGATCCTGATCGCCATCACCGGCATCGTCTCGTGGATGGCGTTCAACAACCGCAAGCTGGCCGACCGCCTGATCCTGTGGCCGCCGGCGCTGGACAAGCACAAGCAGTACGACCGCCTGGTCACCTACGGTTTCATCCATGCCGACCTGGGCCACCTGGTCTTCAACATGATCACGCTGTTCTTCTTTGGCCGGGTGATCGAAAACGTGATGACCCAGCTGACCGGCAGCGTGCTGACCTATCCGCTGTTCTATCTGGCGGCGCTGGTGGTCTCGATCCTGCCCAGCTATCTGAAGAACCAGAAGAACCCGAACTATCTCAGCCTGGGCGCCTCCGGCGCGGTGTCGGCGGTGTTGTTCGCCTTCATCCTGCTGCAGCCGTGGACCATCATCCTGGTGCTGTTCATTCCGGCGCCGGCGATCATCTATGCGGTGTTCTATGTCGGCTACAGCCTGTGGATGGACCGCCGCGGCGGCGATCGCATCAACCACAGCGCGCACCTGGCCGGTGCCGCGTTCGGCGTGATGTTCATGCTGATCATGGAGCCGCGCGTGCTGCAGGTATTCCTGGAGCAGCTGTCCCATCCGCGTTTCGGCTGACCGGTTGGCAAACCGAGCGCCGGTCGCCGGTGGCACGCGCGGTTAGGTCAAAGGTGTCGGGATGGGCGGGTCGCCTCGGGCGACCGGACCAGGACCATCGCGGCGAGTGCGCGAGCGGTCCTGGCGAGTGATGCGATGCCGGCTCAGGCCGCGTCGCGGTTCTGGTCGCCAGCGACGCTGCCGGTGGGCACCGACCCGTAGGCCTGCTGCAGGCGCTGGTACACCGTGTCGTTGAGCTGCGCGAAGTCGGGGTTGTGGGTGTCGCCCTTGATGGCGAACTGGAACAGGCCTTCCAGCAGCGAGCTATCGCTGTCTGCGCCGTGTCCTGCCGAATCGTTGTGCATGCGGTGACTCCTCGTAGATAAGGCGAAGGCATCGGCGGTCGCGCCGGCCCGGCTTGCAACGGGCGCCTTCGGCTCAGCTATCGGCGCGGTGCGAGCGAACTTAAGTGCCGGTTCGGCAGGCTGCGCGTGCGGTCACAGCATCGATTCATTTTCACGCAGGCGCGGCGCCGCGCTGGTCACACTGCTCGCCATCGTCACTGCCTCGTGCAGACCACCATGGAGGCAGCGACAGTGCAGGCAGACCACGATTCCACGCAGCAGCGCTTCAGCGTAGACACCGATGGACAGCATGCCGAACTGGCATACCGTCTGGAAGGTGAGCGCATGACCATCACCCATACGCATGTGCCCGACGCGATCGGTGGACGCGGTATTGCCGCAGTGCTGGTGGAGGCTGCCTTGGCACATGCGCGCCAGCAGGGCTACAAGGTCGTGCCTGCCTGCAGTTACGCCGAGGCGTATGTCCGGCGGCACCAACAGTTTCAGGATCTGCTGGCCTGATCGCCGGCAGCGTGTCTTTGCAGATGTATCGATGGGGAGCAGGTGGGAATGGGGCGGTTGTCAGGAGTGAACGCAGTCCGGGGCTTGCTGGTGCTGGCCGTGTTGGCAGGATGTACGCAGCGCGAGCCGACGACGGCCGAATCGGCACAGCCGGCCGCTGACGCCGCCGCCGCCGCGGCACCGCCGGCCGAGCCCGTGCTGGTGCAAAGCGGCCCGCTGGAGGATGTGATCGAGCACGCGCCCGCCTATATGGTGGGTATCAGTTATCCGCGCGGGCTGGACGCGTTTCCCGAGCTGACCGCACTGATCCGCAGCTATGCGCAGGCAGCACGTACCGAGCTCATGGAAGCGGTCTCCGGGCTCGGCAACGACAAGCCGGCCGCACCCTACGAGTTGTCGCTGGCGTTCGAGACCGTGTTGCAGACACCGGACCTGATCGTCGTATCCGCCGACGGCAGCCGCTATACCGGTGGTGCACATGGCGAGCCGTTGGTGGCGCGCTTCGTCTGGCTGGTCAAGGAGCGCAAGCAATTGACCGCGCAGGCCTTGATTCCGGATCCGGCAGGCTGGGAAAGGATCGGGCGCGAGGTGGCCGTGCAATTGCACAACGCCGCCAGCCAGCGCGTGGAGGCCGATCGCGTGCCGGTCGAAGAACAGGCCGAGCAGCTGGCCTCTGCCGATCGCATGATTGCCGAAGGCACTGCCGCGCAGGTCGACAACTTTGCCCAGTTCGTACCGGTGCTCAATCCGGCAGGGCAGATCACCGCGCTTCGGTTCGTGTTTCCGCCATATCAGGTGGGGCCGTATTCGGATGGGACGCAAACGGCCGAGGTCGCTGCCTCGACAGTATTGGCGTCGGTCGCGCCGGAATATGTACATCTCTTCGCACGCTGAGGTGTCACCCCACAGATGATGTGATTGAATGGCTTGGCCATTCAGTAATGTAAGCAAACGGGTGATATGAGTAGTTTCGATCCAACCGCAAGTCGCGTGGACCACACCTGTGTGCGCTATCCGGCGTTTCCGCGTGAACCGGCCGTCCTGGTGCGGCTGATCAAGCACCTCTACAAGCGACTGCATACGCAGGGGTGCGCGCGGTTGAAGCCATACGGCATCAGCCCGCCGGAATACGAGATTCTGATGATGCTCTACGGCACCCCGGAGCAGGCGATCACGCCCACCGAAGTGGCCGAAGCCGCCAGCGAAAAGCCGGCCAACATCACCCGGCTCACCGACCAGTTGTGCGAGAAGGGCCTGATCGCGCGTGGCAGCAGCCCGGACGATCGGCGCAAGATCATGCTGACCTTGCAGCCGGCAGGCCTGGCGTTGATCAACAGCCTGCTTCCCGACGCCTGCACGCTGCTCAATGCAGAGACCTCCAGCATCAGTGATGCCGAGCAGGTGCGGCTGGAAAAGCTGTTGAGGAAATTGCTCGACGGCGTGGATTCGGTCGAGCTCTGAGCACGGCGTCTGCGGCTCGCGCAGCCCGCTTCATCGCGACCATCAAAAACGCCGCCCGGATCGCTCCGGGCGGCGTCTTGGTTTCAACGCAGTGCGATTACGGCTTGGACTGCGGCGCTTCCGGCGTGGCGCCATCGCCACCTTGCGCACTCAGGCCGCGCTTCTCGAGCAGGGGCTCGATCTGCGGCGCATGGCCGGCAAAGTTCTGGAACAGTTCCATCGCATCGACGCTGCCGCCGCGCGAGAGCAGGGTCTGACGGAAGCGATCGCCGTTGGCGCGGCTCAGCCCGCCGTGCTGCTTGAACCACTGCTGGGTGTTGGCGTCGAGCACTTCCGACCAGATGTAGGCGTAATAGCCGGCCGCGTAACCGCCCATGATGTGACTGAAATACGGGGTCTTGTAGCGCGGCGGCACCGGCGCGTAGGCGATGCCGTCCTGCTGCAGGGCCTTGGCTTCGAATGCCATCACGCCTGCTGCGTCGGGCACCTGGCTGGCGCTGATCTGGTGCCAGTTCTGATCGAGCATGGCCGCACCCAGATACTCGGTGGTGGCAAAGCCCTGGTTGAACTTGGAGGCGGCAATCACCTTGTCCAGCAGCGCCTGCGGCATCGGCGTGCCGTTCTGGTAATGCTTGGCGTAGTTCTTCAGGATCGACGGCTCGTCGGCCCACATCTCGTTGACCTGCGAGGGGAACTCGACGAAGTCGCGCGGCACGCTGGTGCCGGAGAAATACGGGTATTTGACGTCCGAGAACATGCCGTGCAGCGCATGGCCGAACTCATGGAACATGGTGGTCACCTCGTCCCAGGTCAGCAGCGTCGGCTGGCCGGCCGGCGGCTTGGGGATGTTGAGGTGATTGGCGACCACCGGCTTGAAACCGGTCAGCGCCGACTGCGACACGTAGGAGTTCATCCAGGCACCGCCGCGCTTGGATTCGCGTGCATACATGTCGGCGATGAAGATCGCCAGCTGCTTGCCGTCGGCGTCGAACACGTCATAGACGGTGATGTCGTCGCGGTAGGTCGGCAGGTCGGTGCGCTGCTTGAAGGTCAGGCCGTATTCCTGATTGGCCGCATAGAACACGCCGTTTTCCAGCACGTTCTTCAGCTCGAAGTACGGCTTGAGCTGGGATTCGTCGAAGTTGTACTTGGCCTGGCGCACCTTCTCGCTGTAGTAGGCCCAGTCCCAGGCTTCGAGCTTGAACGTCGGCTTGCGCGCGGCCTTTTGCTCCTTGTCGATCATCGCCTGCAGATCGGCCGCCTCGCGCTTGGCATTGGCCACCGCCGCCGGCGCCAGCTTGCCCAGCATCGCGTTGACCGCCTCCGGTGTCTTGGCGGTCTGGTTTTCCAGCGAATAGGCAGCGTAGGTCGGGAAGCCGAGCAGCTTGGCCTTGTCGGCACGCAGCTTCATGATGCGCGCCACCAGTGCGGTGTTGTCGTACTGGCCACCGTGGCTGCCACGCGACACCGAGGCGTCGTAGATCTTCTTGCGCAGTTCGCGATTCTTCAGCTGCGTCAGCGGCGGCTGGCCGGTGGTGTTGAGCAGCGCGATCACGTACTTGCCGTCGAGCTTGCGCGCCTTGGCGGCTTCAGCGGCAGCGGCAATCTGCTCTTCGGACAGGCCATCGAGCTGCTTGACGTCATCGACGACAACGGCGGCGGCATTCACTTCCGCCAGCACGTTCTGGCTGAAGGTGGTGCCCAGGTTGGCCAGCTCGGCATTCATCGCCTTGAGCGTGGTCTTGTCGGCATCGGAGAGCTTGGCGCCGTCGCGTACGAAATCGCTGTAGTACTTCTCGACCAGGCGCACGCCCTGGGCGTCCAGGCCCAGCTTGCTGCGTTGGTCGTACAGGGTCTGGATACGCGCGAACAGCTTGCCATTGAGCGAGATCGCATCGCGGTGCGCGGCGAACTTCGCCGAATAGTCGGCCTGCAGTTTCTTGCGCGCGTCGTTGGTGTCGGCACCGACCAGGTTGAAGAACACCGTGGTGGCGCGATCCAGCGTGGCGCCGCTTTTTTCCAGCGCGATGAGGGTGTTGTCGAAGCTCGGCTTGGCCTTCTGGTTGGCGATCTTTTCCACTTCCTTCAACTGCTCGGTCATGCCGGCGTCGAAGGCGGGTGCGAAATCGCTGTCCTTGATCTTGTCGAACTGCGGGTAGTGCAGCGGCAGCGTGCTGTCGGCAAAGAAGGGGTTGGCTTGGGTGGCGGCCTGCGTGGTGGCGGGTGCGGCGATGCTGTAGGACGGCATGGCAAGTCCCAGGGAGGCGGCCAGGGCAAAGGCGAGACGGGTGGTCAAGAGGATGGCTCCAAAGTGCGAACCGCCGAGGCTACCCCAGCCGGGCCGGACAGGCGTGTGACAAAAGGCATGGCTGCACGGTCATTACGATGCCATCAGGCGGGCACGAGCGGTGCTGGTCTTGTGGGCACACGACCGATGACACCATGCGCGTGCCGCCGCCGGGCGGGCGCTGCCTGTCTACGGTGCGGCGTGTTCCACCCGGCTGCATTCCGGCTGCTCGGCGGGCAGCGATGTCTCGATCGGTCTGCCTGACGGATGCTGGCCGGTAGCGCGCCGTGGCAACGGCCGGGACCAGCAGGAAGGGTCAGCTGGCTGCGGCGACGCATCCGTTGAAAACCGCCTCTCCCGGCTGACGCGCTCGGCGACCGCGATGCGACGCTGCCGGCTGCTGGGTTACGCTGCCCACCTCGCATACTTCAGGGCAGCCATGAGCGATATCTCCACGTTCGAATTCACCGACCTGGAAGGCCGGCCCCGCTCGATGCGCGATTACGCCGGCAAGGTGGTGCTGGTGGTCAATGTCGCTTCGAAATGCGGATTTACTCCGCAGTACGCAGGCCTGCAGGCGCTGTGGCAGCGCTATCGCGAGCGTGGTCTGGTGGTGATCGGGTTTCCCTGCGATCAGTTCGGTCATCAGGAGCCGGGCGATGCCGCGCAGATCCGCCAGTTCTGCTCGCTCGATTACGCGGTGGATTTTCCGCTGGCCGAGAAGGTCGAAGTCAATGGCAGCGGCGCGCATCCGCTGTGGCAATGGCTCAAGCGCGAACAGCGCGGCGTGCTGGGATCGGAGGCGATCAAGTGGAATTTCACCAAGTTCCTGATCGGCCGCGATGGCACGGTGCTGGAGCGTTACGCCCCGGCCACCAAACCGGACGCGCTGGCTGCGGACATCGAGCGCGCGCTAGTTGAATCGTAGGAGCGCACCTGGGCGCGATGAAGCCTTCCCGGGAACGCTTCGTCTCGCCCGGGTGCGCTCCTACGACAGTGCATGCCGGCGTCGCGGTCTGCGTAAACGCCGCATCGCGCTGACTTCTCACGCGCGCCGCATCACTTCTCGACGAAGGCGCGCTCGAACACGTAATGCCCCGGCGTGCCGATGCGCGGCGAGGTCTGGAAGCCACGTGCATCCAGCAGGCTGCGCAGGTCGGCCAGCATCTGCGGGCTGCCGCAGATCATGAAGCGGTCGTTGGCCGGATCCAGCGGCGGCAACCCGAGCGTCTGCTGCATGCGGCCGTCGGCCATCAGCTCGGTCAGGCGGCCCTGGTTGGCGAACGCCTCACGCGTCACCGCCGGGTAGTACAACAACTTCTCGCGCAGGATGTCGCCGAGGAATTCGTGCTGCGGCAGCTCGCGCTCGAAGTAGTCGCGATAGGCCAGATCCTGCACGAAGCGTACGCCCTGGGTCAGGATCACCTTGTCGAAACGCTCGTAGGTTTCCGGGTCCTTGATCACCGACAACCACGGCGCCAGACCGGTACCGGTGCCCAGCAGGTACAGGTTGCGGCCTGGGTGCAGGTCGCTGATCAGCAGCGTGCCGGTGGGCTTCTTGCCGACCAGTACCTTGTCGCCCGGCTGGATGTGCTGCAGCCGCGAGGTCAGCGGGCCGTCCGGCACCTTGATGCTGAAGAACTCCAGGTGTTCTTCCCAGTTGGCGCTGGCGATCGAGTACGCACGCAGCAGCGGCCGCGTCTCGGTCTCCAGACCGATCATCACGAACTGCCCGTTCTCGAAGCGGAAACCGGCGTCGCGGGTGGTGGTGAAGCTGAAGTAGGCATCGGTCCAGTGACGGACCTCAAGCACCGTTTCGGCGCCGAAAGCGGAAGACATACCGGTAAGTGTCGTGGGAAGAGTACCCGGCAATTCTACCTCAAGCCGGCCAAATGAGAGGGGCTCTCATTTGGCCGGCTGGGATTCGGGAGTCGGGATTGGGGATTCGCAAGAGCAGATCCTGTGTTCTGGACGCATCGGGCTCGCGGATGAGCCGGCAGCTCTTACCAATCCCCAATCCCGAATGCCCAATCCCCGGCCTCACCGATACCCCGCCGCCTGCAATTCGAACAGCTCCGCATAGCGCCCGCCCTGGGCCATCAGTTCGGCATGGGTGCCGTTGGCCTCGATGCGGCCTGCGGCCAGTACCAGGATGCGGTCGGCCATGCGCACGCTGGAGAAGCGGTGCGAGATCAGCACCGCGGTGCGGTTGTCCGACAGCTCCTTGAAGCGCTGGAACACCTCGAACTCGCTGCGCGCATCCAGGGCGGCGGTGGGTTCGTCCAGGATCATTAGCTGCGCATCGCGCATGTAGGCGCGCGCGATGGCGATCTTCTGCCATTGTCCGCCGGACAGGTCCACGCTGTTCTTGAAACGGCGCCCGACCAGTTGGTCGTAGCCATCGGGCAGGCTATCGATCAGCTCGCCAGCCATCGCACGCTGCGCGGCGGCGCGGATGCGTGGCGCATCGTCCATCGCATCGACCTGGCCGACACCGATGTTCTCGCCCACGCTCAGGTGATAGCGCACGAAGTCCTGAAAGATCACGCCCAGGTTGGCGCGCACATCGTCCAGGTCGTAGTCGCGCAGGTCGCGGCCATCGAGCAGGATACGGCCCTCGTCCGGGTCGTACAGCCGCGCCAGCAGCTTGACCAGTGTGGTCTTGCCGGCGCCGTTTTCGCCGACCAGCGCCAGCACTTCGCCGGCACGCAGTTCGAAATCCAGATGCCGCACCGTCCACTGTTCGGCATCCGGGTAGCGGAAGCCCACGTCCTCGAACACGAAGCCCTGGCGGATCGGTCGCGGCACCGGCAGCGCGTTCGGGCGCGAGCGGATCTCCGGCACGATGTTGAAGAACGAATACAGATCGTCCAGATACAAGGCCTGGCCGGCGACCTGCGAGAACCCGATCAGCAGGCCTTCGAGCAACTGGCGCAGGCGCAGGAAACTGCCGGCCAGGAAAGTTAGATCGCCGATGCTGAAATCGCCGCGCACGGTGCGCCAGGCGATGTAGCCATAGGCCATGTAGTAGCCCAGGGTGCCCAGCGCAGCCAGCAATGCGCCCCACAGCGCACGCTTGCGCGCCAGCGCGCGATTGGCCTGGAAGAACTTGTCGGCCAGACGGCGATAGCGTGCGATCAGGAAGCGGTGCAGGTTGAGGATCTTGACTTCTTTGGCGGTCTCGACGCTCGCGCCGACCTGGCGCAGGTAGTCGAGCTGGCGCCGCTCCGGTGTCCACTGGAAGTTGAGCGAATAGCCCAGCGCATTGAAATGCGCCTCGCCGATGAAGGCCGGGATCAGCGCGATCGCCAGCAGCAGGATCAACCACGGCGCGTACACCACCAGGCCCACCGCCAGGCTGACCACGGTGATGGCGTCCTGCACCTGGCCGAACAGCTGGCTCATCAGGTTCATGCGGTTCATGGTCTGGCGCCGCGCGCGATCCAGCTTGTCCTGCCGGTCGGGGTCTTCGAAGTCCTCCAGATCCAGCTGCGCGGCATGCTCCATCAGGCGCACGCTGGCGGCGTTGTTGAACAGCTCCGACAACAAGGCATCGGCGTAGCCGACCAGCCGGCCCAGCAGGTCCGAGCCGACCGCCAGGGCCAGTTCCAGCGCCAGCAATTCCAGCAGCCGGTTCAGCCGGCCGCTGCCCAGCGCCTGCGTCAGCGAGTCGAAGGCCGGCGGTTGACCGACCAGGTGGATCGCCTCGTCGATGATCAGTTTGCCGATATACAACGAGGCCACCGGCATCAACGCGCGCAGCACGCGCAAGCCGATGCTGCTGGCGCTCAGCCAGCGGCTGGTCTGCCAGATCTGGCGCAGGAAGGGCGGCAGGTTGCGCAGCGCATCCAGGCGCTCGCGCAGGGTGGGGCCGGTACGGGGAGCGGCAGGCGCAGGGGCGCCGGAACGGGAGGCTGACATCGGCTTAGTGTGCAGCGCCACGCGTCGGCGCGGGGTGTTGGAGGTGCGCCGCGCCTACGGCGGAATGGGTGCGCTGCCGACTGCACGCGTGCAAGGCAGTGCGGTCGATGGCCTGCAGCGTGCCCATACTGCGGGGCAGCTACGCGCGCGATCGCAGGCCCGATCAATCGCCTCGATTGACGCGACGCCCGGACACGCCGGGAGTTTCGACTAAAATGGCCGGATTGCCCCCGCCAGCCGTAGAGCCAGCCGTGACCTCGATCAAGCAGGAAGACCTCATCCAGTCCGTCGCCGACGCGTTGCAGTACATCAGCTACTACCACCCGGTCGACTACATCAGGAACCTGTCCGCTGCCTACGAGCGCGAAGAGTCGCCGGCGGCCAAGGACGCCATCGCGCAGATCCTGATCAACTCGCGCATGTGCGCGGAAGGCCATCGCCCGATCTGCCAGGACACCGGCATCGTCACCGTGTTCCTGGAGATCGGCATGCAGGTGCGCTGGGACGACGCCACGATGGGCGTGGAAGACATGGTCAACGAAGGCGTGCGCCGCGCCTACAACCACCCCGACAACAAGCTGCGCGCCAGCGTGCTGGCCGACCCGGCCGGCAAGCGCACCAACACCCGCGACAACACCCCGGCCGTGGTCAACACCAAGATCGTGCCCGGCCACCATGTCGAAGTGATCGTCGCGGCCAAGGGCGGCGGTTCGGAGGCCAAGAGCAAGTTCGCCATGCTCAACCCGTCCGACTCCATCGTCGACTGGGTGCTCAAGACCGTGCCGACCATGGGCGCCGGCTGGTGCCCGCCGGGCATGCTCGGCATCGGCATCGGCGGCACTGCCGAAAAGGCCATGCTGCTGGCCAAGGAAGCGCTGATGGAGCCGATCGACATCGTCGACCTGCAGGCGCGCGGCGCCTCCAATCGCGCCGAAGAGCTGCGGCTGGAACTCTACGAAAAGGTCAACGCGCTCGGCATTGGCGCGCAGGGCCTGGGCGGCCTGACCACGGTGCTGGACATCAAGGTCAAGGATTACCCGACCCACGCCGCCAACCTGCCGGTGGCGCTGATTCCCAACTGCGCGGCCACCCGCCATGCGCACTTCACCCTGGATGGCAGCGGCCCGGTGATGCTGGACCCGCCGTCGCTGGAAGACTGGCCCAAGCTCACCTACAACCCGACCAATGCGCGCCGGGTCAACCTGGACACCATCACCAAGGAAGAGGTCGCCAGTTTCAAGCCGGGCGAGGTGGTGCTGCTCAACGGCAAGCTGCTGACCGGCCGCGACGCAGCGCACAAGCGCATGATCGACATGCTCAACAAGGGCGAAACCTTGCCGGTCGACTTCACCAACCGCTTCATCTACTACGTCGGCCCGGTCGACCCGGTGCGCGATGAAGTGGTCGGCCCGGCCGGCCCGACTACCGCCACGCGAATGGACAAGTTCACCCGCCAGATGCTGGAGCAGACCGGCCTGCTGGGCATGGTCGGCAAGTCCGAGCGCGGCGATGCGGCGATCGAGGCGATCCGCGACAACAAGGCCGTGTATCTGATGGCGGTCGGCGGCTCGGCGTACCTGGTGTCCAAGGCGATCAAGGCCGCACGCGTGCTGGCATTCGAAGACCTGGGCATGGAAGCGATCTACGAATTCGAGGTCAAGGACATGCCGGTCACCGTGGCGGTGGATTCCACCGGCGAATCGGTGCACAAGACCGGCCCGCGGCAATGGCAGTCGCGCATCGGCAAGATTCCGGTGGTGGTGGAATAAGGGCACCAGCCAGCGCGCCCGCAGTGGCGGGCTGTTGCATCGCGCAGTGCAACCAGAGTGCCAGGCAATGCCGCGCCGACCGGGCCGGCGAGCGCAGGTGCAGCGCCGCGGTGGCGCCGCGCTGAAACCGCTGTGACGATGTACGGAATCCGTCGCAGCGGGCCAACTGCCCCCGCCCGGATCTTCGATGGCATCCACCAGGGCGAGGACAATCGCTGTGAACCACGCAAGCTCGCCTGCACCAACCGACTCAGGAATCCGTATGAGCGCCACGCTGTACCACACCCCCAGCACCGCAGCCCTGGTCGTGCATTGGCTGCTGATCGAACTCGACGTACCGCACGTACTGCATCCGCTGGATTTCGAACGTGCCGAACAGAAATCGCCGCAGTATCTGGCGCTCAATCCGGCCGGCGTGGTGCCGACGCTGGTGCTCGACGGACACGTGCTGACCGAGGCGGCCGCGATCGTGCTGCATCTGGCCGACCTGCATCCGCAGGCAGGGCTGGCACCGCCGCTCGGCACTCCCGAGCGTGCGGCGTACTACCAGTGGATGTTCTTCTGCGCCAACACCTTGCAGCCGGCGTACCGGGCCTGGTTCTATCCGGACGAGCCGGCCGGTGCCGCGCACGCCGAAGCCGCGCAATCCCAGGCGCGCGCCAGACTGGAGGCGGCCTGGGCCCGGGTCGATACGCACCTGCAGGCCAACGGCCCGTATCTGCTCGGGCAGACCCTGTCGGCGGCCGATTTCATGCTAACCATGATGATGCGTTGGTCGCGCAACATGCCCCGTCCCAGCGATAGCTGGCCGGCCTTGCAGGCGCATGCGCAGCGAATGAAAGCCCGCCCGGCATTTCAGGAAACCTATCGCCGCGAGGGGCTGACGGACTGGACCTGAACCCGGGGGGGACGGGCTGCGAAATCGTGTCGACATAAGCTCCAGCCACGCCGTGGTGCGGCGCCTGCCGCGGTGTACGATCGCGCCACAACCAGAGAGCAGGGGCTCGTCCATGTCGCATTCCGCATCCCGTCGAAAACTGCTGCAATGTGCCTGTTGTGCGCCGATCGCGGCCGCCGCCGCGTCACTGCCGTTCGCCGCAGGCGCGGCGCCGTCGAAGAAGACCGATCTCAATGCCGAGCAGGCATTGCAGGTGCTGCGTGACGGCAACGCCGCCTTCGTGGAAAACCGCCCCAAGAAGGTCATTTCCGACAGCAAGCGCCGTCTGGAACTGGCGCTGGGGCAGACCCCGTTTGTGATTCTGGTGTCGTGCTCGGATTCGCGCGTGCCGCCGGAGCTGCTGTTCGGGCGCGGCCTGGGCGAGATGTTCATCGTCCGCAATGCCGGCAATACCGTCGACACCACGGCATTGGGCTCGATCGAATACGCGGTCAGCCAGCTTGGCGTGCCGCTGGTGGTGGTGATGGGCCACGAGAGCTGTGGCGCGGTCGCTGCGGCGGTGTCGGTGGTGGAAAAGAACGCATTCTTCCCGGGCGCGATCGGCGCGATGATCGAGCCGATCGTCCCGGCCGTGCTGACCGCCAAGAGTAAGGGCGGCGACGACCTGCTGGCGGCCTCGGTCAAGGCCAACGTCAAGCGCACCGTCGACCGCCTGCGCGGCGCGTCCGAGCCGGCGCTGCTCGAACCGCTGCGCGCGGGCAATGTTCGCGTCGTCGGTGCGTACTACACCTTGAAGGACGGCAAGGTCGATTTCTTCGACGTCTGATCGCTGCCAAAACCGTTTCATGAAGACAGCGCAGGATGATCTCCTGCGCTGTTTTTTTTATATGTGCGGAGGGTGCGGAGCAGCCTATATATATGCGGGGCAGCGTGATCGTCAGCGCTGCAGAACCTGAAGCGGCTATCAAACTGCTGCGCTCATCGCCAGGCAGGCGTGGGCCGCGTCCTGAATCGGCATGCGCTGCAATTCCTGCGCGCCGAGCTGACGACTGCCTGCCACGTCTACCGCTCCAGGCCTGCAATCCGGACGCAAAAAAGCCGGCATGCGCGCATGCCGGCTTTTCAATGGTCTCGACGTTGCTCAGCGCAGCGGTGCGATGTGCTTAGAACCACTCCAGCAACGACACGCCCAGGCCGATGTAGGTGGCCTTGTGGTTGTAGTCGATCAGGCTTTCGCCGTAGCCGTCGAACACCTGCACGTGACCACGCAGCAGGTTGGTGATCGGGAAGCCGTAATCCAGCTGCACCGAGCCATGCGAGCGGTCGCCGCCGCGCAGCGAATGCCGCGCAATCAACGCCACTTCATGCCCGTCCTTGTTGTAGACCAGGGTGGCGTCGCCACGGCCCATGTAATCCTCGATATCGGGATTATTGTCGTCGGCGCGGTCTTCCTTGATGCGGAACCACGGGCGCAGCGTCAGTGCCCAGTTCTCGCGATCCAGCCCGATGTTGAGGATGACCCGGTTCCAGGAGCGCGACAGCGGATCTTCGCGGCCGTTGGACATGTGGTTGATGCTGATGCCGCTCATGCGGCCCTTCCAGCCGAACAGGCTGTAGTTGTTGCGGAACACCAGCATCGCTTCCGGCTCGTAATTGGTTTCGCGGAACGGGCGCGAGGCATCGGTGTTGTAGGCCTGCCAGCGCGAGCTCTGGGTGTAGCCCATCCAGATGTCGCCATTGTCGCCGAACAGATCCTCGACCACCTTGGTCTTGAAGCTGAGCTGGAACTTCAGTTCGGTGCTGTCCAGTTGCTGCGGGGTGGACACCGAGTTGGCCGGGTTCGGCGACTGCGGGGTGCGGTTGGAGTCGCTGGTCCAGAATGCCGGCAGCAGGTAGACCGGCTTGTAGCCGCGCAACTGGAAGGTGCCCAGCTTGGAGTCCTTGGCCAGCTCCCAGCGGCGGTCCAGCAACGAACCGCGGCCAGCGTTGGCGACCGCCTCGGCCTTGGGCTGATCCTGGCCGTCGGCACGGAAGAAGTCGCCAACGCGGCTGATGGCGCGTTCGTCCTGCGGCTTGGACTCTTTTTGCTTGGCGATCTGCGCAGCGGCATCGGCTTCGGCGGTCAGCTGCGGGGTATAGCCCAGCGCCTGGTCATAGCAGGCCAGGCGTGCCGCGTCCGAGGTGACGGAGGTGCAGGCCTGCGGCGAAGCGGGGGTGGGGGCGATTTCCTGTGCGTGCGCCAGTGGCGCCGCCGCCAGGGCAATCAGCATCAAGGGACGGGTGCGGTGCTTGGACATGGGCAGTCTGGCCGAATAAAGGCGCCAGGCAGGCGCGTCAGATGCGAAGCTTAACGGTCGCGCCTGCATACGCGGTGTGTACACGGTGGCATAACATCCGGGCGACGCCTGCAATCGGCAGCTGTCTGCGACCGCGTGGGTGCCTGCGTCGTCAGTGTCCGGGAGACAAGTCGACCCAATCACCGTCTGTGAACGCTGGAAATCCGCTAGAAAAACCAGGCGATGGCGAACACGCCCAGCATGCACAGGCCCAGTGCCAGCTTGGTCGCGGTGCCGAACACGATGCCCAGCCAGGTGCCGAAGCCGACCTTGGTGGCCTGGTCGGATTTGCGGGTCTGCCAATACTCGCCGAGCCACGCGCCGGCGAACGGCCCGACGAACAAGCCGACCGGCATGAAGAAGATGCCGACGACCGAGCCGATCACCGAGCCCCACAGTGCCGCCTTGCTGGCGCCGACCCGCTGGGCGCCATACACGGTGGCAAGGAAGTCGATCGCAAACGACAACGCCGTCATCAGGCCCAGAATCACCAGCGCCACCCAACCGACGTGGGCAAAGCCATCGGCCCAGGCCGCCACCAGCAGTCCCGCGAACACCAGTGGCAGGCCTGGCAGCGCCGGCAGGACGACCCCGGCAAGGCCGATCAGGACCAGCACGCCAGCCAGGATGTAGTAGACGACGGTGATGTCCATGATGTTTAAAAATGTCCTGTTTCAGGCTTGACAAAATTGCGCAAGAGGTGCTTGAAAATTCGTTTGGTGCGGGTTAAGTTGCCAGCGCTGCTGTTTGCAACGGTCACCGTGAATCGTGGCCTGATGCGGTAGATCGTTCGATCCGCTACATCCTTGTACCTCGCTTCCTCCTTGCAATCACAGCCACCACCGTCAGTCCATCACAGTGTCGTAGGGAGTCAGTCGAGATGTCCAATATCGAACGCGAGAATGGTGTCGTGAAGTGGTTCAACGACGCCAAGGGTTTTGGCTTCATCAGTCGCGAAAACGGCGAGGACGTCTTCGTCCACTTCCGTGCGATCCAGATCCAGGGCTTCAAGAGTCTCAAGGAAGGCCAGAAGGTCAGCTTCACCGTGGTGCAGGGACAGAAGGGCCTGCAGGCCGATGCGGTGCAGGTGGTCTGAGCGCGGCGCAACACCGCGGCCATCGTGCAGACAGCAGAAAGGCCCGTCGCCGGGCCTTTCTGTCATTCGCCAACACTGGTGAATCGAACGTAGCGAGCAGTCGTCAGGCGGGCACGAAGAAATCGAAGTACACGTGGATGCATGTCGATTCCGGGTGCCGACTGCGCGGTCCTAGCGGTGAGCGCAGTGGTTTTACTGGCCGCTACTGGTAAGCGCGCCGATCAGCGCAGCACGACCTTGCCGTTGACCACGCGCACGTAGGCGTTTTCGCGCACGCCAGCCAGGTCGCGCTGGTTCACCACGATCACGCGGCCGTCGTCCATGCGCACCTGCACATCGAAGCTGTCGCTGGTGACGTTGTTCTGGATCGCATTGCCCGCCAGCGCGCCGGCGGCGGCACCGGCCACGGCCGAGACGTTCTTGTTGCCCTTGCTGCCACCGGTCTCCTTGGAGATCTGGCGACCGGCCACCGCGCCGACGATGCCGCCGAGCACCGCACCGGTGCCGGTGGGAGCGCTGCGGGTCGGGCCGACTTCATCGATACGGGTCACGATGCCGCAATCCACGCAGCGTGCCTGCGGCTGCGAGTAGCCCTGGTCGTAGCCGCGGTCGCCGCGGTAGCTGCCGTACTGGGGCTGGGAGGTGGCGCAGCCAACCAGCGTCGCGGTTGCAGCCAGGCCAATGACGAGCAGTCGGGTCTTCATGAGGTCTCTCCGGGGTGGTTCGAAAAAGCGGTCAGGGCCGCGGCGACGTCATCCTGGGTTGGTCAGGGTGAACGGCCTGCCAACTGGATCACTCCAGGCTTAACGAAACCCGAGCGTCCTGTTCACTACCCCCGCCGTGAGCATCGATGCGGCGGTGCGATGGCGGGTCAGCGGAAGTCGCGATGACAGGCCTCGCAGGCGTCATTGATCTGTGGCCTGAGTGCGGCAAGCGCGGCGCAATCCGCTGGCGGCGTGCGCTGTGCCTGGTCCAGGACCGTGCGCAGGGCGCTGGCATGCTCGCCGAAGCGGCGGTCCTCGCCGATGTCCGGAAAGGCCGGCTCCAGTTCGCCGGCAAGCAGGCGCAACGATTGCAGTCGCGCTCGCTGGCGTGTGGAGTTGCAGCCACCATCGGTATCGGCTTGCAGGGCGCGCATTTGGTAAGCCATCACCTGCATCAAGCTGTCCGGCACCGGGTTGCGTCTGGCCTGCAGCACGCGCGCCACCATCACCGTGCACACCAGCCCGATCAGGATGCCCAGCACCAGCAGGAAGGCATAGCGGGACGCGCGCGATTGTTCGGTGGGCGGGGCGGGCATGGACGGAACTCCGGTGGACGCGGGCTTCAATAGGTCGATGGGCGCGCGCTGAGCGGCGCGCGTAAAATAGGCTGATGAAAGCACAATGGCGTGAACGCTTTGCCGGTATCGACCGGCTGTACGGAGTCGGCACGGTGGAGCGGCTGGCCGCCTGCCGCGTGGCGGTGGTGGGGATGGGCGGCGTGGGTTCGTGGGTGGTCGAGGCGCTGGCGCGTACCGGCGTTGGCCATATCCGCCTGATCGATGCCGACGACCTGTGCGTGTCCAACACCAACCGGCAGCTGCCGGCGCTGGCCGGGCAGTACGGACGCAACAAGGCGCGCGCGATGGCCGAACGCTGCGTGGCGATCAACCCGGAAATCGACGCCGATGCGGTGGAGTCGTTCCTCACCGCCGGCAATATCGAACAGCTGCTCGGCGATGCGTTCGACCTGGTGATCGATGCCTGCGACAGCTTCCGGGTGAAGGTGGAAACCATCGCCTGGTGCCGTCGACGCAAGCTGCCGCTTCTCACCGTGGGCGCCGCTGGCGGGCGCACCGATCCCACCCTGGTGCGGGTACGCGATGTCTCGCGCACCGAACACGACGCGATGCTGGCGCTGATCCGCAAGAAGCTGCGCAGCGAGTTCAATTTCCCCAAGAATCCGCAGCGCTATTTCGGCGTGCCGGCGGTGTACTCGCTGGAGAACGTCAAATACCCGCAGGCCGATGGCAGCGTCTGCGGCATTCGCCCGCAACTGGATGCCGACGCCACGCTCAAGCTGGATTGCGGGGCCGGGCTGGGCGCAGCCACGCATATCACCGGCACCTTTGCGTTTGTCGCGGTGGGCAAGGCGCTGGAGATGTTGCTCAAGCCGAAGGTGGCTGCGGCCAGGCCTGTTGCCGAGGCCGCCTCGGCGGGGTGAGTGCGCGTGTTGCCGCGTCATGCGGCAACGGGCAGTGTAATCAGCCCGGCAACCCGAACAACCGCCGCGCGTTGGCGCTGGTCTGCGCGGCGATGTGCTCGGCCGCCTCGCCGCGTAGCTGTGCGATGCAGTCCAGCACCGTGCGCAGGTAGGCCGGCTCGTTGCGTTGGCCGCGGATGCTGGCGTCGGGCTGATCCGGCGCATCGGTTTCCAGCAGTAGCCAGTCCAGCGGCATCGTTGCGGCCAGGCCGCGCAGGCGATTGGCACGCGGGTAGGTCACCGGGCCGCCCAAGCCGATCATGAAATCCAGCTTCCACAATTGCTGCGCCTGTTCGGGGCTGCCGGCAAAGCTGTGCACCACACCACGCAGGCCGCCCACGGCCTTGATGCGGGCGATGACCTCTTCGGTGGCGCGCCGCGCATGCACGATCAGCGGCAGCTCGAAGCGCTTGGCCAGCTGCAGTTGCCCGTCGAAATAATCGCGCTGCATCTGCGCGTCCAGCCCGTCCAGATAGAAGTCCAGCCCGCACTCGCCGATAGCGCAGGGCCGCTCGCGCTCGATCCACTCGGCCAGCAGCTCCAGATGCTCGGGGCGGTGCTGATCGAGAAAGATCGGGTGCAGCCCGTAGGCGGGGTGCAACCCGGGGGCCTGGGTGCAGACGGAGCGCAGCGCCGGCCAGCTGGCGGCGGTGATCGCCGGGATCACCTGCTGTACGACACCGGCTGCCCGCGCGCGCGCGATCACCGCGGCGCGGTCGTGGTCGAACTCGCCGGCATCCAGATGGCAGTGGCTATCGACCAGCTGCATCAATCGCGGCGCACCGGCGCGGGCAGCGGTGCCTTGCGGGTCTTCCAGTTGGCGAGTAACAGCGTGGTCAGGCCGAACAGCAGCTCGTCCAGGAACGGGATCGGGTCCGGGAGCACCAGGTCGACCAGAAACAGCGCCGCCGCCAGCTTGAACAAGGTGGGGTAGCGCAGGGTGCTGGCCCACTCCAGGGCGCGCGAGGTGACGGGATTGCGCATGCGGATGCTCCGGCTGTTAGAAGTGCATGAAATAACCGCTAGCTGAACTTAACTGCGGCGTTCATGAGCGAGGGCGTTTTTGTTCAGGGTTCGCGTGCTGGAATCACGCCGTCAACAACGCGGCGTGTCCGCACGGAGCTGGATCATGAAGAGCAATACGACAACTATACTGGTCGCTGCTGGTGCGTTGCTGGTTGGAGGCGTGGCCACGGCCGCCTTCATGAACAATCGCCCGTCGTCCGGCGATTTCGTTGCCAACGGCGAGCCGGCACCGCGTGGTCTGGAATATGCCGACGTGGTCAAGGTCGCCCCGATCACCGAGCGCGAGCCGCAGTACGCGCAGGTCGTCAACAGCGCTGCCATCCGCGAAACCACCACCAGCTCCTCGCCGCGCGAAGTCTGCCGCGACGTGGTGGTGCAGGAACGTCTGCCCGAGCGCGATGGCAATGTTGGCGGCACCGTCGCCGGTGCGGTGATCGGCGGTCTGCTCGGCAACCAGGTCGGCGGCGGCAACGGCCGCAAGCTGGCCACGGTGGCCGGTGCGGTCGGTGGCGGCATGGTCGGTAATCGCGTGGACCGCAATCATGTCGGCGGCCGCGTGGTGGATCGCACCGAGCGCCAGTGCCATACCGAAAATGCCAATTCGCAGTCCTCGCGCGTGGTCGGCTACGACGTGACCTACCGCAATGCCGACGGCACCACCGGCACCATGCGCATGGACAGCAAGCCGGGCGAGCGCATCTCGCTGGGCGATGCCGACAACGTGGTGGCCTACGACGTGACCTACCGCTACGACGGTTTCGAGAAGACCGTGCGCATGAACGACAAGCCGGCCAGCGATCGCCTGCCAGTGGTCGACGGTCAGCTGGTGACCCAGACCGCTTCGACCGCCGGTGACAGGGGCGTTCGTGTGGATGCGGGCAGCACGCGTCAATAAACCGCTGGCAGCGATCCGCCCAGGATCGCTGGTTGGCAAGAGAGGAGCCGGCATTGCCGGCTCTTTTCGTTTTCAGGCGCTGGTGACGACGTCCGTGCGCTGAACAGGTCGCCGCCATGTTCGGCCGGCAACTGGCTGATAATCGCCACTTCTCCTGGAGTGGAAGCCGACATGCCGGTGCGCCCCGATGATCTGTTCGATGTACGTGCGCTGCTGACCGACGAAGAGCGGGCAGTGCAGGATGCGGTGGCGCGCTTCACCGATACGCGGGTGCTGCCGGCGATCGGCGATGCCTTCGATGCAGGGCGCTTTCCGCGCGAATGGGTACCGGAACTGGCGGAGCTCGGCCTGCTGGGCGCCAGCCTGCCGGTCCGCGATGGCGGCGCGGGCCTGGGCGCGGTGGCGTACGGATTGATCTGCCAGGAACTGGAGCGCGGCGACAGCGGCCTGCGCAGCTTCGTCAGCGTGCAGTCCTCGCTGTGCATGTACCCGATCCATGCCTACGGCAGCGACGAGCAGCGCCAGCGCTGGTTGCCGGAGATGGCAGCCGGCCGCCTGATCGGCTGTTTCGGGCTGAGCGAAGCGCAGGGCGGCTCGGATCCGGCCGCGATGACCACGCGCGCGGTGCGGCAGGGCGACGGCTGGCGCTTGAACGGGGCCAAGATGTGGATCACCAACGGCAGCATTGCCGGCCTGGCGATCATCTGGGCGCATACCGATGACGGCGTGTGCGGCTTTCTGGTGGAGAGCGGCAGCGCCGGCTTCAGTGCACAGGACATCGCGCACAAGATGAGCCTGCGCGCATCGGTGACCTCGGGCTTGTTCCTGGACAACGTCTACGTGCCAGAGCAGATGCGCCTGCCGAACGCGGCCGGTCTGAAGGCGCCGCTGGGGTGCCTCAATCAGGCGCGCTACGGCATCGCCTGGGGCGCGATCGGCGCGGCGGTGGCCTGTCTGCGCGAGGCATTGGCCTACAGCGGGCAGCGCATCCTGTTCGGCCGGCCGCTGGCGGCCACGCAGAGCGCGCAGATCAAGCTGGCCGACATGGCGCGGCGGATTTCCACCGCGCAGCTGCTGGCGCTGCAGCTCGGGCGGCTGAAGCAGGCCGGCCAGCTGCGGCCGGAACAGATCTCGCTGGCAAAGTGGAATAATTGCCGCATGGCCCTGGAGGTGGCGCGCGAGTGCCGCGATCTGCTGGGCGCGGCCGGCATCACCACCGAACATGTGGCGATCAGGCATGCGCTGAACCTGGAATCGGTGATCACCTACGAGGGGACCGAGACCGTGCATCAGTTGGTGGTCGGGCGTGCGCTGACGGGACTCAATGCGTTTTGACGAGGAGTGGGTGTTGATCGACAGGGATGGGAGGCGACGCCTGCGTGGCGTGTTCTGGATGAGTTGCGTGCTGGCCGTGGTTGCGAGCGTGATCGCACCGGCACGGGCCAGCGAGGCGCCGCGCATGGCGCCGCCACCGGACTGGGTCATCGCCGATGCGGTGCCCGACAAGGTGCCCGGTGCCAGCGGGCTGCGCTATGAGCTGGTATCCGACCAGGTCGATCTGACCGGCGCGGCGCCGCAGGCGTATCGCCGCCTCAGTTACACCGTGCAGCGTGCGAAAAGTCTGGACGAGGCCGGGCAGATCTCCATCGATTACCAGCCGCAGTACCAGCAGCTGGCGCTCAACAGCCTGGAGGTCTGGCGCGACGGCAAGCGCATCGACATGCGCAAACAGGCGCACTACGCCCGGTTGCGCCGCGAAAGCGGACTGGAAGACGGTCTGATCGATGGCGCGCTGACGCTGTCGATCACCTTGCCGGACCTGCGCGTGGGCGACCGGGTCGATTACGGCGTGACCATCACCGGCAGCAATCCGGTGTTCGGCAAGGGCTATTACGACGTGTTCGATGCGCGCTACGGCGTAGCGCTGGGCGAGCGCCGGGTGCGGGTGCGGCATCCGGCCGGCATGGGATTGCAGTGGCGGGTGACTGCGCCAGGCTTCAGCCGCAACGTCAGCCGCACCGGCGATGTGGCGACACTGGACATCGCCGCACGCGACCTGCCCGCCGTGCAGGAGGAAAAGGACACCCCGGAGGATGTCGATCCGTATGGCCGGATCGAAGTCTCCACTGCCGGCAACTGGGCGGCAGTGGCGGCATGGGCAGCGCAGTTGTATCCGCACGCGTTCAAGGACGCGCGCGTTGCCGACGGGATGGTGCAGAACCTGCAGCTGCGCCGCGACGACCCGCAGGGTGCACTGCTGCGTGCAGTGGCCTTCGTGCAGGGCGAGATCCGCTACGTCGGCCTGGACATGGGCGAGAACTCCCACGCGCCGCATACACCGGAAGTGACGCTGCGCAATCGCTACGGCGACTGCAAGGACAAGGCGACGCTGTTGATCGCGCTGCTGCAGCTGGCCGGCATCCGCGCCGAGCCGGTGCTGGTCAGCAGCGACAAGGGCCACGGGCTGGATCTGCGCTTGCCCAGTCCCTACGCGTTCGACCACGTGGTGGTGCGCGCGCACCTGCCGCAGGGCGAGGTATGGGTGGATGCCACGCGCGACCGCGAAGAGGGCCCGCTGGCGCAACGCCGGCCGTTGCCGTTCGTGCGTGGCCTGCCGGTCGTGGCCGGGCAGCGCGATCTGGTGGCGGTGCCATCGCCGATGCCGACGCTGCCGCAGGTCGAGGTGGACGAGGAGGTCGTGATCTCGCTGCGCAAGCCGCAGCGCGTGGCGACCTTCACCGTGGACACCACGTATCGCCAGGGACGCGGCGAGCGCGTGGCGACCAGCTTCGACGACAACGGTGCGCAGGCGGTCGGCGAGCACTACCTGGAATTCATGCAGCAGTACTACACCGCGCTGACCCAGGTCGGCGTGCCGACCATCGACGCGGCCGATGTGTTGAACGTGCGTACGCACGAGGCCTACCGCCTGGAGTGGCCGACCGACGAGGGCGACGAGCTGGGCTTTCCGCTGTTCCAGCTCGGCGAATGGATGGACGCCCTGCCCACGGCGGCGCGCAAGAGCCCGCTGGCGCTGGGCGGCCCGCGGCTGGCGCGGCAGACGGTGCGGGTGCGGGTCGACCCGGCGGTGCGGGTGGAAGCCGATACGCAGGTGGTCGCCAACCCGTGGTTCCGGTTCTCGCGCACGGTCTCCACGCACGAAGGACGCATCGTCATCGTCGGCGAGTGGCAGCGGCTGTCCGACCGCATTCCCGCCGGCGGCGTGAAGCGCGCAGCTGCCGACATGGAGCGTGCCCGCGACCTGCTGTACTTCAATCACGACCTCAAGCCGCAGCCGCGCAGACAGCCGCTGGAGATGCACGTCTTCGTCTATCCGCTGGCCGCGCTGCTGGCGCTGATCGTGCTGGTGCTGGCATGCCTGGCCTGGTGGCGCGGCGGTGGCTTGGGCGGGATGCTGTTCGATCCGCACGCCGTTGCGCAGCGCCTGCACACGCAGGCCGGCGCGCGCCGGAGCGCGTGGTGCGTGTTCGGCCTGATCGTGGTGCTCTCGAGCTGGATGTGGGTGTCTCCGCAGCCGTTGTGGGTGCACGCCATCGCCGTGGCGATCATGCTGGCCATCGCGCTGGTGGGCTGCGTGCTGTTGCAGTGGATGCTGCGCTGGATGGGCGGCACTGCGGAGTTTGCGGTGTTGCTGCCGGCGCTGCTGGGCAGTGCCTTGCCATGGCTGGTCTGCCTGCTGGCGGCACTGGCCGCGGTTGGCGGCGATATCGTCCTGTTCGGAACCGGTGTGCATGATCCGGCCGGGCTGGCGCAGGTGACCATGGCGGTGCTGATGTTGCTGCTGGGCGGGCTGTGGTGGTCGATCGCTGCGGTCCAGGCGGTTGCCGGTGCGACCGGCTGCGCACGCTCGCGGGCCTTCGGTGCGCTGGCATTGACGTTGTCGGTGCTGGGCATGCTGGTCGCCGTGCTGGGTGTGCCGGTGGCGCTGGTGGTGATGCGCTGAGCCGCGCTGAGCCGCGCTGCCGGCAGCGCACGCAACCGCGGCCACGCCTTGCAGCAGAATCGGTGCAGGGCTTTGCAAAGGCCCCCGGGGCTGTGACACTGCCAGCCCCTCGTTGCTGCCGCGGAGCCAGCTTGATGTCGACCGTGCGTCCCCCGTTGACCGTCCATGGCATGTCCAGTTCCGGCAACTGCTACAAAGTGCGCCTGCTGCTGGAGCAACTGGGCAGCCGCTATCACTGGGTCGAGGTCGACAGCGTCGCCGGCGAAACCCGCACGCCCGCGTATCTGGCCAAGAATCCCAACGGCAAGGTGCCGATGGTGGAGCGCGACGACGGCCGCGTGCTGACCGAATCCAACGCGATCCTGTTCTGGCTGGCCGAAGGCACTCCGTATCTGCCCACCGACGCGTGGCAGCGCGCGCAGGCCTTGAGCTGGATGTTCTTCGAGCAATACAGCCATGAGCCGTACATCGCGGTGGCGCGGTTCATCAGCCTGTGGACGCCGCGCGATGCCGCGCGCCGCGCCGAACTGCCGCAGCTGCGCGCCCGCGGCGAGCAGGCGCTGGCCGTGATGGAGCAGCATCTGCAGCAGCACCGCTGGTTTACCGGCAGCGACTACGGCATCGCCGATATCGCGCTGTTTGCCTACACCCATTGCGCCGAGGACGGCGGCTTCGATCTGGAGCGCTGGCCGGCGATTGGTGCCTGGCTGCAGCGCGTGCAGGCAGTACCCGGTTTTATCGCAATGCCGGCGCCTGCGCCCGGCGCGGTGACGGCATGAGCGGCATGCGCTGCCGGCAGGAGCACTGACGATGTGCGGATTGGCTGGACTGCTGCTGGCCTCGCCACGCATGCATGGCGAACAACTCGATGCGCTGGTGCGGCCGATGGGCGCGGCCTTGCGTCATCGCGGCCCCGACGATGCCGGCACCTGGTGCGATGCGCAGGCCGGCGTGGCGCTGGCGCATCAACGCTTGAGCATCCTGGATCTGTCTCCGCTGGGCCATCAGCCGATGCGCTCGGCCGATGGCCGTTATGTGCTGGCCTACAACGGCGAGATCTACAACTTCGCGCAACTGCGCGCGGCGCTGTCCGCACTCGGGCACCGCTTCCGTGGTCATTCCGATACCGAAGTGCTGTTGGCGGCGGTGGTGGAGTGGGGGCTGGACGACACCCTGACCCGCTGCAACGGCATGTTCGCGCTGGCGTTGTGGGACGAGCGCGACAACTGCCTGTATCTGGCCCGCGACCGCGTCGGCAAGAAGCCGCTGTACTACGGCTGGGCCGGCGACACCCTGGTGTTCGGCTCCGAACTCAAGGCGCTGTGGCAGCATCCGGACTTCGATAACGGGGTCGATCGCAATGCGCTGACCTTGCTGCTGCGGCTGGGCTACATCCCGGCGCCGGCCTGCATCCACGAGCGCACCTTCAAGTTGATGCCCGGGCGGGTGCTGCGGCTGGATGCGCAGATGGTGGCGGCCGGCGCGGCGGCGCATCGGCCGGACCAGGCGCAGCAGCCGTTCTGGAACGCGCGCGAGGCGATGCAGCGCGCGCTGGCGGCGCCGTTCACCGGCAGCGATGCACAGGCCGAGGAACAGCTCGACGCAGTGCTGCGCGATGCGGTGGCGCTGCGCATGGTGGCCGACGTGCCGGTGGGCGTGTTCCTGTCCGGCGGCACCGATTCGTCGATCGTCACCGCGATGATGCAGGCGCAGAGCACCCAGCCGGTGCATACCTTCAGCATCGGCTTCGAAGGTTCGCATCACGACGAAGCGCCGCTGGCGCGCGAAGTGGCCACGCATCTGCACACCGACCACACCGAGCTGTATGTCAGCGGCGCCGACGCGCTGGCGGTGGTGCCGACCCTGCCGGACATGTTCGACGAGCCCTTCGCCGATGCCTCGCAGGTGCCGACCGCGCTGGTCGCACGGCTGGCGCGCGGCGGGGTGACGGTGGCGCTGTCCGGCGATGGCGGCGACGAGTTGTTCTTCGGCTACGGCCGTTACCAGCGTGCGCTGCGCAACTGGCGCATGCATGGGCTGGTGCCGGGGCCGCTGCGGCGGTTGATGGCGCTGGCGGCACGCCGCAACGGCGAGTCTTCGCGCACCGGCGGCCTGGCCGCGTTGGTGGCCGAGGCCGGCGCACGCGGCATCGGCGACATCTATCGCAACCGCATCTCGCGCTGGCGCGATCCGGCCGCGGTGGTGCTGGGCGCGACCGAGCCCGACAGTTTCTACAGCCTGGCCGACCCACTGCACGGTTCCGGCACGCCGGCCGACGCGATGATGCTGGCCGACTTCGCCGCCTATCTGCCCGACGATCTGTTGTGCAAGGTGGACCGCACCACCATGGCAGTGGGGCTGGAAGCGCGCGCACCGTTGCTGGACTGGCGGGTGGCCGAGTTCGCCTGGTCGCTGCCGCTGTCGCTGAAGTACCGCGACGGGGTCAGCAAGTACCTGCTCAAGCGCGTGCTGTGCCGCTATCTGCCCGACCCGATGGTCTACCGCGGCAAGCGCGGGTTCGGCGCGCCGGTCAGTGCCTGGCTGCGTGGCGACCTGCACGGCTGGGCCGACGATCTGCTGGCGCACGCCACGCTCGAGCGCGACGGCGTGTTCGCCGCCGACACCGTGGCCGGGCTGTGGCGGGACTTCAACGGCGGCGAGCGCAAATGGCATACGCACCTGTGGACGGTGCTGATGTTCCAGGCCTGGCAGGTGCATTGGCGCGCCCAACGCGCCGCGATCGGCCGCTGAGGCAGGCGCGCTTCACCGGGTCTGAGCGCCAGGCTCACTAGAGTCGGGCGCTGATTCCCCCAATGGAGCGTTCCCCATGAGCAAGATCACCATCGCCGTGCTGGTCGGCAGCCTGCGTGCCGCGTCCTACAACCGCCAACTGGCGCATGCGCTGGAGCATCTGGCCGGCGACAAGGCCGTGTTCGAGTATGTGGAGATCGGCGACATCCCGCTGTACAACCAGGACCATGATGGCGATTACCCGGCTGAGGGCACGCGGCTGAAGCAACAGATCCGGTCGGCTGACGCGGTGCTGTTCGTCACCCCGGAGTACAACCGCTCGATTCCCGGCGTGCTCAAGAACGCCCTCGATACCGGCTCGCGCCCCTACGGCGACAGCGCGTTTGCGGGCAAGCCGGCCGCCGTGGTCGGCATCTCGGTCGGGGCGATCGGCACCGCCACAGCGCAGCAGCACCTGCGTAATGTGCTGTCGTATCTGGACATGCGGGTGCTTGGCCAGCCGGAAGTCTTCCTGCAGTACAAGGACGGCCTGTTCGGCGCCGACGACCAGGTCGCCAACGCCGACAGCCGCAAGTTCCTGCAGGGCTTCGTCGACGCCTTCCTGGGCCTGGTCGAACAGTCCAAGCGTTGAGTTGACCACAGCGGCGTTGGGCCTGGAGACAGCCGCCAACCGGCACCGGTGACGCGGTGCAAACCCCGGCGCAGCAAGCGTCTCGGCGGTTGCGACAGCCGCCGCGTAGAACGGTGATGCACCGGCTGTCCACCAGTTATCCACAGAGTTGTGCATGGTCGTCGGCGCCGCCGATGACTATGCTTCCTGCCCTCGTCTCCCTCGCGTCAGGTCTGTTTGTCCATGTCCGCTCGTCCTGGTTTCCGTTCCAAGCGCAATCGCGATCGCGACGACGACGATTACGATCGTCCCGAGCCGCGACTTGACCAGTTGCGGGTACCGCCGCATTCGGTCGAGGCCGAGCAGGCCGTGCTCGGCGGGTTGATGCTGGCGCCGGATGCGTTCGACCGGGTCAATGACCAGCTGACCGAAAACGACTTTTACCGCCGCGATCACCGGCTGATCTACCGTGCGATTCGCGAACTGAACGAGAAGGACCGCCCCTTCGATGCGGTGACCCTGGGCGAGTGGTTCGAATCGCAGGGCAAGCTGGAGCAGGTCGGCGATGGCGCGTACCTGATCGAGCTGGCCAGCACCACGCCTTCGGCAGCCAATATCGCCGCATACGCGGAGATCGTACGTGACAAGGCGGTGTTGCGGCAGCTGATCGAAGTGGGCACCACCATCGTCAACGACGGCTTCCAACCGGAGGGGCGCGACAGCGTGGAGTTGCTGTCGTCGGCGGAAAAGGCGGTGTTCAAGATCGCCGAGGCCGGCGCGCGCGGGCGCACCGACTTCGTGGCGATGCCGGGCGCGCTGAAGGACGCCTTTGAGGAATTGCGCAGCCGTTTCGAAAACGGCGGCAACATCACCGGCCTGCCGACCGGCTACAACGATTTCGACGCGATGACCTCCGGCCTGCAGCCGACCGACCTGATCATCCTGGCCGCGCGTCCGGCGATGGGCAAGACCACGTTCGCGCTGAATATCGCCGAATATGCCGCGATCAAATCCAAGAAGGGCGTGGCGGTATTCTCGATGGAAATGTCGGCATCGCAGCTGGCGATGCGCCTGATCTCGTCCAATGGCCGCATCAATGCGCAACGCTTGCGTACCGGCGCACTGGAAGACGAGGACTGGGCGCGCGTGACCGGCGCGATCAAGATGCTGAAGGAAACCAAGATCTTCATCGACGACACGCCGGGCGTGTCGCCGGAAGTGCTGCGCTCCAAGTGCCGCCGACTCAAGCGCGAGCACGACCTGGGCCTGATCGTCATCGACTACCTGCAGCTGATGTCGGTACCGGGTAACAGCGAAAACCGCGCGACCGAAATTTCGGAAATCTCGCGTTCGCTCAAGGGCCTTGCCAAGGAGCTCAACGTGCCGGTGATTGCGTTGTCGCAGCTCAACCGCTCGCTGGAAACACGTACCGACAAGCGCCCGGTGATGGCCGACTTGCGCGAATCCGGCGCGATCGAGCAGGACGCGGACATGATCGTGTTCATCTATCGCGACGACTACTACAACAAGGAAAATTCGCCGGACAAGGGCCTGGCCGAGATCATCATCGGCAAGCACCGCGGTGGACCGACCGGGTCGTGCAAGCTCAAGTTCTTCGGCGAATACACCCGGTTCGACAATCTGGCCCACGATTCGGTGGGCAGTTTCGAATAAATCTCCTGCGTGATGCCGGGCGACAATCCGTCGCTGCGGCATCGCGCCATCCTTGCATCTGCTGGCTTATGCTGCGCGCCTCATCGCCTCTGCCGAGCTTGTATGTCCTACGCCATCGTCTGGTTCCGTCGCGATCTGCGCCTGCAGGACAACCCGGCCTTGCAGGCTGCGCTGGATGCAGGGCACCAGCCGATTCCGCTGTATATCGATGCGCCGCACGAAGAGGGCGAGTGGACGCCGGGCGCCGCCTCGCGGAGCTGGCGGCATCGCTCGCTTGCGGCGCTGGATGCGGCCCTGCGCGCGCTCGGCAGCGGTCTGGTGATGCGCGCCGGTGACAGTGCGCAGGTGCTGGATGAGGTGATCGCGCAGACCAAGGCGGTGGCGGTGTACTGGAACCGCAAGTACGAGCCGGCCACGCAGCCGCGCGATGCGCAGATCAAGCGCAGCCTGCGCGAGCGCGGGATCGAAGTGCAGAGCTGCAACTCCGCACTGATGGTCGAACCATGGCAGTTGACGACGCAGCAGGGCGGCCCCTACAAGGTGTTCACCCCGTTCTGGCGCAATGCGCTTACGCAGCTGCAATTGCCGGCTGCCGTGCCGGCACCGCGCAGCCTGCCGCCGTTGCCTGCGCACTTGAAGAGCGCTGCGCTGGACACGCTGGGGCTGCTGCCGGCGCTGGACTGGGACCGAGGCTTCTGGGAACACTGGCAGCCCGGCGAGGCCGGCGCGTACGAGATGCTGGAAATCTTCATCGACGGCGCGCTGTCCGGGTATCGCGAAAACCGCGACCGGCCCGACCGGGTCGGCACCTCGCAGTTGTCGCCGCATCTGCATTTCGGCGAGATTGCGCCGTGGCGGATCGCCAGCACGCTGGAAGCCAATCGCAATGCACGCAACGGTGCCGAGATCGACGGCTATATCCGCCAACTGGGCTGGCGCGATTTTGCGTATCACCTGCTGCACCATTTTCCCGACACCACAAACCAGAATCTCAACCCGCGTTTCGAAGGCTTTGACTGGGCCAAGGTAGACCCGGTCGCATTGCAGGCCTGGCAGCGGGGCCGCACTGGCATTCCGATCGTCGATGCCGGCATGCGCCAGCTCTGGCACACCGGCTGGATGCACAACCGCGTGCGCATGATCGTGGCGAGCCTGTTGTGCAAGCATCTGCGCGTGCACTGGATCGAAGGCGCGCGCTGGTTCTGGGACACGCTGGTGGATGCGGACCTGGCCAACAACACCCTGGGTTGGCAATGGGTGGCCGGTACCGGCGCCGATGCAGCGCCGTATTTCCGTGTGTTCAATCCGGTCACGCAGGCGGAAAAGTTCGATCCGCAGGCCGCCTACATCACGCGCTGGGTACCTGAGCTCGGCAAGCTTGCGGTGAAGGAGCGCTTCGCACCGTGGCTGCATCCGTTGTCGCTGGCGCGTCTGGCACCGAAGTATCCGCGCACGCCGATCATCGGCCTGGCCGAAGGCCGCGATGCGGCGCTGGCGGCGTATGCAAAAACGCGCGGCTAAGCGCGAGCGACATCCTGATTGCGTGGTCAGCTGATGCTCGCTTCTGCGTGTTCTCTTGTGCAAGGCTGCGGCGTTGCATGCGTGTGCTGCGACGCTTGTTTCGTACATCAGCGAATACGTGACGCGGATACATGGTGCTGTCCACGCAGAAAACGGTTTCCTGAATGCAGCACTAGCTACGCGCGATTGGAGGTCGGTTTCATCATGCGCCAGTCGCGTTGGCCTGTTTATCCTCGCCGACACGATTGAGTGCCGGATGGTCCGGCCACAGGAGAACACCATGTCCCCAGCAGCCATAAAGAGCCTTGCCGTTGCCCTGGCCAGCGCCATTGCGTTGTCCGCCTGCGCAACCGGCGGCTCGTATGTGCAGCGCGACCAGTACGGCGAGCAGACCCAACAGCAGAACCGCACCGGCCGCAATGCGCTGATTGGCACAGCGATCGGCGTGGCCGCTGGTCTGCTGACCGGCGACAGCGCCACCGAGCGTCGCCAGCATGCGATGGTCGGCGCCGGCATCGGCGCGCTCAGCGGCGCGGCGGTTGGCCAGTATCAGGATCGTCAGGAGCGCGCACTGCGTGAGCGCACCGCCAACACCGGCATCGAAGTGCAGCGCCAGGGCGACAACATCACCCTGAACCTGCCCGACGGCATCACCTTCGACTTCGGCAAGTCTGCATTGAAGCCGCAGTTCTACAGCGCGCTCAATGGCGTGGCGTCCACACTGCGCGAGTACAACCAGACCATGGTGGAAGTGGTCGGTCACACCGACAGCGTCGGCAGCGACGCGGTCAACCAGCGTCTGTCCGAAGAACGCGCCGGCGCGGTCGCGCAATATCTGACCGCACAAGGCGTGCAGCGTGAGCGCATGGAAACCATGGGCGCCGGCAAGCGTTACCCGATCGCCGACAACAGCACCGATGCCGGCCGCGCACAGAACCGCCGCGTCGAAATCCGCCTGATCCCGCTGCGCTCGGAGGGTGCCGGGAACAACACGGGCATGCGTTGAGTTTGCCGCACTGAATCGTGGCGAGTCGATCGACGAGCCGCGATGGGTAAGCAAGACAGGCCGCGAAAGCGGCCTGTTTTTTTTGCGCTGCGAATTTTCTGATCAGGCGCATCAGGTGCAAAGCTGCCGATCTGAGGGTTTTCTGCAGGGCCCTTGCCCGCCCACCATCGCGGGACACGCCGCAAGTACGTCCGTGTAGGCTCTTACGCGGCATCCATGCCGCGTAAGGTCCCGCGACGGTGGGCGGGCAAGGACCTGTCGGGATGGTCGGTGTGCGTGGTTGCAAGCAAGGCAAGCCGTAGGTTGCTCGGAGCACTAAGTGTTCGATCAACCTCTCGCCATTTTCCCATCGCAAACCGAGCAACAAACGGACTTTCAACACGCAAGCTACAAACGTCGCATCTGCTATCGCAAGCCGAGCAACAATCTTTAAAAAAGCAGCCGACCAACTCTCTGGTGCGGTGTCCTTGCTGGTTGCGGGACCCTCGGCGGCATGGATGCCGCCGAGGAGCCTCCACGGACGGATTCACGGCGTGTCCCGCAAGCGGTGAGGGCACCGCGCACTCGACCGACTGATCTTTTGACTTGCAGCTAGACGTTATCGCTAGGCATTGACCAACGCAGCTTCGGATCTCCAGACCACGCTAAAGCGCGCGCGCGCGGTCGCTTCAAGATTGCATCGGTCGACAGCGGTATGGTGACTTCGCCACGACCAAAAGTGCCGGCGCTTGATGGACTCGACACTGCTGCAGAAATTCGGGATTCGGGATTCGGGATTCGGGATTCGAGATTTGTAGCAGCCGGGAAGTTTTCGCTTGTACGGGCAAGGCCTCCTCATCCGCCATTCGGACACCTTCTCCCGAGGGGAGAAGGGTGCTCCGTTAGGCGACTATTCGAGTACGAACTACGCCGTGACGTTTTCCAGGATGCGCTTGCCTTCTGCACGCAGTTCCGCGTCTGCGCCGACCTCGATCTTTGCATCGTTGTCGGCCTTTTGCGCGGCCAGACGCGCGGGGCACTGCGCCATCATGTAGTCCGCGTCGAAGTTCATCCGCGTCACCAGGAAATCCACGAAGGCGCGCACTTTCGGCGAGACCAGGCGGCCGCCGGCGAACACCGCGTTGAAGTCCACCTCCGGCCCGGTCCAACCCGCGAGCACCCGGCGCACCAGACCCGATTGCACGAACGGCTTGGCCATCACATCGCCGGTCAACAGCAAGCCTTCGCCGCATAACACCGCGCCATTGAGCGCAGCCGGATCGTTGGCCACCATCAACGGATTGACCGGGAAATCGCGCACATCGCTGCCGTCGCTGAGCGACCAGAAAAAGCGGTTGTTGTGCACGTTGCGGTTCTTGCGCAGCGCCAGCGTGCGATGGAACTGCAGCTCGTCCGGATGCAGCGGCTCGCCATAGCGCTCGATGTAGGACGGGCTGGCGAAGACCTGCGTGCGCAGGCTGCCGAGCTTGCGCGCCACCAGATTGGAATCGGGCAGCGCGCCGACGCGCAGTGCCAGATCGGCTTCGCCGCCGATCAGGTCCAGCTTCTCGTTGCCCAGATGCATGTCCAGCTGGATTTCCGGGTATTGCGCATGGAACTCGCCCAGCAACGGCGCGATCCAGGTGATGCCCAGCGAGTAGGGCACGGTGAAGCGCAGCCAGCCGCGCGGACCAGACTGCAATTGCCCGACGGCGCTCTCGGCCTCTTCCAGTTCGCGTGCGATGCGTTGGCAATGTTCGTGATAGACCGAGCCGGCTTCGGTCAGGCCGATGCGGCGCGTGGTCCGGTGCAGCAGGCGGGCACCCAGGCGGGTTTCCAGTTCCTGCACCTTGCGGCTGACGGTGGTCTTGGGCAGGCCAAGCGCGTTGGCGGCGGCGATGAAGCTGCCTTGTTCGACCACCTTGACGAAGATCAGGGTGTCGTTGAGATCGTGAGTCATGGGACTGCCTTCCGGGGGTCAGGAGGGATTAGACCGCTTACGGGACGATTATTCCCCTAAATCCGGACTAATCAAGTGCTGGTTTGGGGCCTAACTTATGCGGCATCCCCTCCATGCAGGAGCACGGCCATGTGGTTGTGCAATGTTTTCGGCTTGTCGTCGACATCGCGTAGCGCCATCGAAGGTGCCTTCGATCCAGTGGTTTCCACAGCGAGAGGCCCGCGTGCCGGCGTTTCGCGCACTTTCTCGGCATCGCCCCGGCGTCAGGCCGGCGGCGCGCCGACACAGCGGACTGGACTGTCGGCGCGTCTGGCGCAGCGCGGAATTGTCCCGATGTCGGGAGTGAAAGTCCCATGACCGGGATGGTCCAATCCGAGACGGCCGTCATTGGCGGCGCGGGCAATGTCGGCGCCGGTATCGTCGCCGCCTTGCTCGATGCCCGGATGCCGGTGCTGGTGATTGGACGCGACGCCGCCAAGCTCGACGCGCTGCGCGCGCAGCATGGCAATACACCGCTGCTGGAAACCTTGCAGGGCTCGGTCGCCGACGACGCTTCGGCGCAGGCGCTGGCCGGCGAGCTGGCCCAGCGCCCGCGTCCGCTGGCGGCGGTGATCGCCAGCGTGGGCAGCCCGCTCAAGGCCGGCCGCCTGCTGGACCGCCCGGTCACTGCGCTGCGTCGCCGCATCGAGCGCGACGTGCTGCCGCACCTGGCGGCCGCGCGGCATCTGCTGCCGCTGCTGGCCGAGGCCGAGGGCGGCGGCCGCTATCTGCTGCTGGGTAGCCCCTGCGCGCTGCGCGCCTGGGCCGCGCACGGCGATACCTCGATCGCCGCTGCCGCCACCCGCATGCTCGCCCAGGTCCTGCACGAGGAAGCCAAGCCGCTCGGCGTCCGCGTGCACCTGCTGTCGGTCGAGCAGCCGGTGTGTACGCCGGGCCGTGCCAAGGATGCGTGTCCGGAATGGATCCGCGCCGTGGATGTCGGCCGCGCGGCGGTCTCGCTGATCGCCGGGCCTGGCCAGCCCGGGCAAGCCATCGTGACCGTCAGCCGTCGCCTGCACGCCGCTCCATCGGCCGACCGGCTCGCCGGTCTGCATTTTCCCATCCCCACCCGAGAGATTTCCCCATGACCCCGAACGCCACCCCGTTCCGTTTTCCCTTGCGTACTGTGTTGACGGGCGCCGTACTCGCGGTTGTGCTGGCCGGTTGCGGCAGCAAGGCTGCCGAGACCGGCGCGCCGCCGCCGCCCAGCGTCAGCGTCGCCCCGGTGTTGCTGAAGGAGATCAGCCAGTGGGACGAATTCAGCGGCCGCATCGAGCCGGTGGAAAGCGTCGAGCTGCGCCCGCGCGTGTCCGGCTACATCGACAAGGTCAACTACGTCGAAGGCGCCGAAGTGAAGAAGGGCGATGTGCTCTTCAGCATCGACGACCGCAGCTACCGTGCCGAATTCGCGCGCGCCAACGCGGCGCTGGTGCGTGCACGCACGCAGTCCACGCTGGCCCGCAGCGAAGCGGCACGCGCCCGCAAATTGTCCGACCAGCAGGCCATTTCGACCGAGACTTGGGAGCAGCGCCGCGCTGCCGCCGATCAGGCCGACGCCGATCTGCTGGCCGCACAGGCCGCGCTGGATACCGCCAAGCTCAACCTGGACTGGACCCGCGTGCGTGCGCCGATCGATGGCCGCGCCGGGCGTGCGATGGTCACCGCCGGCAATCTGGTCACCGCCAGCGACAGCGCCAGCGTGCTGACCACGCTGGTGTCGCTGGACAAGGTGTTCGTGTACTTCGATGCCGACGAAGGCACCTTCCTGCGTTATTCGCAGATGGCGCGCAACGGCGAGCGTCCGGATGCGCGCGGCGGCGAGTTGCCGGTGCGCATCGGCCTGGTCGGCGAACAGGGCTTCCCGCACACCGGGCGTGTGGATTTCCTGGATAACCAGGTGACCCGCAGCACCGGCACCATCCGCGTGCGCGCGGTGCTGGACAACGCGCAGCGCCAGTTCACGCCGGGCCTGTATGCACACGTGCAGTTGCTGGGCAGCGGCCAGTTCAAGGCCATGCTGGTCGACGAAAAGGCCGTGCTGACCGATCAGGACCGCAAGTACGTGTACGTGGTCGACAAGGACGGCAAGGCGCAACGGCGCGACATCGAGCTGGGCCGCAGTGCCGACGGCCTGCGCATCGTGCGCAAGGGACTGGTCGCCGGCGACCGCGTGGTGGTCGATGGCGTGCAGAAGATCTTCATGCCCGGCATGCCGGTCGATGCCAAGACCGTGGCCATGGCCACCGCACCGGACAAGCGCACCGCCTCGAACTGATTCATCGCTGCATCGCACCCGTGACCACCGGCCTTGAAACAAGGCCGGTCCGGGGCCGCTGTGCCGCGCCGCCACCCGGCGGCAACCTCTTTCAGGACCACCCCAATGGACTTTTCCCGTTTTTTCATCGACCGGCCGATCTTTGCCGCGGTGCTGTCGATCATCATCTTCGCTGCCGGCCTGATCGCCATGCCGCTGCTGCCCATCAGCGAGTACCCGGAAGTGGTACCGCCGAGCGTGCAGGTGCGTGCGGTGTATCCGGGCGCCAACCCCAAGGTCATCGCCGAGACCGTCGCCACGCCGCTTGAGGAAGCCATCAACGGCGTGGAAGACATGATGTACATGAAGTCGGTCGCCGGCTCCGATGGCGTGCTGGTGGTCACCGTGACCTTCAAGCCGGGCACCGATCCGGACCAGGCGCAGGTGCAGGTGCAGAACCGCGTCAGTCAGGCGCAGGCGCGTCTGCCCGAGGACGTACGGCGCCAGGGCGTGACCACGCAGAAGCAGTCGCCGACGCTGACCATGGTCGTGCATCTGACCTCGCCCAAGGGCAAGTACGACTCGCTGTACCTGAGCAACTACGCCACCTTGAAGGTCAAGGACGAACTGTCGCGCCTGCCGGGCGTGGGCCAGATCCAGATCTTCGGTGCCGGCGATTACGCCATGCGCATCTGGCTGGATCCGGACAAGGTCGCCGCGCGCGGGCTGACCGCCAGCGACGTTGTGGCGGCCATCCGCGAGCAGAACGTGCAGGTTTCTGCCGGCCAGCTCGGTGCCGAGCCGATGCCCAACAAGAGCGACTTCCTGCTGTCGATCAATGCGCAGGGCCGCCTGACCACCGAAGAAGAGTTCGGCAACATCGTGATCCGCAGCGGCAACAGCGGCGAGATCGTGCGCCTGTCGGATGTGGCGCGTCTGGAACTGGGTGCGGGCAACTACACCCTGCGCTCGCAGCTGGACAACAAGAACGCGGTGGGCATGGGCGTGTTCCAGTCGCCGGGTGCCAACGCGATCGAATTGTCCGATGCGGTGCGCGCCAAGATGGCGGAGCTGGAAAAGCAGTTCCCGCAGGACATGGCGTGGTCGGCTGCGTACGACCCGACCGTGTTCGTGCGCGACTCGATCAGCGCGGTGGTGCACACGCTGCTGGAAGCGGTGCTGCTGGTGGTGCTGGTGGTGATCCTGTTCCTGCAGACCTGGCGCGCCTCGATCATTCCGTTGCTGGCAGTGCCGGTGTCGGTGGTCGGTACGTTCGCCGCGCTCTACCTGCTGGGTTTTTCGATCAACACGCTGAGCCTGTTCGGCCTGGTGCTGGCGATCGGCATCGTGGTCGACGATGCGATCGTGGTGGTGGAAAACGTCGAGCGCAACATCGAAGAAGGGCTGGCCCCATTGGCTGCTGCGCATCAGGCGATGCGCGAGGTGTCCGGGCCGATCATCGCCATCGCGCTGGTACTGTGCGCGGTGTTCGTGCCGATGGCGTTCCTGTCGGGCGTGACCGGCCAGTTCTACAAGCAGTTCGCGGTGACCATCGCCATTTCCACGGTGATTTCGGCGATCAATTCGCTGACCCTGTCGCCGGCACTGGCCGCCATGCTGCTCAAGCCGCATGACGCACCGAAGGATGGCCCGTCGCGGTTGATCGATCGCTTGTTCGGCTGGTTGTTCCGTCCGTTCAATCGCTTCTTCAACAGCAGTTCGCACAAGTACCAGGGCGCGGTCTCGCGCACCCTGGGCAAGCGTGGCGCGGTGTTCGCGGTGTATGTGCTGCTGCTGGTGGTCACCGGTTTCATGTTCAAGGTGGTGCCGGGCGGCTTCATTCCGACCCAGGACAAGCTGTACCTGATTGCCGGTACCAAGTTGCCGGAAGGCGCCTCGCTGGAACGCACCAACGAAGTGATCCGTCAGATCACCCAGATCGCGCTGCAGACCGAAGGCGTGGACCACGCGATTGCGTTCCCGGGCCTAAACCCGCTGCAGTTCACCAACACGCCCAATACCGGCACGGTGTTCCTGACGCTCAAGCCGTTCAGCCAGCGCAGCCGCACTGCGGCGCAGATCAATGCGGAGATCAACGCCCGCATCAGCCAGATCCAGCAGGGTTTTGCGTTTGCGTTCATGCCGCCGCCGATCCTGGGCCTGGGGCAGGGCTCGGGCTACTCGCTGTACATCCAGGACCGCGCCGGTCTGGGCTATGGCCAGTTGCAGAGTGCGGTCAATGCGATGTCCGGTGCGATCTCGCAGACGCCGGGCATGCAGTTCCCGATCGGCACGTATCAGGCCAATGTGCCGCAGCTCGATGCCAAGGTCGATCGCGACAAGGCCAAGGCGCAGGGCGTGCCGCTGACCAACCTGTTCGACACCTTGCAGACCTATCTGGGTTCGTCCTACATCAACGACTTCAATCGCTTCGGTCGCACCTATCAGGTGATCGCCCAGGCCGACGGACAGTTCCGCGACAGCGTCGAAGACATCGCCAACCTGCGCACCCGCAACGATCGCGGGCAGATGGTGCCGATCGGCAGCATGGTCACGCTGGGCCAGACCTACGGCCCGGATCCGGTGATCCGCTACAACGGCTACCCGGCGGCCGACCTGATCGGTGAAGCGGACCCGCGCGTGCTCTCCTCCGCCCAGGCGATGCAGACGCTGGCCGGCATGGCGCCGAAGGTGTTGCCCAACGGCATGAACATCGAGTGGACCGATCTGAGCTATCAGCAGTCCACCCAGGGCAACTCGGCGTTGATCGTGTTCCCGATGGCGGTGTTGCTGGCATTCCTGGTGCTGGCCGCGTTGTACGAGAGCTGGACGCTGCCGCTGGCGGTGATCCTGATCGTGCCGATGACCTTGCTGTCGGCCTTGTTTGGTGTGTGGCTCACCGGCGGCGACAACAACGTGTTCGTGCAGGTGGGGTTGGTGGTGCTGATGGGCCTCGCGTGCAAGAACGCGATCCTGATCGTGGAGTTCGCCCGCGAACTCGAAATGCACGGCAAGGGCATCGTTGAGGCCGCGCTCGAAGCCTGCCGCCTGCGTCTGCGTCCGATCGTGATGACCTCCATCGCCTTCATCGCCGGCACCGTGCCGCTGGTGTTCGGGCATGGCGCCGGCGCCGAAGTGCGCTCGGTCACCGGCATCACCGTGTTCGCCGGCATGCTCGGTGTGACCTTGTTCGGCCTGTTCCTGACCCCGGTGTTCTACGTGGCACTGCGCAAGTGGGTCACCCGTCGCGAACCCGCTGCACCGGCCACCGTTGCGCACGATCACGTCAAGGCGTGAGTGCGTCGTCCCCAATCCCCATTCGCAGTACAAGGACATTGAAATGAGCAACCACAAGATCGCATTGGTCACCGGCGCCACCCGCGGCATCGGCCTGGAAACCGTTCGGCAACTGGCCCAGGCCGGCGTGCATACGCTGCTGGCCGGGCGCAAGCGCGACGATGCCGTCGCCGCCGCACTCAAGCTGCAGGCCGAAGGCCTGCCGGTGGAAGCCATCCAGCTCGACGTCAACGACGACATCAGCATCGCCGCGGCAGTCGGCACGGTGGAGCAGCGCCATGGCCACCTGGACATCCTGATCAACAACGCCGGCATCATGATCGAGGACATGCAGCGCACGCCGTCGCAGCAGAGCCTGGAGGTGTGGAAGCGCACCTTCGACACCAACCTGTTCGCGGTCGTCAGCGTCACCAAGGCGTTCCTGCCGCTGCTGCGTCGCTCGCTGGCTGGGCGCATCGTCAATGTGTCCAGCATGCTCGGCTCGCTAACCCTGCATACCCAGCCCGGTTCGCCGATCTACGACTTCAAGATTCCCGCCTACGACGCCTCCAAGAGCGCGGTCAACAGCTGGACGGTGCACCTGGCCCATGAGCTGCGCGACACCGCCATCAAGGTCAACACCGTGCATCCGGGCTACGTCAAAACCGACATGAACGGTGGCGGCGGCGAGATCGAGGTGGAGCAGGGCGCGCACAGCAGCGTGCAGATGGCATTGCTCGACGCGCACGGCGCCACCGGCAGCTTTACGCATCTGGGAGAAGTGTTGCCATGGTAAGAACCTTTCTGAGCGTGGCACTGGCCGCGCTGGTGCTCAGCGGCTGCGCGGTGGGGCCGGATTACCGGCCCGACCCGCCGGCCGCGGTGACCTTGCAGGGCGCGCAGGATGCGGCCTTCAGCGGCGAATCGCCGGTCGGTAACTGGTGGTCGCAGTTCGACGACCCGGTGCTGGAACAACTGGTGCGCGATGCCTTGTTCGCCAACCACGATCTGCGCATCGCCGTGTCGCGCGTCAAGCAGGCACGCGCGGTGTTCGTCGAGCGTCGCCTCGACCAGGCCCCGCACATCACCGCGCAGGGTAGCTTCGATCGACGCGAACAACAGCAGGTGGTTGCCGGCAACCAGCGCTTCCTCACCGAGCAGACCACCCTGGGCCTGGATGCGGCCTGGGAGCTGGATCTGTTCGGCCGTCAGCGGCGCGCCTCGGAAGCGGCGCGTGCGGATCTGGAAGCCGAGCAGGCCGGCCTGCTCGACGTGCAGGTCACCGTCGCTGCCGAAGTGGCGCGCAACTACTTCGAGTTGCGCGGCACGCAAAAGCAGCTGGAGGTGTCCAAGCGCACGCTGACCAACCTGCACGACACCCAGCGGCTGACGCAGACGCGTTGGGACCTGGGCGCCGGCAGCGAACTGGATGTGCAGAGCAGCCTGGCGCGCCTGAAGGCGATCGAGGCGGACATTCCGTTGCTGGAAACCGCCGAGGCGCAGTACCGCCATCGCATGGCGGTGCTGCTCGGCCAGCCGCCCAATGCCCTGGACGCCACCCTGGTAGCGCGCACCACGCCCGCGTTCGCACGTGCATTACCGCTGGGCGATACCGCCGGCTTGTTGCGTCAGCGCCCGGACGTGCGCAGCGCCGAACGTCGCCTGGCAGCGGCCACCGCGCAGGTCGGCGTGGCCACCGCGGATCTGTTCCCGCGCATCAGCGTCAGCGGCTTTGTCGGCTTCCTGTCCGGCGACGCGGCCAGGCTGACCGAGGGCAGCGGCAAGGCCTGGTCGATCACCCCGTCGATCAGCTGGGCGGCATTCGACTTCGGCACCGTGCGTGCACGCCTGCGTGCCAGCAAGGCGCAGGCCGACGGTGCCTTGGCGCAATACCAGCAGACCGTGTTGCTGGCGCTGGAAGACACCGAGAACGCCTTGATCGGCTACGGCCGCCAGCAGGCGCGCCTGGCGATCGTGGTGGAGCAGGCCAATGCGGCGCGGCGTGCCGAACAACTGGCGCAGATCCGCTACCGCGAGGGCTCGGAAGACTTCCTGACCCTGCTGGACGCGCAACGCACCCAGCTGGCCGCCGACGATGCGTTGGCGCAGGCCGAGGCCGCGGTGAATGTCGGCGTGGTCGGTGTGTACAAGGCGCTGGGCGGCTGGAAGCAGGGCGAAGCACCTGCGGCACCGGTGGCCGTGCTCAATCGGTGAGGCAGGCCTGCAGGGCGACCGTCAGGTTGCCCTGCAGGCACCCGGCTGCGCCAACGCCTCGTCGGCCGATACGGCGGCTGGATTCCGGGCGACCGTCGGCATGCCTGCCGACCGGCTGATCACACAAGGGCTGCGCTCAGTCGGCCACCCGCACGCTGTCGCGGCCGCCGTTCTTGGCCAGATACAGCGCTGCATCGGCACGCGAAAACCAGTCCTGCCAATGCGTTTCGCCGTCATGGCGGGCCGCGCCCAGCGACACCGTGATCCGCCCGCCGGGGCCACGCAGCCCGTTGCGGATCACCTTGCGCAGGCGCTCGGTGGCCGCTTCCAGTTCCTGCAGGGAGCCGGCACGCAACAGCACCACGAATTCTTCGCCGCCGAAGCGGAACACCTGGTGTGGCTCGCGCACTTCGAAGCGCAGGATGGTGGCCAGATCCGACAACGCAGCGTCGCCTGCGGCGTGCCCGTAGAGATCATTGACCTCCTTGAAATGGTCCAGATCCAGAATGATCAGGCTGTTGAGCCGTTCATTCGGCTGGCGTCGGTCGATCTGATGGGTGAGCGCACGCTCGAGCATGCGTCGGTTGGGCAGGCCGGTCAGCGCATCCAGCGAGGCCAGCTCTTCCAGATGCACGCGGTCGTCCTGCATGCGCAGCGAAAACGCGTACCCCACCGCCAGCGTCACCAGCGTCACCACGACCGTCGACACGCCCTGGCCGGGGCTGACGATCAGGCCCGGCAACAGCAGCAGCGCCGCCAGCAGCGGCAGGCTCAGCAGCACGGCGCGTTGCGGGCCGCACAGGAAGTAATTGGTGGCCAGCACTGGAAACAGCCAGGGCAGGGCGCCATCGCCGCCGGTCCAGCAGGCCACCAGACAGCCGCCCACATTGATCGAGGCCAGCCACACGCCGCCAGCGCCGGTGCGCTCTGCATCGCGCATCTTCCAGCCACGCCATATCGCAAGCACACCGAGCGATGCGGTGATCAGGCAGGCCAGCGCCTGACCGGTAATGGCCAGGTACACCGCATAGAGGCAAAGCAACAGCGCGGTGATCGGCCCCAGCATCTTGACGATGCCGAGACGGAAATCCCGCCGCAGGTGGAGGATCACAGGGAAGGTTCTATAGGAGTCGGCATCATTATCGGCGGAGCCTTGCGAAAGTTGAGCGTGCACGCGCCGCGGCAGCGGGTCGGAAAATGAAGCGTTGCCGGGTCGGGCTTCGCACATCCTTGACGGCCGTGCCGCAACCGTAGCGTCTTTGCCGTCGGAGTCTGCCATGCCCACACGCGAAGAACTCGACATGCGCCTGGACGCGCTGCAGGACGAACTGCCGCAGCTATCGGCCGATGAAGACGCGGATTTCGACTATCTCGATTTTCAGGCGCGTGCCCAGGCCGTGCTCAGCAGTGCCGCGGCCGAGGACGCGGCCTATGTGCGGACCCGCGTCGACAACATGCTGGCGGGTGCCGGCCTGATTCCAACCGATGCGCATGGGCGCAGTTGCGCTTGATGCCCGCTGTGCGCGGTCAGTGCAATGCCTGCATTGCGGGCGCGCGTGGCGCGTCGGTATGCCCGCAGACGCAGGTCCAATCTGATAACGGCATGTCTCAGCCTGCGGCTGCGGTGCCCGCACTCACTACCTGATTGCGTCCGGCCTGCTTGGCGCGGTACAGCGCCTCGTCCGCGCGACGCAGCAACTGCGCCATATTGCCCGCATGTTGGGGAAAGCTGGCCGCACCGAAGGAGGCGCTGACCTTCGGCAACGACACGCCATCGGCCATCACCTGCAGCGTTTCGATGCCGGCACGCAGCTTCTCGGCCATCCTGCAGGCGGTCGCCAGATCCACTTCCGGCAGGATGATCGTCAACTCCTCGCCGCCATAGCGGCAGCAGATGTCTTCGCCGCGCGTCTGCGCCAGCAGGAATTCGCCGATCGCCGCCAGCACGCGGTCGCCGCCGCTGTGGCCGTGCAGATCGTTGAACTGCTTGAAGTGGTCCACGTCCAGCATCAGCACCGACAAGGGGAGGGCCCGCCGCGTGCAGCGCGCCAGTTCGTGATTGAGCGCTTCTTCGAGATAACGGCGGTTGTACAGACCGGTCAACGGATCGCGAATGGATTGCTGGCGCAGCGTCTCGCGCAGGCGCAGGTTGTGCAGCGCCAGCGACAGTTGTTCGGCTGCGGCCTCGGCCACGGTCAACGAGGCCAGATCGCGCGGATCCTCGCTGCGTAGCGCCAGCATCCCCAGTTGCGTGCCCTGAGCCGATAGCGGGATGCAGGCGGTGCTCGCATGCGCCGGAAGATTGGCGCCGACGTGTTGGCAGAGCATGCCCTGGCTGGCGTCTTCCACCACATGCGTGCGGTCGCGGCGCAAGGCCCAGCACGTGTCCGGCGCGATGCTGGCGCTGTCGTCGTCGGCCATCGTGCCCCAGGCCACCACCTGTTCGGCACGATCGCGCGAGGCGCGCAGCAAATAGACCGCGCCGGCCGCGCCCGGGATCAGCGGAGCGATCGTGCGGGCGGTGATTTCCAGCGCTTCCTCGGCATTGCGGCAGTTCTGCAGCAGGCCCGAGTAACGTGCCAGCGCCTCCAGCCCGGCCGACGTGCGTTCGAGCGTGGCGAACGATTCGATCAGGCGTTCGCTGGTCGTGCTGGCCGCGTCTTCGGCGAGCACGCGTCGTTCCAGTTCGCGCGACAGCAACCGGTAGGCCAGCAACATCACCAGCAAGCCGCTGAAAATCCCGACCACCGTCACCCACAGCACCCACTGCGCGCTGCGCGCATTGGTGTCGGTACGCTTCACCAGTTGCTGGCGCTCCAGTTCCGTCATGGTCTGCACCTGGCGGCGCAGCGACGACGAGGTCTGGAACACGCCGCGTGCGATCGAGGCGCGCGCGCCATCCAGGCCCTGCTTGCGATAGCTGTGCAACAGGTCATTGATCTGGACCAGGCGCATGTCCACCAGGCGTCCGAGCGCCACGACGTTGCGCCGCTGCACCGGGTTGTCCTGCACCAGGGCATCCAGCCGCACGATGCGCTCTGGAAGCCGCCCGATCGCATCGGCGTACACCCCGAGAAACGCTTCATTGTCGGTCAGGACATAGCCACGCACCGACGACTCTGCCGACAGCATCCCGGCCTGGATCTCGTCGATGCTGGCGATCACTTCCTGCGTATGCGTCACCCAGCCGGCATCGGCCAGCGAGCGCTGCGTGGTGAAATAACCGCCCACCCCGATCAGGACGAAGATCACCCCGCCAAGCAACAAGGCGCCGGCGGCGTGACGTTTTGCGTTCCTGGTTAACACCGTGTTCCCCTGACATCGATTGTCTGGTTGAGGCTGATGCAAGTCGCGTGCCCATGCTCCACTTCGCTTGTCAGTCAGCTGCGGGACGGGCTTGAGGTCGCTCCGGCGCCGGCACGACGGTATCCTTCATGCTCGTCACCGAGCCGGGCAACAGAGTGGTCATTTTCCTTGGTAGCTATCGATTGACCTGTCGCGCTGCCCGGGGCGATGGCCCCAGCCGCGGCTGGGTCGCCGACTGGCAGATCGCCCAGATTGGGGCCGGCAGCGCCGGCGACCTGGCGGGCAGCGCCCTGTCGGCCACGTTTCCCGACCACCGCAGCGCCATGGCCGCCGCCCGGGTTGCCGGCATGGTGACGCTGGAAGCGATGCATGCCGAAGCGCAGCGGCAGCTCGAGTCCGCGTGAGCGGCATGCGTGCCCGGTCGCATCGACCACGCCGGCACCGCACCAGCTGGCATACGGTTTGCTTCCAGCCCTGAGCAACGCTGGGGAGCGTCTTGGACGGAAGCGACATGCAAGAGCCCAACAAAAGTGCCCTGGCCCTGCTGCAGCAGGAAGCCACCGAACTGCTCGCGCTATTCGATCAACTGCGTGGCGATGCAGTGCCGGCGCATGACGCGGACAGCGTCGTCGCAACCGCATCCACCGAATGCACCGAACAGACCGCCCACGTCACTAATTGACTCAGCAGGTAAGCCCGCCGACGTCTGCGATGCAGGGGCTGTCGGGCGAGACGCGATGCGACATTCTGTCAGCGCGATGTCGCTGCCGATCATGCGTCACCACGGCAGGGTATCGCCCATGAAAAAGGCCGGAAGCCCTCTGCATCGAGGAGTCCCGGCCTTAGTCGGTCGTCTTAGGACCGTTATTTGGTGGAGGTGGGCGGAATCGAACCGCCGTCCGGAAGCACTCCATCCCCAGCACTACATGCTTAGCCCTCCGTTGGATCTCATTCCCAGGCAGCACGGTTGGCAAAGCGCACCTGGAAACTAGCCTGCTTTATCTAACCGGTAGCTGACAGGCAGCCACTACCGATGGTTCCGTGATAATGACCCTACACCTACGAGCACGGGCACAAGTAGGTTCGGGGGTTCGCCTTAGGCGGCTGTAGAACTACAACTAAAGCCAATTAAGCGGCGATAGCGAAGTCCGAACCGTAGTTGTCATCGTTGGCAACTAAAAGTTTGCTGCTGGATTAACGAGGAAAGCTGCCCCCTCGGCATGCGCCAAGCGACTTCGCGACCCCCGTCGAAACCAGTGCACCCCCGGGGAAAGCATCAAAACGCTGACCTGGTCAGTGTAGGGATCGGAGCGCCCTGTCACAAGTGGTGAGACGTGCAGCGCTTACAGTGGCTTCAGTCCTATCGGACGGAAAAGTCTGGTAATCAAGGAGCGAAGCGATGGCGACAGGCAAGCCCCCAGGTCCGCGGCAGGCAAGCAGCACGCCCCGCAAACGCGCATCGGGCGTCGACGCCCCCAGGCCTCGACGCGCAGCCAAGGCTGCGCAGCAGCAAGCGCAGGACACCGTACTGACGCGCGTGCAGGGCAAGGCGCGCACCGTGATCTACATCCATGGCATCGGCAACAAGCCGCCGGCCGAGGTGTTGCGCTGTCAGTGGGACAAGGCCTTGTTCGGGCGGCCGATGGGCGAGCGCACGCGCCTGGCGTACTGGGTCAATCGCGAGCGCTATCCGGTTGCCGAACCCGGTAACTGCGACGCACGCGATGTCGGCCCGGCGCTCAATCAGAGCGTGCAGCGCGCCTTGAGCACGCTTGGGCTGGTGCCAGGCGAGCAGGATCTGCATCTGCTCGCCGATGCCTTGGCGCAGAGCGAGCAAGAGCGTGTCGATCTGCACCGCTTGCTGGACGAACTGGATGCCGCGCCCGCGATGCCGGCGGCGGGCCAGGTGCAGGCCAAAGGTCCGATCGATGCGATCAACCGCGTGCTGCTGCGGCTGATCTCCGCCGCGCTGCTGCAGGACGTGCACGATTTGTTCTTCGTGCCCGAGCGTGCGGCGCTGATGCGCGAGAGCCTGACGCAGCGGTTGCGCTCGGGTGGCGGGCCGTTTGTGGTGGTGGCGCACAGCCAGGGATCGATGATCGCCTTTGACGTGTTGCGTCAGCTCCAGGCGGCCGAGTGCGAGGTCAGCCTGTTCCTGACCCTGGGCTCGCCCTTGGGCCTGCCGCAGGTGCGCAGCATGTTCAAGCGCTGGACCGGCACGCGCAAGCTGCCCTTTCCCGCGTGCGTGCGGCGCTGGATCAACGTGGCCGACACGCGCGACCCGATCGCGCTGGATCCGGATCTCGGCGACGACATCGCCAATGCCAAGGGGCGCTTCGAAAACCTCGCGGGCGCGCGCTTGAATCCGGACTGGCAGCACAACGCGCATTCGGGTTCGGGCTATCTGTCGATTCCGCAGGTGCGCGCGGCGGTGCGCGAAGCGGTGGGCGTCGGCTTCGACCAACCGGTCTCCAATGCGGTGCTGATCAAGGATCTCAGCGAGCAGCTGGAAGCACATGGCGCCGAGTACCGGCACGAAGTGCTGATCGAGCTGGATCGCCGGTTGCTGGGCGACGACCCGGCCGCCACGCGTGCGCTGCTGTTGGCGCAGTTGCGCCAGACGGCTGCAGCGACCACCGGCTTGAGCGGCGATGCGCTGGACGAGGCGATCGAGCTGGAAGATGGCTTGCAGCGGTTCGTGTCGGCGCGGCTGACGCGGTTCGAGATCGAATCGCTGCAGGACCGCTACCGCGCGCTGGGATTCCGGCGCGTGTGGCGCGATGCCGGCAAGCGCGCGTTGATCAACGTGTCCGGCAACGTCCTGCATGCCGATGCGGCGCGCACCGCGTATCGCGCGCGCGGGCAACAGATCGGCTGGGCGGTGCTGGACACCGGTATCGCAGCCAGTCACCCGCATTTCTTCGTAAAGGGGGAGCGCGACACGGTGGTCGCGCAATGGGATTGCACGCGGCGGGGTGCAGCCAGGCGATTGACGCGCGCCGACGGCGATGCCTTCGCTCGGCTGGATCGTCACGGGCACGGCACGCATATCGCCGGGATCATCGCCGGCCATAGCCGCGCGGTGATTCCCGACGCGCAGGGCAACCCGGGCAAACCGCTGGAGTTTGCCGGCATGGCGCCGGACACCCAGCTGTACGGGTTCAAGGTGCTGGACGATGCCGGTAACGGCCGTGATTCGTGGATGATCAAGGCGGTGCAGCAGGTGGCAGCGATCAACGAGCGCGCCGGCGAGCTGGTCATCCACGGCGTCAATCTGAGCCTGGGCGGTTACTTCGATCCGGAGAGCTACGGCTGCGGTTTTACGCCGCTGTGCAACGAGTTGCGGCGGCTATGGCGGCAAGGCGTGCTGGTGGTGGTGGCCGCCGGCAACGAAGGTCTGGCCTGGTTGATGCGCAACGATGGCGATGCGTATCCGGCCAACATGGATCTGTCGATCAGCGACCCGGGCAATCTGGAAGACGCCATCGTGGTCGGCTCGGTGCACAAGAGCAGCCCGCACAATTACGGCGTGTCGTATTTTTCGTCGCGCGGGCCGACCGCCGATGGACGCGGCAAGCCGGATGTCGTGGCGCCGGGCGAAAAGATCCTATCGGCCTATTACGATTTCGACCCGAAAGATCCGGCCAGCCTGATGGTGGAGATGAGCGGCACCAGCATGGCCGCACCGCACGTCTCCGGCGTGCTGGCCGGCTTCCTCTCCGCCCGCCGCGAGTTCATCGGCTTCCCGGATCGGGTCAAGCAGCTGATGCTGGACACCAGCACCGACCTGCAACGCGATCGCTATGTGCAGGGCAGGGGAGTGCCGAATTTGATGCGGATGCTTGGAGCGACGTGATTCGGGATTAGGAATTGGGGATTCGCAAGAGCATGGGTTCTACGCGCCGCGTTGCTCGCCGGGGCCGAGAGCCATGCAAACGCCGGCTGCGAATGGCTTTGCCTTTACCAATCCCCAACGCCGAATCCCCAATCCCGGCTACTCACGCATCCCGGTTATGCCGCCGCATCACGCGCTGCTTGTCGCGTTGCCAGTCACGGTCCTTGGCGGCGTCGCGCTTGTCGTGGTTCTGCTTGCCCTTGGCCAGCGCGATTTCCAGCTTGACCTTGTTGTTGCTCCAGTACAGCGCTGTCGGCACCAGGGTGTAGCCGTCGCGTTCGACGCTGCTCAGCACCTTGTCGATTTCCCGGCGGTGCAGCAGCAGCTTGCGATCGCGGCGTTCCACCGGCACGGTGTGGCTGGAGGCCTGGATCAGCGGGGTGATCTGCGCGCCGATCAGGAAGATCTCGCCGGAGCGCACATAGGCGTAGCCGTCGATGATGTTGGCGCGGCCGGCGCGGATCGCCTTGACCTCCCAGCCCTGCAGGGCCAGGCCGGCTTCGTAGCGCTCTTCCAGGTGGTATTCATGGCGCGCACGCTTGTTCAGCGCGATGGTTTTCGTGGCCGTCGCGCCGTTTGCTTTATCCTTGGCTGGTTTCTTGCTCATGCCGCCATTGTCGCCGATTCGGCGTCATCAAACGATCTTCTGTCTTTCACAAGTTAGCGAATGCCTACCATCCGTCGCAGCGCCCTGGTCGAACACAGCGCCACCCGCATGTTCGATCTGGTCAATGATGTTGCCGCCTATCCGCGCCGTTTCGGCTGGTGTGATGCTGCGCAGGTGCTTGAACAGGACCAGGCGCATATCGTGGCGCGGCTGGATCTGGGGTTGGGGTCGTTCCGCACCTGGTTCACCACCGAAAACGTGCTCGAACGTCCGCAGCGCATCGTCATGCATCTGCGCGACGGGCCGTTCAAGCGCCTGGAAGGCCTGTGGGAGTTTCAGTCGCTGGGCGAGAACGCCTGCAAGGTCAGCCTGACCCTGGACGTGGAAACCAGCTCGCGGCTGTTGGGTCCGGCGCTGGCGCTGGGCTTTCAAGGCCTGGCCGACCGCATGGTCAACGATTTCGTGCGGGTCGCCGATCGCGGCGACGTCTGAGCATGCGGATCGACGTCGTGCTGGCCTGGCCGGACCGCTGCAGTTCGGTATCGCTGGAGCTGGCCGAGGGCGCTACCGTGGCCGAGGCGATTGCCGCCTCCGGTCTGGCACCGGATCGACCGCCTGCCGCGCAGGCGATCCATGGGCTCATCGCACGCGCGGATCAGGTGCTGCATGACGGCGACCGGGTCGAATTGCTCAGGCCGCTGCTGCTGGATCCGAAGGAGGCGCGGCGTCGCCGTGCCGGACCGAGCAAAAAGGCCGGTCCCAACGGATAGCTGTTGGCCGGCACTGCGATGCATGTGCGCTGTGCGCAACAGCGAGCTCTTCTGTTGAGCGATCTGGATAAGCGAGCGCAGCCGGTAGCTTGAACAGGCGCATGTCGCCGCAAGACGGCTGACAGAAAACCGCGGATGTCGATATCCAGATCAGCGCTGCAGTTCCTGACCGAACACGTCTCTGCGACCAGGCAAATAAAAAACGCATCCGTTCAAACGGATGCGTTTTCTGGTGCGGCGACACTCAGGCGATCGCGCAGTGCGCGACCGAGCGCATCAACGGCCGCGCTGCTTTTTCTTGTCGCGGGCCAGATTGCGACCGAACTGCTTGGGTGCCGACTTGGCCAGCTGCTCGTCCTGCGACGGGAAATAATCGCCTTCCCAGCGAACGACCTGCTCGTTCTCGAAGAACACGGTGAAGTTCTTGATCTCGGTGCGCGCCAGACGGTCCACGCGCTGGGTGGAGGTGTAGTCCCAGCGCTGCGAATGGAATGGATCGGGGATCGAGGGGGTACCCAGCAACGCGCTGACCTGCTGCTTGCTCTGGCCTACCTGCAGTTGCTCCACGGCATTCTGTTTGATCAGATTGCCCTGGTAGATCGGCTGCTTGTAGATGATGCCGCAGCCAGCGGTGGAAAGAGCAACGGCGGCGACCAGCAGGAGATTACGCATCGGGGATTAAGTGCTGAGGAAATCACGCCGATGATACACTCCCGCCGGTCGCCGCGACCCGTTTGATGGCAGCTGGCGCTAAATCGCCAATGAACGGAGAACATATGGAAACCCACGACCTGCGCAAAGTCGGGCTCAAGGTGACCCACCCGCGGATGCGGATCCTGGAGTTGCTCGAGCAGAAGAGCAACCAGCACCACCTCAGCGCAGAAGACATCTACCGGCAGCTGCTCGACCATGGCGACGAAATCGGTCTGGCCACGGTGTATCGGGTGCTGACCCAGTTCGAGGCCGCCGGTCTGGTGCTGAAGCACAATTTCGAAGGCGGTCAGGCGGTCTATGAGCTGGATCGTGGCGGCCATCACGACCATATGGTCGACGTGGATACAGGTCACGTGATCGAGTTCGAGAGCGAAGAGATCGAGGCCTTGCAGCGGCAGATCGCCGCCCAGCATGGCTATGAGCTGGAAGAGCACTCGCTGGTGCTGTACGTGCGCAAGAAGCGTCCGCGCTGACGGCAAGCCGGTGGTAGTGCGGTAACGACAAGGCGGCTTCGGCCGCCTTGTGCGTTTGCCGCCATCGGCTGCCTGGGCAACCCCGATGGCGGCCGAGACAGCGCCCGGCGGCTCAGGCGCTCTGCAGCAGCTTGCGTGCCGCCGCGCGGGCCTCCTTGCTGACTTCCACCCCGCCCAGCATGCGCGCCAGTTCTTCCTGGCGCGCCTGCGGGCCGAGCAGTTCGACCGCGCTCTGGGTCATGCCGTCCACCGGCGCCTTGCTGACCCGATAGTGCGCGTGGCCCTTGGCGGCCACCTGCGGCAAGTGGGTCACGCACAGCACCTGGCGCTCTTCGCCCAGGGCGCGCAGTTTTTGCCCCACGATGTCGGCCACCGCGCCGCCGATGCCGGAATCCACTTCGTCGAAGACCATGGTCGGCACGCTGTCCAGCCCGAGCGCGGCGACCTCGATCGCCAGCGAAATCCGTGACAGCTCGCCGCCGGAGGCGACCTTGCGCAACGCGCGCGGCGGCTGCCCGGCGTTGGCGGCGACCAGGAATTCCACCCGCTCGGCGCCGTTGGGGTCAGGGCGCAGGGTGTCCTGCGGCTGCAGCTGGATCAGGAACTGCCCGCCGCCCATGCCCAGCTCGCCGATCAGCGTGGTGGTGGCGGCCGACAAGGCCTCGGCAGCGGTGGTGCGGCTGGCGCTGAGGCTGCTGGCCGCGCTGCGCCAGACGCCGATCGCCGCCTCGATATGCTTGTCCAACTGCTGCAGGCGCTCGTCGGCGCCGCGCAGGCTCTCCACTTCCAGGCTCATGCGGTCGCGCTGGGCGGCCAGTTCGTCCGGGGTGACGCGGTGCTTGCGGGCCAGATCGTGCAGGCGGCCGAGCCGGCGCTCCATCGCCTCGAACTGGGCCGGGTCGGCCTCCAGGTCGTCGCGCACGCGGTCGAGCAGGGCCAGCGCCTCCTCGATCTGGATGACCGCGCTGTCCAGCAGTGCATCGACCTCGCCCAGGCGTGGCTCGTGCTCGGCCACGCGCGCCAGGTCATGGCGGCTGTCCTGCAGCAGGCCCAGTGCGGAGGCGCCGTCGTCGCCGTTGAGCTGCAGGGCCACGCTGTCGCAGGCGCCGATCAATGCGGTGGCGTGCGCCTGGCGGCGATGATTGACGTCCAGCGCGGCGATCGCGGCCGGATCCAGGTCCTCGCGTTCCAGTTCGCCTAGCTGGTGTTCCAGAAAGCCGATGCGGTCGGAGACATCGCCCTGCGCGGACAGCGCATCGCGTTCGTCCAGCAGGGCCTGCCAGCGCTGGCTGGCCTGGCGCACCTGCTCGCGCTGCGCGCCGTTGCGGGCGTAGGCGTCGAGCAGGGCGAGCTGGCTGTGGCGGGCCATCAAGGCCTGGTGTTCGTGCTGGCCGTGAATCTCCACCAGCCGCGAGGCCAGCTCCGCCAGTTGCGAAGAGGTCACCGGGCGGCCGTTGATCCAGGCACGCGAGCCGCCATCGGCACGGATGATCCGGCGCAGCTGGCATTGCGCGTCGTCGTCGAGTTCGTTGTCCGACAGCCAGGTCAGGCCCGGGTGCTGGGCCGGCAGCTGGAATTCGGCCGACAGTTCGGCGCGGTCGGCACCGTGGCGGACCACGCCGCTGTCGGCGCGCAGCCCGGACAGGAAGCCCAGCGCGTCCACCATCAGCGACTTGCCGGCGCCGGTTTCGCCGGAAACCACGGTCATGCCTGGCCCGAATTCCAGTTCGGTGGCGCGGACGACGGCGAAATCCTTGATGGAGAGGTGTCTGAGCATGGGATCGAGTGTGAACGCTTTGGGGAAGCTTAGGGTGGGAGCGGCGGGCAGGGAATAAGACGCTTGCCAACCGCAGGGCCAGACATTATCTATGCCCAGTCTCACCGGATGATCCCATGCGCGCGTCACAGTCCCCAACGCTCGATCCCCGCGCACGCCAATTGCTGCGGACGCTGATTGCCCGCTACATCCGCGATGGCGAGCCGGTGGGCTCCAAGACGCTGGCCCAGCATGCGGGGCTGGACGTCAGCCCGGCCACCATCCGCAACATCCTGGCCGACCTGGAGGATGTGGGGCTGCTCAGCTCTCCGCATACCTCGGCCGGGCGGGTGCCCACCGCGCACGGTTACCGGGTGTTCGTCGACAGCCTGGTGCAGATGCAGCCGCCCGGCGAGGAAGAAGTGCGCCGCCTGCGCGCGGAGCTTGCCAGCGGCAACGGCACCCAGTCGCTGCTGGGCAGCGCCTCGCAGATGCTGTCGGCGATGAGCCATTTCGTCGGCGTGGTCAGCGCACCGCGGCGCGAGCAGTTCGCGTTCCGGCATATCGACTTCGTGGCGCTGGACGCGCGCCGGGTGCTGGCGATCCTGGTGTTTGCCGACAACGAGGTGCAGAACCGGGTGATCGAGCCGCGCCGGGCCTACGAGCCGGCCGAGCTGGAGCGGGTGGCCAATTACCTCAATGCGCAATTTGCCGGGCGCGCGCTGTCGGACATCCGCGCTTCGCTGCTGCGCGAGCTGCGCATGGCCAAGAACGAGATGGAGCAGCTGCTGGCGCACAGCGTGGATCTGGCCAGCGAGGCGCTGGTGCCGGCCGACGCCGACGACATGGTGATGGCCGGGCAGACCCGCCTGATGGGCGTGCAGGACCTGTCGGACCTGGACCGGTTGCGCGAGCTGTTCGAGGCCTTCGCCAGCAAGCGCGAGATCCTGCAGCTGCTCGAACGCACCATCCAGGCGCCGGGCGTGCGCATCTTCATCGGCGAAGAGACCGGCATGCTGTCGCTGGACGATGTCTCGCTGGTCACCGCGCCGTATGCCGCCAATGGCCAGGTGCTGGGCGTGCTGGGCGTGATCGGGCCCAAACGCATGGCCTACGACCGGGTGATTCCGCTGGTGCAGACTGCCGCCCAGGTGCTGGGCGCGGCCATGGAACCGCCCGGCACGCGATAAGCGGCAGCGATCGATACGATCGTTTTGCTTGAAACGCGCGCGCGCGCCCACATACGGGGTGACGTTGGGGCGGGCGTTCCGCTTGCCCGGGAACTGCACATGAACCAAGACCACCCCGAATTCGACTCCGAAGACCTGTCCCAGAACCCACCCGAGACCGATCCGCTCAAGGCCGAGATCGAGTCGCTGCGCAGCGAGATTGCGCTGGTCAAGGCCGATGCCCTGCGCGAGCGGGCCGATCTGGAAAACCAGCGCAAGCGCATCGCCCGCGATGTCGAGAACGCGCGCAAGTTCGCCAACGAGAAGCTGCTGGGCGAGCTGCTGCCGGTGTTCGATAGCCTGGATGCCGGCCTGACTGCGGCCGGTACCGAGCCCAGCCCGCTGCGCGATGGCCTGGACATGACCTACAAGCAGTTGCTCAAGGTCGCGGCCGACAACGGCCTGACCCTGCTCGACCCGGTCGGCCAGCCGTTCAACCCGGACCAGCACCAGGCGATCAGCCAGGGCGAGGCCGAGGGCATCGCCCCGGGCCACGTGGTGCAGGTGTTCCAGAAAGGCTATCTGCTCAACGAGCGTCTGCTGCGCCCGGCCCTGGTGGTCGTGGCCAAGCACGACTGAACCGCAGCGCCCGGCTGAACTGCCGGGCGCATGCGCGAAACGCAGATTCGTGCAGGTGGCTTGAACACCTGCGCACCACCCCCACATCTCAGCCAGACCCGGCGTCGCCGGACACAGCTACAGAATCATCAGGAGCGTATCCATGGGCAAGATCATTGGTATTGACCTCGGCACCACGAACTCGTGCGTGTCGATCATGGACGGCGGCAAGGCCCGCGTCATCGAAAATTCCGAGGGCGACCGCACCACGCCTTCGATCGTCGCCTACACCAAGGACGGCGAAGTGCTGGTCGGCGCCTCGGCCAAGCGCCAGGCGGTGACCAACCCGAAGAACACCTTCTACGCGGTGAAGCGCCTGATCGGCCGCAAGTTCACCGACGCCGAAGTGCAGAAGGACATCTCTCACGTGCCGTACGGCATCCTTGCCCACGACAACGGCGATGCCTGGGTGCAGACCAGCGATGGCAAGCGCATGGCGCCGCAGGAAATCTCTGCGCGCGTGCTGGAAAAGATGAAGAAGACCGCCGAGGACTTCCTGGGCGAGAAGGTCACCGAGGCGGTGATCACGGTGCCGGCCTACTTCAACGACAGCCAGCGTCAGGCCACCAAGGACGCCGGCCGCATCGCCGGTCTGGACGTCAAGCGCATCATCAACGAGCCGACCGCGGCCGCCCTGGCCTATGGCCTGGACAAGAACGGCGGCGACCGCAAGATCGCCGTGTACGACCTGGGCGGCGGCACCTTCGACGTGTCGATCATCGAAATTGCTGAAGTCGATGGCGAGAAGCAGTTCGAAGTGCTGGCCACCAACGGCGACACCTTCCTGGGCGGCGAAGACTTCGACAACCGTGTCATCGAGTACCTGGTCGACGAATTCAACAAGGATCAGGGCATCGATCTGCGCAAGGATCCGTTGGCACTGCAGCGCCTGAAGGACGCCGCAGAGCGCGCCAAGATCGAGCTGTCGACCAGCCAGCAGACCGAAGTGAACCTGCCGTACGTCACCGCCGATGCCTCGGGCCCGAAGCACCTCAACATCAAGCTGACCCGTGCCAAGCTCGAAGCGCTGGTGGAAGACCTGGTCAAGAAGTCGATCGAGCCGTGCCGCACCGCGTTGAACGATGCCGGCCTGCGCGCCAGCGACATCAACGAAGTGATCCTGGTCGGCGGTCAGACCCGCATGCCGAAGGTGCAGCAGGCGGTTGCCGATTTCTTCGGCAAGGAACCGCGCAAGGACGTCAACCCGGATGAAGCCGTGGCCGTGGGCGCTGCGATCCAGGGCGGCGTGCTGGCCGGCGACGTCAAGGACGTGCTGCTGCTGGACGTGACCCCGCTGTCGCTGGGTATCGAAACCATGGGCGGCGTGTTCACCAAGATCATCGAAAAGAACACCACCATCCCGACCAAGGCCTCGCAGACCTTCTCCACCGCCGAGGACAACCAGTCAGCCGTGACCGTGCACGTGCTGCAGGGTGAGCGCGAGCAGGCCCGCTTCAACAAGTCGCTGGCCAAGTTCGACCTGTCCGGCATCGAGCCGGCGCCGCGCGGCATGCCGCAGGTGGAAGTGTCCTTCGACATCGACGCCAACGGCATCCTGCACGTGTCGGCCAAGGACAAGAAGACCAACAAGGAACAGAAGGTCGAGATCAAGGCCGGTTCGGGTCTGTCGGACGAAGAGATCCAGCGCATGGTCGCCGACGCGGAAGCCAACCGCGAGGAAGACAAGAAGTTCCAGGAACTGGTGCAGGCCCGTAACCAGGCCGATGGCCTGATCCACGCCACCCGTACCGCGATCACCGAGCATGGCAGCAAGGTCGGTGGCGATGTGATCGGCAAGGTGGAAGCGGCGCTGTCGGATCTGGAAACCGCCATGAAGAGCGATGACAAGGCGCAGATCGAGGCCCGCAGCAAGACCCTGGAAGAAGCCGGCCAGTCGCTGTACGCCGCCGCCGCAGCGGCAGAGCAGGGCGGCAACGCCGATGCGGCCAGCGGCAACGCGCAGGCCTCCAAGGCCGCCGACGACGTGGTGGACGCCGAGTTCACCGAGGTCAAGGACGACAAGAAGTAAGCCGTGATTTGGGAGTCGGGAGTGGGGATTGGCAGCCGCTAAAGCTGCCGATCCCCATCCCGATATCCTTTACGCGTCGCGTCGCCAAGGCGGACCAGCGCATGCTGTCCGCTTTTGCGTTTCAACGAATCTCAAATCACGAATCCCCAATACCGGCTTATGAGCAAACGCGATTACTACGAAGTGCTGGGCGTTGCCCGTGGCGCCAGCGACGAGGAGCTGAAGAAGGCGTATCGGCGCTGTGCGATGAAGCACCACCCGGACCGCAATCCAGGCGACGCTGCTGCCGAGGCGATGTTCAAGGAGTGCAAGGAAGCCTATGAAGTGTTGTCGGATGGCAACAAGCGCCGTGCCTACGATGCGCATGGCCACGCTGCGTTCGAGCACGGCATGGGCGGTGGTGGTGGGCCGGGTGGCCCGGACATGGGAGATATCTTTGGCGATATCTTCGGCAATATTTTCGGCGGTGGCGCCGCCGGTCCGCGCGCTGCGCGACGTGGCGCCGACGTCGGTTACGTGTTGGAACTGGATCTGGAAGAAGCCGTCGCTGGCATCGAGCGCCGCATCGAGATCCCGACCCTGATCGAGTGCGAGCCCTGCCACGGCAGCGGTTCGGAAGACGGCAAGGTGGAAGTGTGCGGGACCTGCCACGGACGCGGCCAGGTACGCATCCAGCGCGGCATCTTCGCCATGCAGCAGAGCTGCCCGCATTGCGACGGGCGCGGCACGCTGATCCAGAATCCGTGCAAGACCTGCCACGGCGCCGGTCGCGTGGAAGAAGACAAGGTGCTGTCGATCAAGGTGCCTGCCGGTGTGGATACCGGCGACCGCATCCGTCTGGCAGGCGAGGGCGAGGCCGGTCCGGCTGGCACGCCGCCGGGCGATCTGTATGTGGAGGTGCGCGTGCGCGAGCATGCGATCTTCCAGCGCGACGGCGACGACCTGCATTGCGAAGTGCCGATCCGCATCTCGCAGGCGGCGCTCGGCGACACCGTGCGTGTGGCGACCCTGGGCGGCGAGGCGGAAATCCGCATTCCGGCCGAAACCCAGACCGGCAAGCTGTTCCGGTTGCGCGGCAAGGGCGTGCGCTCGGTGCGTAGCCGTACCGAAGGCGACCTGTATTGCCGCGTGGTGGTCGAAACGCCGGTGAATCTGACCGCCGACCAGCGCGCGTTGCTGCAGCAGTTCGAGGCCACGTTCACCGGTGAGGATGCCCGCAAGCATTCGCCCAAGTCGGCCACGTTCATCGATGGCGTCAAGGGCTTCTGGGATCGGATGACGTCCTGAGGCTGGGAGTCGGGAGTCGGGAGTCGGGATTGGGGAATCGTAAGGGCGGCGTGACCGGGCCTGCCGAGATGGTGCGCCAGTGTGGCGATTCGGGATTCGTGGGTGTGGATGCCCGCTCCGAATGTTTGCAGAGTTGCACGGCTGAGCGAGGTTGTCCCTATGAATGCCGGCCCCAGGGGCCGGCATTTGCGTTTTTGCGGCGGGAGCCCGCAGAGGTAAGAGCAATAGCGACTGCTGCCGGCGCACAGACCGGCCTGGTGGCGGCGCGTGCAGCGGCGAGCGGACGGTGGGCGCATCGATCGACGCTGGGCGCGTCGTGGCGCTGGCGTAAAATGCGGCGATGAACAATGCCCTCGACAGTCACCTCGTCCACGGTCGCCGCCAGCGTCCAGATGGTCCTTCGCCGATCGATGTGATCTCGGTGCAATCGCAGCTGGTCTATGGCCATGCCGGCAACAGCGCGGCGGTGCCGCCGTTGCGTGCGCTGGGCCTGCGGGTGGCGGAAGTGCCCACCACGCTGCTGAGCAACGCGCCGTTCTACGCCACCTTGCGCGGCCGCATCCTGCCGGCCGACTGGTTGGCTGACCTGTTGCTGGGTGCCACCGAGCGCGGCCTGCCGCAGCGTGCGCGCATGCTGGTCTCCGGCTACTTCGGCAGCCTGGCCAATGGCGAAGCATTCGCCGACTGGCTCGAGCAGACCTTGCCGCAGGCGCCGCAGCTGCGGTATTGCCTGGACCCGGTGATCGGTGACACGCACACCGGCCCGTATGTCGAGCCTGGACTGGAGCGCGTCTTCGCCGAGCGGCTGTTGCCGCATGCCTGGCTGGTGACACCGAATGCGTTCGAGCTCGGGCGCCTGACCGGTTTGCCGAGTCTGCAGCAGGACGATGCCATCGTCGCCGCGCGCGCATTGCTGGCGCGCGGCCCGCAATGGGTGCTTGCGCACAGCGTGGCCGGTGCGACCGGCGAACTGGTGACGTTGGCGGTCAGCAACGCGGCAGTGTATCGATGGGCCACGCCGCATCTGCCGGTGGATGTGGCCGGCACCGGCGATGTGCTGATGGCCTTGCTGATCGGTTTGCTGCTGCGCGAGGTGCCGTTCGAGCAGGCGGTGGGGCACGCGCTCAGCGGCGTGCACAGCGCGCTGGAAGCGACCCTGGCTGCAGGCTTCGAAGAGTTCGATGTGCTGGCCGCCGCGCCGGCCGCACTCGCGGCCGCACCGCGCTTTGCCGTCGAGCGCTTGGCATGATGGCGCAGCCGGTGGTCGGCATCGTCGGCATCGCCGGCGCTTACGGACGCTGGCTGGCGCAGTTCCTGCGCACGCGCATGCGGCTGGAGGTGATCGGCTTCGATCCGGCAGCTGACGGCGACATCGACGAAGCCACATTGGCGCAGCGAGCGGACGTGCTGATTTTCTCTGCACCGATCCGCCACACCGCCGGCTTGATCGAGCGCTATGTGGATCTTGCCGGCCCGCGCGCCGCGTCGCAGTTGTGGATGGATGTCACCTCGATCAAGCAGGCACCGGTGGCTGCGATGCTGGCCTCGCCGGCCGAGGTCGTCGGCCTGCATCCGATGACCGCACCGCCAAAATCGCCCACCTTGAAAGGTCGGGTGATGGTGGTCTGCCAGGCACGCCTGCAGCACTGGTCCACGTGGGTACAGGCGCTGTGTACCGCGTTGCAGGCCGAGTGCGTGTACGCCACGCCCGAGCACCACGACCGCGTGATGGCGCTGGTTCAGGCAATGGTGCACGCCACCCATCTGGCGCAGGCCGGCACCTTGCGCGACTACGCGCCACTGCTCGGCGAGCTGCGCGCGCTGATGCCGTATCGCTCGGCCTCGTTCGAGCTGGATACCGCGGTGATCGCACGCATCCTCTCGCTCAATCCGGCGATCTACGAAGACATCCAGTTCGGCAACCCCTATGTCGGCGAGATGCTCGATCGTTTGTTGCTGCAACTGCAGGAGCTGCGCGCCCTGGTCGCGCAGGGCGACGATGCGGCGCGCGCGCAGTTTCGCGCCCGGTTCCTGGACGACAACGCGCAGGCGCTGCAGGGCGAATCGCTCGCGGCCGGCAACTACACATATGAGCGCGTGGGCTACCTGCTGGCCGACCTCACCGAACCGCTGACCTTGAGCGTGTATCTGCCGCAAGACCAGCCCGGCTCGTTGCGTGCCTTGCTGCATGTGTTCGAGCAGCATGGGGTGAACCTGTCGTCGATCCATTCCTCGCGCACGCCGGTGGGCGAGCTGCATTTCCGCATCGGGTTCGAGCCGGGTAGCGATCGCGCGGCGCTGGCGCAGGCGGCCAGCGAAATCGACCGCAGCGGCATCGGACGGGTGCTGGAGCGTTCCGACCGCAACGGGTAGCAACAGTGCAGGGCGGCCGTGGGCTTGCCCACTGTCGATGGCCGCAGCAGGGTGCAGATGTCAGGCGCCGATCATGTGCTGGCCGAGCGATACCGCATGCGATGCATCGAGGGCGAGGGTGATTGTCGCTCGGCGCAATGCCAAATAACGCGCACCGGTTTCATCCACACAGGGTGTGGATGAAACCTGCACAAGCATGTGGATAACTGTGCGCAGCCTTTGCGCTGCAACGGCTACGGACGGGTTGGTTAAAAAATGACCAGTGCTATTTCAGGGCGTCGACAGGCGCAGCTCGCCACCATCGGTGATGAAGCGCTGGCCCTGCCGTTGCAGGCGGCGGCCATCGGGCAGTTCGTAGCGTGGCGCCGTATGCGCTTGCATGCGGCCTTGCTGCCCGTTGCGGGATTCGAGCTCGTCGCGGAATTCGATGATGACGTAGGACTCGCCATCTGCACCGATTGCGGGAAATTGCCGGAAAGACATACGCACCTCCGAAGGATTTCAGGGTCGCAGTGCGAGCCGCCAGGGACCGCACGCCCGGCGCCGGGCCGCTGCAGGCGAGCATGCGCAGGCAGGTGTTACCCGGGCGTCATTGCGCACTGCGGCACCGTTTGGCGAGCCGGCCAGAAGCCTGCTCAACGGCTCAGCTGCAACGCGTCCCGGTCGGCCGTTGCCGCTGCCAGCTCGGCACGCGCCGAGGCAATGCGCGCCTGCGCATCGATCAGGCGCACGCGGGCATCGTTGGCGGTTTCTTCGCGCTGATTGACCAGGAAGAAATCGCCCGACCCCAGTTCGAAGCGTCGGCGCTCGGCCACGGCCAGGCGGTCGGCCAGGCTGCGTTCTTCGTCGGCGATCTTGGCCAGCCGCTCGGCAGCGGTGAGCGAAATGACGATCGACTCGACCTCCACCGTGATCTGGTCGCGCAGGTAGCGGCTGCGCTGATCCAGCGCCTCGATCTCGGCGCGTGCTTCGGCGACCTTGCCCTTGGCGGTGCGGTTTTCCAGCGGCACGCTGAAGCGGAAGCCGATGATCGCATCGGTCGGCGAGCGGTTCGGGCCACCCACACCCGGCGCCCCCAGGTCCTTGCTGACCTCGAAGCTGACATCCAGGCGTGGTTTGAGATCGTTCTGCGCCAGCATCAGCCGCGCGGTGGCCTGGTCGATCCGGGTCAGCACCGCACGGTAATCGGGGCGCTCCACCGGCGCGGTGATCCTGCTGGCACCGGCCAGACCTTCCAGCGCCGATGTATCGGCCGGCAGGCGCTCGGTGGAGACGATCAACGGCATGCCGGCATCGTCGCGCAGGTACAGCGACAAGGCATTGGCGGCGCTGGCGAAGTCCTGCTCCGAGCGCACCACCAGGGCACGCCGGCGGACCAGGTTCTGGTCGTTCTCGGTCAGCAGGATGGTGGGCCGCGCGCCCAGCGTCACCTGCCGGGAAATCGCATTGCGGCGCTGCTCGGCCAGCTGCAGCAGGTCGTTGTACGCGCGCAGCTTCAGGCCGGCCGCGACCCAGCTCTGGTAGGCATCCACCGCGCGGCGTTGCACACCGATGGCGACCATTTGCGCTTCGTACTGGGCGACATCGATATCGCCACCGGCAACGCTGCGGCGGGTGCGGCGTTCGTCGACCACGCGGTCGCGCAGCAACGCATACAGCGCGCCGACTTTCACTTCGCCGCCGCGGTCGGTGTAGGACTTGTCTTCGTAGACCGGGAACGCGCCGCGCGAGGAGCGGTAACCGCCGTAGTAGTAGCCGCCGTTGTCATCGAAGGGACGCTTGACGGTGCTTTCGATCGTGCTGCCGTCGTAGTAGCCGGCCTCGCGCGAACGGCCGTCGAGATCGAACACGGTATCGAACGCACCATCGGCCGAGATGCCCTTGCCTTCGGCCTGGCGGACCTTGGCCAGCGCTTCGACGATCTGCGGGGAAGAGCGTGCAGAGGAGCGCAGCACTTCGTCCAGCATCAGCGGGGTGGTCTGGGCGGCGACCATGCCCGGTACGAGCGCGATCAGCAAGGCGACAAGACGGCGGATCATTTCTTGCCGGTCTCGTCGTCTTCGGCCTTGGGCGCCGCCTTGGCCTTGCCCTCATCCTGCGTCGTCGTCGCTGCCGGACGGCGGCCAAACTCCAGCGGGAAATTGTTGAGCTGGCGCCACAGTTCGTAGCCCACCTTCACCGTTTCGCCCTGCACCCAGCCGCGCACCTTGCCGCCCTGGCGGGCGAATTCCTGCGCCGGCCAGGCCGGCTTGCCCGGCTGCGGTTCGACCAGGATGCGGAACAGGCCGTCGGGCGCGGCATTGGGGTCGATGGCGCGCACGCGGCCATCGAACATGCCGTGCGCCACCGACGGCCAGCCGCTGAACTGGATCGCCGGCCAGCCTTCGAACTCCAGCCGCACCGGGCGGCCGGGGCGGATCAGCGGCACGTCGCGGCCGTCGATATATAGCTCGACCGCGCGCTCCACCCGCTCCGGCGCGATCACCGCCAGCACCGTGCCGGGCGAGACCATCGCACTACCGCTGGCGGCGTTGAGCTGCTGCACGCGGCCATCGCGCGGTGCGCGCACCAACTGCGCCGACTGGCGGTTCAACTGGATGTCGATGCGGGTCAGCTTGGCGCGCGATTCGGCCAGCTTGGCATCGGCCTCGGCGACCTTGATCTGGGTCAGCTCGAAGTCGCGGCGGCCGGCCAGCCCCTCGGCGAGCAATTGCCTGCTGCGTGCCACATCGATGCTGGCAACCGCGCGCGATTGCTGGATCGCGGTGATTTCCGCCTGCACCTGGGCCCGCTCGCTGGCCAGGCGGGCGAGCAGATCCGGGTCCAGGTCGCCGACACGCGCGATCGGATCGCCGCGCGAGACATGCTGGCCGTCGTGCACATACCAGCGCTCGACCCGGCCGGGCACGAAGGCGGTGACCTGCTGCTGGCGGTCGCCCGGATCCAGCGCCACCACCTGGCCCTTGCCGCTGGCGGTCTGCACCCACGGCGCCAGCGCCAGGATCGCGCTGGCAATGACAATGCCGATCAGCAGCATCCAGGCCAGCGCCTTGGCAATGCTCGGTGGGCGCATCGCCGCCAGGGTGGGGAAGTGCGCGTTGCGATCAGTAGCGTGCTGCATCGTTTGCCTCCTGCGTGGAGGCGACCAGTTCGGTGCGGGTGGCAAAGCGCTGCTGTCGCTCGGGCTGCAGGTGGAACCAGCCATCCAGGGTGATGTCTTCCGGCCGCCCGGTGCACAGCAGCACCGTGGTGCCGGCCGCCTTCAGGCGTCGCAGCACGCCGGCCAGGCGGTCGGCGGGAATCAGGTCGTACAGCTGCGACAGCATCAGCACGCGCGGGCGCACCAGCAGCGCATTGGCCAGCTTCAAGGCCATCACTTCACCGATCCACAGCGGGTAGCCGGAGGCGGCCAGCCGCGTGTCCAGGCCCTGCGGCAGCGCGGCGATACGGGTGCGCAAGCCCACCGCATCGATCGCCTCCAGCATCGCTTCGGAGTTCACATCGGCCGACGCCAGCGCCAGATATTCGCGGATGGTGACCTCGACAATGGTCGGCCGGTCGAGCACCGTCACTTCCGAGCGCAGCAGATACATGTCGAAGGTGGCCAGGTCCGCACCGCCCACCATGACCAGCCCGCGATCGGGGACCACGTGGCGCTTGAGGATCATCGCCAGCAGCCGCTCCGCGCCGCCATCGGCGATCGTCACCAACTGCTCGCCGGCAGCCAGCGAAAAATCGAAACGCGCGCCGTCGATCACCACCCCGTCCAGGCGCACCGCGCTGTTGCCGGGCGTCTTGCCGGGTGCCACGACCGCGCGTTCCTGCGGGATGGCGAACAGCAGCGACAGTTCCTCGGAGCTGGCCACCAGGTCGTAGAACGCGTCCAGGTACGCACCGAGTTGCGAGATGCCGTAAAAGACCGCGCTGAGGATCAGCTCGGCTGCCACCAGCTGGCCGATCGACAGCTCGCCCCGCAGGATCAGGTTGCCGCCCAGCGCCAGCAGCGCCGCGCTGGCGATCGCGTAGACCAGCAGGAACGCCACCGTCTGGGTGAAGCTGTAACGGAAGTGGCGCCGATGCCGGTCGACATAGGCGGCGGTGACGGACTCGGAGCGGTCCATCGCGAAGTTGAGGTGGCGGCTGGATTTATAGAAGCCGTTGGAGCCGCCGACACTTTCCAGCCAGCGCGCGGCCTCGTGCTTGGCATGGCTCAGGTCGACCGCGGTGCGGATCGACCCGCGCGACCAGATCATCCAGATGCCGAAGATGACCAGCAGCAGCAAGGCATTGAAGCCCAGGAAGAACGGGTGGTAGAAGCTGGTGAGTATCAGCCCGACCGCCGATTGCAGCACGATGGTGAAGGCGCCGATGGCCAGGCTCGGCACCGCTTTCTGCACCACCACCAGATCGAAGTAGCGGTTGAACATGTCGCCGCGGTTCTGGTCGGCGAAGAACGGATTCTGCGCATGCACCGCGCGCACGGTGATTTCCGACACCACGCGTGCGAACAGCCGGCGCTCGAACAGCGCCATGATCCACACCCGCATCGCGCTCAGGCCGGCGACCAGCAGCAACAGGCCCAGCAACAGGCTCGACAGGGTCCACAGCGGCGCCGCCAGCGCGGTATTGGCCACGCTGTTGATCAGCAACTGCACCGAGATCGGCGTGGCCAGCGACAGCAGGCTGATCGCGACTCCGTACACCATGGCCAGGCGCACATAGGGCATGTCCGGCCCGACGATTTCCGCCAGCCAGGCTCCCGCTTCCCGCCATCCGATCTGCTTGCCCGCCATTCGATTTCCGTTGATGAGTTCAATGAAGCATTGACGAGTTGCAGCTGGCGAACAAGGCCGCAGCGCTTATTCGAGGCATAGGATTTTCCTATGCGGCCACCGCACGCAGAAGATCGGCGATCAGGCCGAAGGCCGGTGCGCGGCCTGCGCCCTGCCGCCACAACAGCCCGATCTCCCTATAGTAGCGTCCGCCTTTGATCGGCCGGACCACGACATCGTCGCCCTCGCGGATTTCCTGGCGCACATACAGGTCTGGCAGCAGTGCAAGACCCATGCCCATCCCGGCCATCTGGCGGATCGCATCCAGGCTGGTGCCTTCGTAATCGCGCAGCACATTAGCGCCGACGTCCATGGCGATCGCCGCCACCTGTTCGGCCAGGCGGTACTCGGGCATCAAGGTGAGCAGGTTGGCGCCGCGCAGATCGGCCGGCGTGATGCAGGTCTTGGCCCGCAAGGGATGATCGGCGGCCATGGTCACGTGCAGCGATTCGCGGAACAGCCGCTCGCTGTGCAGGCCGCGCCCGGCCACCGGCAATTGCGCCAGGATCAGGTCGTGCACGCCGCTGGCCAGGCCGCTGGCGAGCGCGGTCGGCAGGCCTTCGCGCACGTGCACGCGCAGTGCCGGATGTTCGCGGTGCAGGCGCGCCACCAGACTCGGCATCAGGTAGGCGCCCAGCGTTGGCGACACGCCCAGCCGGATGGTGCCGATCAAGGTGTCGGCCGAGGTGGCGCGGACCTCTTCCAGATCGGCGACGTCCAGCAGGATGCTGCGCGCGCGTTCGAGCAGGTCGCGCCCCAACGGCGTCAGGATGGCCGGCACGCCACGTTCGAACAGCGCGGCGCCGACGATGGTTTCCAGCGCACGGATCTGCTGCGACAGCGAGGGTTGCGACACGCCCATCTGCTCGGCGGCGCGGGTGAAGCTGCCGGTGTCGGCAAGCGCGACGAAATAACTGAGCTGGCGAAGGGTGGTTCTGGGGCGGGGCATGCGTGACGTCGTCAGGTGGGGCGCGTGGGGGCGCAGGATCGGCCCGGGCCGCTGCCGCGGACACGCCGGCATGACAGCACACGCCGGTGTCACCCAGGCGTCATTGATCGATGAACTGCAGCCGCGCCAGTTCGGCGTACAGGCCGCCTTCGGCGATCAACTGCGCGTGCGTGCCCTGCGCGACGATGCGGCCGGCATCCATCACCACGATGCGGTCGGCCTTGAGCACGGTGGCCAGGCGATGGGCGATGACCAGCGTGGTGCGGCCTTCCATCAACCGGTCCAGTGCCTGCTGCACGGCGCGTTCGCTCTGCGCATCCAGCGCGCTGGTGGCCTCGTCTAGCAGCAGGATCGGCGCGTCCTTGAGCAAGGCGCGCGCGATCGCCACCCGTTGCTGCTGGCCGCCGGACAGGCGCGTGCCGCGTTCGCCGAGTTCGCTGGCGTAGCCCTGCGGCAGGGCGCGGATGAAACTGTCGGCCTCGGCGGCCGCGGCGGCGGCCTGCACCTCCGCATCGCTGGCGTCCAGGCGCCCATAGCGGATGTTGTCGGCGGCGCTGGCGGCAAACAGCGTGGGCTGCTGCGGCACCAGGGCGATGCGTTCGCGCAGCAGTACCGGGTCGGTATCGCGCAGGTCCACCTCGTCGATACGCAGGCTGCCGCTGACCGGGTCGTGGAAGCGCAGCAACATCGCCAGCACCGTGCTCTTGCCGGCGCCGGAGGGCCCGACCAGCGCCACGGTTTCGCCCGGATGGACATGCAGGTCGAAGCCATCCAGCGCCGGCGCATCGGGGCGCTGCGGATAATGGAACACCACCTGATCGAAATGGATCGCGCCGCGCAGTGGCTGCGGCAAGGGCTGCGGCGTGGCCGGGGCGACGATCGCCGGCTGCTCGTCGAGCAATTCGCCGACCCGGCCCATGCCGCCGGCCGCGCGCTGCAACTCGTTCCAGACCTCGGCCAAGGCACCGACCGACCCGCCACCGATCAGCGCGTACAACACGAACTGCCCCAGCGTGCCGGGGGTCATGCGTCCGGCGATCACATCGTGCGCGCCCAGCCACAGCACACCGACGATGGCGCCGAAGATCAGCATGATCGCCACCGCCGTCACGGTGGCCTGGGTGCGGATGCGCAGCCGTGCGGTATCGATCGCGGCGAACAGGGCCTGGCTGAACCGCTGGCTCTCGTAGCGCTCGCGCGCATGCGCCTGCACAGTGCGCACCGCGCCCAGCGTTTCGGCCGCCAGCGTGTTGGCATCGGCAACGCGGTCCTGGCTGGCGCGCGAGATCTTCTGCAGGCGGCGTGCACCCAGCACGATCGGCAGCACCGCCAGCGGAATGCCGATCAGGGTGAAGCCGGCCAGCCGCGGGCTGGTCACGAACAACATCACCATGCTGCCGATCACCGTCACCGAGCTGCGCAGCGCCACCGACATGGTGGTGCCGATCACGCCGCGCAGCAGCTCGCTGTCGGCCGACAGGCGCGACACCAACTCGCCGCTGCGGCTGCGATCATGGAAGCCGGCGTCCAGTCCGATCAGATGCGCATACAGGCGGCCGCGCAGGTCGGCCACCACTTTTTCGCCCAGCAACGCGACGAAATAAAACCGCGCGGCCGTTGCCACCGCCAGCACCACCGCCACCGCGAACAACAGTGCGAAGGCGTGGTTGATCTGCGAGCCGCCGGAGAAACCATGGTCGATCATCTGCTTGACCGCCGCCGGCAGGCTCAACGTGGCGGCCGAGGAAATGGCCAGTGCGATCAGCCAGGCGGCGAACAGGCCACGCTGGCGCTGCACGAACGGCCACAAGGTGCGCAGGCTGCCAAGCTTCCGCAACGGGTTGGGCCTGGCGGCGGCTGGCTGGTTCATGCGGCTTCCGGTGATGAGAGATGGACACGGTTGCGAGTGGCGTCGCACAGGCGCGTTTTCAAGCCGGCCAGTTGATCGGCAGGCAGTTGCACGCGCAGTGCCGCGCCCTGCGCGTCGAAGCGCTCGTCCAGCTTGTCGGCGTGGAAGGCGCTCAAGGCAGCATGCACCAGGCCCAGGTCGTCGAACCGGCATTGCAGGTCGAGCAGCGACAACGCAATCAATGGCTGTCGCGCCGCCAGTCGCAGGCATTCGGCTGCGGCGCCGCCGTAGGCACGCACCAGCCCACCGGCACCGAGCTTGATGCCGCCATACCAGCGTGTGACCACCACCACCACGCGGTCGTAGCCCTGGCCATCGATGGCCGCGAGAATTGGCCGCCCGGCGGTGCCGCTGGGCTCGCCATCGTCGCTGGAACGGTAGTCCTGCCCGAATCGGTAGGCCCAGCAGTTGTGGGTGGCATCGGCAACGGACACGCGCTGCACGATCTCCAGCGCCTGCGCGGGAGAGTCCAGTGCCGCAGCGTTGGCCAGAAAGCGACTGTGCTTGATGTCCAGGCTGTGGTGCGCGTCAGCGGCGAGGGTATCGAGCATCGTCGCCATTCTATGCGAGCCGCTCGCGCCGGACGCCGCAGCCATCGTGACTGCCGTTGCAAGCTTGCAGATCGGCAGGGGGTTGGGCGGTGCGTTGCGACCGGGCGGATGTGCAATGAGCGCGCGAGCTCCCGGGCGGTTGCGCCGGGGCGCTGTCGTTGCTCTGTCGACCTGGCGAGCAACGTGACGCACGATTCGGGTCGTGGCAGGCGCCGCCGGGTGCGGCATCGCGCCGAGCGATGGCCGCATAAGTGGGACATGGCCCGGTGCGTGGCTACTTCCACACAGCTGACGTATGACTACAGCGCCGCTGCGTGCCTCCTGAGGCGCGTGCCTGACGCCGGGCCTGGCCTGCGATGGGACAGGGAGCGTGCGTCGCCCCGCATCACACCAGGGTGGAGCGGCGCTTCTCGTCGATCCACTTGGAAGCCTGCGCCGGCGTGTAATGCTGCATCCACTCCAGCATCTGTTCGATATCGGCGCCGTACCACAGGTCGCTGCGCTGGTCCGGATGCAGGAAGCGCTCTTCCACCATGCGATCGATCATGCCGATCAGCGGTGCGTAAAACCCTTCGATATCCAGGAACGCGCAAGGCTTGTTGCCGATGCCGAGCTGGCGCCAGGTGAGCATCTCAAAGATCTCTTCCATGGTGCCGAAGCCGCCGGGCAGGGCGACAAAGGCATCGGACAGCTCGAACATGCGCATCTTGCGCTCATGCATGGAGCCAACGATTTCCAGCGTGGTCAGCCCACGGTGCGCCACTTCCCAATCGGCCAGCTGCTGCGGAATCACCCCGGTCACCTCGCCACCAGCCGCCAGCACCGCATTGGCCACGGTGCCCATCAGCCCGACATTGCCGCCGCCATACACCAGCCGCAGGCCCTGCTCGGCGATGCGCTGGCCCAGCGCAGTGGCGCGCTCGGCGTAGGCGGATTTGTTGCCGGCATTGGAGCCGCAGTAGACGCAGATGCTTTTCATGGGATTCGGGGGTTGGGATTGGAGATTGGTAAAAGCGAGGCTGCGCTGCTGATTGCAGGTGATGCCATCGGCAGGGGGCGCGCTGAATTGTTTGAGTTCTTGCCTGGCTTGAAAAACATAACGCCGGGTTTTCACCCGGCGCCATGTCATTGCCGGAGAGGGCCGGGACGGAGAGCCGCAGTTGCGAATCCCCAATCCCGAATCCACCAATCCCGGTCAGTTGGCCTTATGAATCGCGCGCTTGCTCACTGCCATCGCGGCATCGTGGATCGCTTCGGACAGCGTCGGGTGGGCGTGGCAGATGCGAGCCAGGTCGTCGGCCGAGCCGTTGAATTCCATCGTCAGCACGCCTTCGTGGACCAGCTCGGAGACGCCCACACCGACCAGGTGCATGCCCAGCACGCGGTCGGTTTCGGCATCGGCGATGACCTTGACGAAGCCGGCCGGCTCGCCCATGGCCACGGCACGGCCGATCGCCGCGAACGGGAAGCTGCCGGCCTTGTAGGCGACGCCTTCGGCCTTCAACTGCTGCTCGGTCTTGCCGACCCAGGCAATCTCCGGCTCGGTGTAGATGACCCACGGAATGGTGTCGAAGTTGACGTGGCCGGGCAGGCCGGCGATCAGCTCGGCGACCGCGATGCCTTCCTCGAAGCCCTTGTGCGCCAGCATCGGCCCGCGCACGCAGTCGCCGATGGCCCACACGCCGTCGACGCCGGTATGGCAATGGCCATCGACCTCGATCTGGCCGCGGTCGGTCACCTTGACGCCGGTGCCGTCAGCCAGCAGGTTCTTGGTGGCGGCCTTGCGGCCCACGGCCACCAGCAGCTTGTCCACGGTCAGGGTCTGCTCGCCGGCGCTGTCGGTGTAGCTGAGCACCACCTGCTTGGCATCGCCGCTGCCGGTGATCTCGGTCTTGCTGACCTTGGCGCCCAGCTTGATATCCAGGCCCTGCTTCTTGAATTCCTTCAGCGCGGTCTTGGCCACTTCGGCATCGGCCAGCGCCAGGAAATCCGGCAGCGCTTCGAGGATGGTGACCTCGGCGCCCAGGCGCTTCCACACGCTGCCCAGTTCCAGGCCGATCACGCCGGCGCCGATCACGGCCAGGCGCTTGGGCACGGCGGTGAAGTCCAGGCCGCCGACGTTGTCGACGATGGTGTCGCCGTCGAACTTGGCGAACGGCAGCTCGATCGATTCCGAGCCGGCCGCAAGGATCACGTTGGTGCCCTTGAGTTCGATCTCGCCGCCTTCGTGCTGTGCGACCTTGACGATGTTGCCCGGCAGCAGCTGGCCGAAGCCGTAATACGGGGTGATCTTGTTCGCCTTGAACAGCATCGCGATGCCGCCGGTGAACTGCTTCACGATCTTGTCCTTGCGGCCGATCATGGTGGGCACGTCCATCTTGGCGTCGTTGAAGCTGATGCCGTGGTCGCCGAACAGGTGGCCCATGTTCCAGAACTGGCGCGAGGAATCCAGCAGCGCCTTGGACGGAATGCAGCCCACGCGCAGGCAGGTACCGCCCAGCGCCGGCTTGCCATCCTTACCGATAGCCGCGTCGATGCAGGCGACCTTCATGCCCAGCTGGGCCGCGCGAATCGCAGCGTGATAACCGGCCGGACCGGCACCGATGACGACGACGTCGAATTGTTCTTGTTCGCTCATTCTTCGCTCACGAGATTGGGAATTGGGGATTGGGGATTCGTAAAAGCGGGATGCTCGGGAAAGGGCGGCTCTCGCCAATCCCCAATCCCGAATCCCCAATCCCGGCTTTCATCACAGACCGAACAACATCCGGCCCGGGTTTTCCAGCTGATTCTTGATGTCGACCAGGAACTGCACCGAGTCCTTGCCGTCGATGATGCGGTGGTCGTAGGACAGCGCCAGATACATCATCGGGGCGATCACGACCTGGCCGTTCTCGGCGATCGGGCGCTCCTTGATCGCGTGCATGCCCAGGATGGCGCTCTGCGGCGGGTTGATGATCGGGGTCGACAGCAGCGAGCCGAAGGTGCCGCCGTTGGTGATGGTGAAGGTGCCACCCTGCAGATCGTCCAGGCCCAGCTTGCCGGCGCGGGCCTTGGCGGCGTAGTCGGCAATGCCCTGTTCGACGTCGGCAAACGACTGGCGCTCGACGTTACGCAGCACCGGCGTGACCAGGCCCTTGTCGGTGGACACGGCGATGGAGATGTCGCTGTAGCCGTGATAGATGATGTCGTCGCCGTCGATCGAGGCGTTGACCAGCGGGAAGCGCTGCAGCGCGTTGGCGGCGGCCTTGACGAAGAAGCTCATGAAACCGAGCTTGATGCCGTGCGCCTTCTGGAACTCGTCCTGCAGTTCCTTGCGTGCGGCCGAGACCTTGGCCAGGTTGACCTCGTTGAAGGTGGTCAGCATCGCGGTGGAGTTCTTGGACTCCATCAGGCGCTTGGCGATGGTCTTGCGCACGCGGGTCATCGGCACGCGCTCTTCCGGACGGGCGCCGGACGCCTTGCCCACGCCGCCGGCCTTGGCGAAGTTGACGATGTCTTCCTTGGTCACCGCGCCACGACGGCCGGTGCCTTCGACCTGGGCCGGATCCACACCCTGGGTGATCGCGGAAAAACGCGCACCCGGCGGCAGCGCATCGGCAGCGGACTTGGATGCAGCCGCAGGCGCAGCGGCAGCAGCCGGGGCCGGCGCGGCGGCCGGGGCAGCAGCGGCAGGCGCCGGTGCCTCGGCCTTCTTCTCGTCGGCCGGTGCGGCCGCAGCCACGGCGCCTTCTTCGATGATCGCCAGGATCTGGTTGCTGGTGACGGTGCTGCCGGCTTCGAACTTGATTTCCTTCAGCACGCCGTCGACCGGCGAAGGAACTTCCAACACGACCTTGTCGGTTTCCAGGTCGACCAGATTCTCGTCGCGCTTGACCGCTTCACCGGCCTTCTTGTGCCAGCTGGCGATGGTGGCGTCGGAAACGGATTCGGGCAGTACCGGAACTTTGACTTCGGTGGCCATTCGGGGAGCGTCCTAGGGTTTTCGTTCTTTGGGGAAGGTGAGTTATTCAGCGACTTGGTCGTTGAACGGATTGAGGAGCGCATCGGCGACCAGCTTCTGCTGTTCGACGATGTGGTCGGCCATATGGCCGGCGGCAGGCGAGGGCGAACGGGCACGGCCGGCGTAATGCAGGCTCTGGCCGCTGGCCAGGCAGAAGTTCAGGTGGTGGCGGATCTGGTACCACGCACCCTGGTTCTGCGGTTCTTCCTGGCACCACACCACGTCGGTGGCGTTGGCATAGGCCTTGAGCTCGGCGGCCAGCTGCGCACGCGGGAACGGATACAGCTGCTCCACGCGCAGGATGGCGACGTCGTCCTGACCACGCTTGGTCTGGTCTTCGAGCAGGTCGTAATAGACCTTGCCCGAGCACAGCACCACGCGCTTGACCTTGCCGGCATCGGCCTTGGCGTCGGGAATCAGATGCTGGAACTCGCCCTCGGCCAGTTCTTCCAGGCTCGACACCGCCAGCTTGTGGCGCAGCAACGACTTGGGCGTCATCACCACCAGCGGCTTGCGGGTGGTCATGCGCATCTGGCGGCGGATCATGTGGAAGCACTGCGCCGGCGTGGTCGGCACGCAGACCAGCATGTTCTCCAGCGCGCACAACTGCAGAAAGCGCTCCAGACGCGCGGAGCTGTGCTCCGGGCCCTGGCCTTCATAGCCGTGCGGCAGGAACAGCGACAGGCCCGCGATGCGGCCCCACTTGGCTTCGCCAGCGGCGATGAACTGGTCGATCACCACCTGCGCGCCGTTGGCGAAGTCGCCGAACTGCGCTTCCCAGATGCACAGCGCATTCGGGTCGGTGGTGGAGTAACCGTACTCGAAGCCCATCACCGCTTCTTCGCTGAGCAGCGAGTCGATGATGGTGGCGTCTTCGGGGTTCTGCACCAGCTGGCGCAGCGGCAGGTGATAGCTGTCGGTCTTCTGGTCATGCAGGATCGCGTGACGGTGGAAGAACGTGCCGCGACCGGCGTCCTGGCCGACCAGGCGCAGCTTGTGGCCTTCGGCCAGCAAGGTGGCATAGGCCAGGTTTTCGGCAAAGCCCCAGTCGCCGGCCTGCTCGCCGGCGGCCATCTTGACGCGGTCGTCGTAGATCTTGCCGACGCGCGCATGCAGCTCGACGCCTTCCGGAATCGTGGTGATCAGCTTGGCCAGACGGTCCAGCTGCTCGCGCTTGACGCGGGTGTCGACCGGATCGGCAGCGGTGCCGACCAGATACTTGGACCAGTCGATGGCGAATTCGTCCGGCTTGCGCGTCGCCAGTTCGGTGGTGTACTCGCCCGAATCGAGCTTGTTGCGGTAACCGTCGACCAGCGCCTTGGCCTCGTCGGCGCTCAGCACGCCGTCGCTTTCCAGCTTGGCGGCGTACAGCTCGCGGGTGGTCTTGTGCTTGCGGATGGTCTGGTACATCACCGGCTGGGTCGCTGCCGGTTCGTCGGCCTCGTTATGGCCCCAACGGCGGTAGCAGACCAGGTCGATGACCACGTCCTTCTTGAACTGCTGGCGGAATTCGTAGGCCAGCTTGGACACGAACATCACCGCATCCGGGTCGTCGCCGTTCACGTGGAAGACCGGCGCGCCGATCATCTTGGCCACGTCGGTGCAGTACAGCGTGGAACGGGCGTCGTCGCGGGCGCTGGTGGTGAAGCCGATCTGGTTGTTGACCACGATGTGCACGGTGCCGCCGACGGCGAAACCGCGCGCCTGCGACATCTGGAACAGTTCCATCACCACGCCCTGGCCGGCGAATGCGGCATCGCCGTGGATCAGGATCGGCAGCACGGTCTTGCGCTCGGCATCGCCGAAGCGTTCCTGACGCGAACGCACGCTGCCGACCACGACCGGGTCGACGATTTCCAGGTGCGAGGGGTTGAAGGCCAGCGCCAGATGCACCTGCTTGTCGCCACCGACCGCGATGTCGGCCGAGAAGCCCATGTGGTACTTCACGTCGCCGGTGTGGGCGCGGTCGTCGTGGGCGTGCTCGAACTTGCCTTCGAACTCGTCGAACAGCTTGCGCGGGTTCTTGCCCAGCGTATTGACCAGCACGTTGAGGCGGCCGCGGTGGGCCATGCCGATCACGATGTCCTTGACCTGATCGTTGCCGGACTGGCGAATGATCTCGTCCATCATCGGGATCAGCGCGTCGCCGCCTTCCAGCGAGAAGCGCTTCTGGCCGACGTACTTGGTGTGCAGGTAGCGCTCCAGGCCTTCGGCGGCGGTGAGCCGCTCCAGCGTGCGCTTGCGGCTGGCCGCGTCGCCGGCGATCTTGCCGCCGGCATCTTCCAGGCGCTTGTAGATCCACTGGCGCTGGTCGAATTCCTGGATGTGCATGAACTCTGCGCCGATGGTGCTGGCGTAGGTCGCCTTCAGGCGGGCCAGCAGGTCCTTCAGCTTCATGCGCGGCTGGCCGCCGACGCCGCCGGTGCTGAACTCGCTGTCCAGATCCGCCTGCGACAGGCTGTGGAACGGCAGGTCCAGATCGGGCGGGTTGACCGGCGGGGTCAGGCCGAGCGGGTCGAGCTGCGCGCCGAGGTGGCCACGCGCACGGTAGGCGGTGATCAGGCGGCCGACGTTGCGCTCGCGCTCGTCACTGGCCGCGGCGCCGGTGCCGGCGTTGGCAGCCTGCTTGGAGGCGGTGAGGATGTGGGCAATGGCCGCCGAGTGCGGCACATCACCGGCATCGTGACCCTTGAAGCCATCGAAATAGCTCTTCCACTTCGGGTCAACACTGTCCGGGGCGACGAGGTACTGCTCGTACAGATCCTCGATATAGGCGGCGTTGCCGCCGGCGAGCTGCGATGACTGTGCGAACTGCTTTAGGAGATTATCCACGATGGTAAGTCGGGTCTGCTGTGGGGATGATTGTGCGGAAGCGGCGGGGCGAGATGCCCTGTCGGTCGGTCTCAAATCTCGAAAAATTATACCCCCTTGCGCTAGTGAGGGGGCGTCTGCCAGCTGACCGGACGGGTAGGTGCAAGCGCCTGGCGCCTACGTGCGAAGGGCGCTGCGGTCTCAGATGCCGAGTGCGCGTGGTTCGTTCCAAAGCGCGCTGCGCTCCCATATCTGCGCGAATTCGCGCTCCAGCTGGCGGCTGCGCGCCGCGCCCGACAGCCAGGTTTCGCCATCGTCGAAGCGATGGCCTGTTGGACGAAAGTAGTAGGCGTCATCGCCCACCACATAGGCCGACGCGTAGCTGGCATCGACCGGATCGCTGACCGCACGGAACCGGAACACGCTGGGCAGGCGCTGGGCCAGCCGCAGCATCGCACTGCTGTTGGCGCCCGCGACGGCGGTGTCCTGCACCAGCACCTGCACGCGCTTGTCGTGGCGGGCGGTGGCGAAGCGGCGCAGCGCATCGAGCACTGCGGGGTTGTCGAACAGCGGCGGATCCAGTGCCCGCGTATAGATCAGCACCTGGCGGCGTGCGGCGCACAGCAGGCCGGTGGTGGCAGCCAGGGCCGCGCGCAGGTCGTCCACCGCCATCGGGCCGTCGAGACGGCGGTGCAGGGGCCTGCCCGGGCGATCGCCCGCCGTTGCCGCGCGAGCGGGGTGCAGGTCGGCAGAGGTGTCCGGCAGGAAGCCCAGGCGTGCGAACACGGCCTCGGCGTCTGTGTTCACGCGGGTTTGCAGGCCGGGCCAGCCGCGTTGTTGTGCGGTGGCGACGGCGGCTGCGAGCAACCGGTCGGCCAGGCCGCGGCGGCGCCAGCCCGGCAGCACGCCGAGCCGGTCGATGCGCCGATCCGCCGTCAGCCGCACCGAGCCGATCAACTGGCCGTCCTCGCTGCGCAGCGCCAGGTGCAGGCTGAGCGGGTCCAGGGCGTCCCAGTCGGCAGCGCTGTCCTCGGTGCTGCCGGTGCCGCAGGCCAGGCGCAGCGCACGCAGGGCTGCAGCGTCGGACGCCGCATCCAGCGAAACGATCTGCAGCCCGGCGTGGGAACTCATGCGCGCTGGTCGGACCCGTCGTCGCCAGCGTCCGATGCCGCGTCGTCGTCGGCCAGCCCGCTGTCGTCGTCCTGGTCGGCATCCTCGCCTTGTTCGGCCTCCTCAGCCTGGGCCGGACCGTCCGCGGCATCGGCGACCTGCTCGACGTCGGCCTCGGCGTCGATGTCATCGTCCGCGTCCGGCGTGTCGGCCCCGGCGTCGGCATCGTCGTGGTCGCCCGACAGGCTCAGGACGTGGCCCTGGTCGTCGTCGATGTCCTCGATGTCGTCCTCCGCGTCCTCGTGGGCGCGCTGGTAATGGCCCTGCGCCAGCAGCTCCAGCACCACCTCGCGGCCACGGTTGGACAGCTGCGCATACAGCGTGCCGTCGATCTCTTCGGCTGCGGCCAGACGTGCGGCATCCTTGGCCGACAGCGCGAATTCCAGGCCGCTGCAGAACAGGGTGGCGCCACGCTTGGCGCGCCGCCAGGCCAGCCGCGACCAGGGGTGACGGTGCAGCAGCACGCCTTCTTCCAGCGCCTGCTCGACCGCCTCGCGGGGAATCGGTTCGGGTGCCGGCACCACGTCGCCGGAGGCGCGGTAGGTGGTCATGAAGCGGCCGAACCAGTCGCCCAGGCGATCCGGGTCGTTCATGCGCAGCGCGTTGAGCGCTTCGACCACGCGGTTCATCGCGGTGACGTCGATCTCGTACGGATCGGCCGGCACCTTGAGGTCTTCGTCGTGATAGCGCACCGCCTCGTCGGCATCGGCGATCAAGGTGTCCAGATAGTCGCCGATCAGCTCGGCCGAGGACGGCGCGCGGGTGCCGATGGAGAAGGTCAGGCAGGCGTCTTCGGCCACGCCGTGGTGCGGCACCAGCGGCGGCAGGTACAGCATGTCGCCAGGGCCCAGCACCCAGTCGTGGGTGGGCTTGAAGTCGCGCAGCAGCTTGAGCTCGACATCGTCGCGGAACGCCAGCGGCGCGGCCTTGCGGCCCTGCTGCGCGCGTGCGTCGATCTGCCAGCGGCGGTGGCCCTGGCCCTGCAGCAGGAACACGTCGTAATGGTCGACATGCGCGCCGACCGAGCCGCCGGTGGCGGCGAAGCTGATCATGATGTCGTCGATGCGCCAGCGCGGCAGGAAGCGGAACTGTTCCAGCAATGCGCGTACGTCGGCGTCCCACTTGTCCACGTCCTGCACCAGCAGGGTCCAGTCATGGTCGGGCAGGCCGGGGAAGTCGGTTTCCTGGAACGGGCCGGTGCGCACGTTCCAGTCGTCGGTGGCGCGGTCGTGGCTGATCAGGCGTGCCAGCACGCCGTCTTCGCAGGCCAGGCCGGCCAGGTCTTCGGGCTGCAGCGGGGACTGGAAGTCCGCAAACGCGTTGCGGATCAGCAGCGGGTGCTTGTGCCAGTAGTTGCGCAGGAAGCGCTCGACCGGCATGCCCAGCGGCTGGTCGCGGGTGGCATGGATCTCGAAGGGCAGTGGCGCGCCTTTCCTGGCGGCGATCTTTTTTGCGGGGGTCTTTTTCATGGTGTCACGGGTCCGACTGGAGGGCCGGCGCGGTGCGGCCGGCGAGGTGGCTTATTGTCGCCCAGCCCGCCATGCGCTGCCTTGCATGCGGGTGTCGCGGTGAGGTTGCGGTGCGCGTCCGGGCCATGCACGGCCGGGGATGCACCTGGGTGTCTCGGTGTCAGCAGATCAGCGGGTGGAGATCTGGTTGTTGCTGCCGTAGTCGTTGACCATCGCAGTGCCGGATTGCTGAGTGATGCGGTTGCCGCGGCCGTGCAGCGTGGCGGAGGCGATCGCCTGCGCCTGTACCTGGTTGTCGTCGCCCGGCACCAGCAGCGTGCCGATGCGGCCGGCCTTGAGTGTGGAGGTGCGGCTGAACAGTTCGATGGTGCTGGCATCGCCGGCAAGGGTGACCTGGGCATCGTTGCCGACCATGCGCACTGCCTCGGCGCGCTCGATCTGCACGATCGCATGCTGGCCCAGTACTGCGATCGTGCCGCAGTCACCCTTGAGGACCAGATTGGCGTTATGGCCGGTCAGATCGACGTTATGGCCGTCGCAGCTGACCGTGCCGCTGGTCGAGGTGACCATCAGTGTCGGCCGCTCGCTATTGCTGGCGACCTGGGTGGCGCCGTCCATGCTCGGAACCGACGGAACAGACGGAACAGACGGAACCGGTGCGGCCGTCACGCCGGCCGGCGCGTGCGGCACGGCAGCGGCGGAGTCGGGCTGCGAGTCGGGAGTGGCCTGCTTCCCGCAGGCCAGCAATCCGCAGGCCACCGACGCAAGCAGGGAGACAGACAGCAGCGCGCGCAATGCCATGGCAATACTCCTGACAGCTGGATACAAGGGCGTGATACCGGTGGATGGATACCGCTGCTTAGATCGCGCGCGCCAGCTGTTCGGCCAGCCCGGTGTAGGCACCCGGTGTCAGCGCCCGCAGCCGCTGCTTGTCCTGCTCCGGCAACTGCAGGCTCTCGACAAAGGCCTGCATGGACGCGGCAGTGATGCCCTGGCCGCGGGTCAGCGCCTTGAGCTGTTCGTAGGGGTTGGGCAGGCCGTGGCGACGCATCACCGTCTGCACGGCTTCGGCCAGTACTTCCCAGGCCGCATCCAGATCGGCATCCAGGCGTTCGGGATTGACGGTCAGCTTGCCCAGGCCCTTGGCCAGCGAATCCAGCGCGACCTGGGTATGGCCGAACGCGGTGCCGAGCGCGCGCAGCACGGTGGAGTCGGTGAGGTCGCGCTGCCAGCGGCTGATCGGCAGCTTGGCGGAAAAATGTTCGAACAGCGCATTGGCGATGCCGAAATTGCCTTCGGCATTTTCGAAGTCGATCGGGTTGACCTTGTGCGGCATGGTCGAGGAGCCGACTTCGCCCTCCTTGAGCTTCTGCTTGAAGTAGCCCAGCGAGATGTAGCCCCAGATGTCGCGCGACAGGTCGATCAGGATGGTGTTGACGCGGCGGCTGGCGTCGCCGATTTCGGCCACATTGTCGTGCGGCTCGATCTGGGTGGTGTAGGGGTTGAACACCAGGCCCAGGCTCTCGACGAAGCGCTGCGCAAATCCGGCCCAGTCCAGCTCCGGGTACGACACCAGGTGCGCGTTGTAGTTGCCGACCGCGCCGTTGATCTTGCCGGTCAGTTCGACCGCGGCGATCTGCTTGCGCTGCCGCTCCAGGCGCGCGACCACATTGGCGATTTCCTTGCCCAGCGTGGTGGGCGAGGCGGTCTGGCCATGCGTGCGCGACAGCATCGGCTGGCCGGCCTGGGCATGGGCGAGGGTGCGCAGGCTGGCGGTGATGCCGTCCAGCGTGGGCAGCAGCACCTCGCGGCGCGCCTGCTCCAGCATCAGGCCATAGCTGAGGTTGTTGATGTCCTCGCTGGTGCAGGCGAAATGCACGAATTCCAGCGCCGGGCCCAGCTCGGCATCGTCCTTGAGCTGTTCCTTGATGAAGTACTCCACCGCCTTGACGTCGTGGTTGGTGGTGCGCTCGATCTGCTTGACCCGCGCGGCATCGCTGACGCTGAAGTCGTCGGCCAGGCGGCGCAGGGTCTGGGTGGCGGCGGCCGAGAACGGCGCCAGCTCGGCGATGCCCGGCTCGGCGGCCAGCGCCAGCAGCCATTCGATCTCGACCTTGACCCGCGCCCTGATCAGGCCGTATTCGGAGAAGATCGGGCGCAGCGCATCCACTTTGGAAGCGTAGCGGCCGTCGAGCGGGGACAGGGCGAGCAGGGCGGAATCCGACATGGGCAGGGCACTGGGAGGCTGGCGGGGGTGCGTATTCTACGCCGCCCCGGCGCCGGCTTCGCCGATTGGCCGCACCGTGATGGCCTGGATCCGGTGCCCGGCCATGCGCCGCACCGTCAGTGCGTGGCCGTCCAGCTCCAGGGTTTCGCCTTCTTCGGGCAGCCGCTGCAATTGGTGCACGATCAGCCCGCCGACCGAATTGACGTGGTCCGGCGCGCTCAGGTCCTGGCCCAGCAGACGTTCCAGGCGGAAGATCGAGGTGCTGCCGGCCACCAGCAGCGAGCCATCCTGGCTGCGGATCGGGGCATCGCGTACCACGTGGCGGTGCTCGTCCTCGATCTCGCCGACCACCACTTCCAGCAGGTCTTCCAGGGTGAAAAAGCCCAGGATGCGGCCCTCCTCCCCCACGCACAGCGCCAGATGGGTGGTGCCGGTGCGGAACTGCTCCAGCGCGCTGGGGATCGGGGTTTCCAGGGTCAGCAGGGTAGGCGGGCGCAGCAACGGGCGCAGATCGTCCAGGTCCTGGCTGCGTGCCATCGCCACCAACAGATCCTTGGTATGCAGGATGCCCAGCACCTGCTCGCCATCGGCGTCGAACCACGGGTAGCGGCTGTAGCGCGACTCGCTGAACTCGGCCAGCACCGATTCCAGCGTCATGCCTTCGCGCAGGCCGCGCAGGTGCTCGCGCGGACGCATCAGGTCGCCGGCGACCAGGTCGGGCAGTTCCAATGCATGGCTCATCAGGGCCAGCCCGTGATCGGGCGTGGCGGCGTTGGGATCCTGGCGGCCGACGATCAGCATCAGCTCCTCGCGCGAATAGCGATGCGACTGGTGCTCAACATCGCCCCAGCCCAGCACCCGCAGCAGGCGGTTGGCGCTGGTGTTAAGCACCCAGATCGCCGGGTACATCAGCCAATAGAACACGTAGAGCGGCGCGGCGGTCCACAGCGACATCCGCTCCGGGCGGCGGATCGCCATGGTCTTGGGCGCCAGTTCGCCCAGCACGATGTGCAGGAACGAAATCAGGCTGAAGGCGATCGCCAGTGCGGTGAACTGTGCCGCTTCCGGCGACAGGCCGGCGGTGTCGAACAACGGCTGCAGCAGATGCGCAAAGGCCGGCTCGCCGACCCAGCCCAGGCCGAGCGAGGCCAGGGTGATGCCGAGCTGGCACGCCGACAGGTAGGCATCCAGATGCGCATGTACCCCGAGCAACAACCGCCCACGCCAACCGTTGTTCTGCGCCAGGCCCACCGCTTGCGTGTGGCGCAGCTTGACCAGCGCGAACTCGGCGGCGACGAAGAAGCCGTTCAACAGCACCAGCAGCAATGCGACGAACAACAGCAGCACATTACCCAACATGGCGTCCGCCTCCATGGCGCGTACCGGCGGTGACGCGGTATGTCAGCGGCTGCGCGTCGGTGCCGGGGCAGTGTGCAAGCAAGCAAGACGCAAACGATGCGTTTCTACAATCAGGGTCGTCGCCCATGGCGGCGTGGTACCTCGTATGGATCATTGGGCAGTCTAGCCCACGGCTTGCGACGACACGGTCGCAACGCCGCGAGCGAGTATCGTAGGCAGCCTCGCCAGCGTGGGCACGCCCGCTGCCAGCCATCCATCACCACAAACCAACCATGTGCGGAGAGTGCAGATGAGCGAACGTTTCAGGACCGAACACGACAGCATGGGTGAGCTGCAGGTGCCCGCCGATGCCTTGTGGGGCGCGCAGACCCAGCGTGCCGTGCAGAATTTTCCGGTGTCCGGCCAGCCGATGCCGCGCGGCTTCATCCGCGCGCTGGGGCTGATCAAGGCCGCTGCGGCCGGCGTCAATGCCGATCTCGGGCTGCTGCCCAAGTCGATCGGCAAGGCCGTGCAGGACGCGGCGCTGCAGGTCGCCGACGGCACGTATGACGCGCAGTTTCCGATCGACGTCTACCAGACCGGCTCGGGCACCTCGTCCAACATGAATGCCAACGAGGTGATCGCCACGCTGGCCACGCGCGCCGGCAAGGACGCGGTGCATCCCAACGATCACGTCAATCTCGGGCAGAGTTCCAACGACGTGGTGCCCACCGCAATCCGGGTGTCGGCGCTGCTGGCGGTGCAGGAACACCTGCAGCCGGCGCTCAAGCATCTGCGCAAGACCATCGACAAGCGCGGCAAGGGGCTGGACAAGGTGGTCAAGACCGGGCGCACGCATCTGATGGATGCGATGCCGCTGACCTTCGGCCAGGAATTCGGTGCATGGTCGGCGCAGCTGAGTTCGGCGCAGGAGCGTATCGACGATGCCCTCAAGCGCCTGCGCCGGCTGCCGCTGGGCGGCACCGCGATCGGCACCGGCATCAATGCCGATCCGCGTTTTGGCGGCAAGGTGGCCAAGGCCTTGTCGGGCCTGAGCAAGTTCAAGTTCGAGAGTGCCGACAACAAGTTCGAAGGCCTGGCTGCGCAGGACGACGCGGTGGAGTTGTCCGGTCAGCTCAATGCGCTGGCGGTGGCATTGATCAAGATCGCCAACGACCTGCGCTGGATGAATGCCGGCCCCCTGGCCGGGCTGGGCGAGATCGAGTTGCCGGCGCTGCAGCCGGGCAGTTCGATCATGCCGGGCAAGGTCAACCCGGTGATTCCCGAAGCCACCGTGATGGCCTGCGCACAGGTGATCGGCCACCACACCGCCATCACCGTGGCCGGGCAGACCGGCAACTTCCAGTTGAACGTGACGCTGCCGTTGATCGCCTACAACCTGCTGGATTCGATCAACTTGCTGGGCAATGTGGCGCGGCTGCTGGCCGATAGCGCGATTGCCGGGTTGAAGGTGCGCCAGGAGCGCGTGCGCGAGGCACTGGACCGCAATCCGATCCTGGTCACCGCGCTCAACCCGATCATCGGCTACGAGAAGGCCGCGGCGATCGCCAAGCGTGCCTACAAGGAACAGCGCCCGGTGCTGGACGTGGCGCTGGAAGACAGCGGACTCAGCGAGGCGGATCTGCGCCGTTTGCTGGATCCGGCTGCGCTGACCCGCGGTGGCATCCAGGCTGGCAGCACGGGCGGCGGTGGCTGACCACCGCAGCGTGCGCACGTAGGAGCGCACCTGGGCGCGACGGGGCTTTATCGACAACGCCCGGTCGCGCCCAGGTGCGCTCCTACACGACTTTGCGCGAATCCGCGGCGTCGCCAGGACTCAGTGCCGCTCGGCCTGAACGTTGCCGAAGCTCTCGCGGTACGGCTGCAGCGACGGGATTTCATCGAGCAATTCGCCGCTGAGCTTCTGGATCTCCGGCGTGGCCGTCAGCTTGATCGACTTGTATTCCGGGTCCGCGCCAGCCTCGTTGACGGCCTGCTGGCGCAGCATCTGCAGGTGCCCGAACAGCAGTTGCAACTTGGCGCGCGTCGGCTCTTTCTGCGGCAGCGCGATATCGTCGATCTTCAGCGTGCCGTCCGGGGTGATTTCCGCATTTGCGGCCGGTGGGCGGCGGATCATCACCGACTGGGTGGTGATGGCAACGCGCGGCTTGCCGCGTTCGGCGCGCCGCGACGACTGGTCGCCGCAGGCAGTCAGGGCGCATAGCAGGAGCGCCATGCAGAGCATCACCAACTTGTTCATGGGGTCGCCGGATTCAGGGGAGCGTACTAGTGTAATCCCGCTCCGGCCAGCCGATCGGTGCCTGCGGCACATGGCGCGGCTGACAAGATGTCGCAGGCGGTGTGGGGCGCGCGCAGCAATCGCCACCACGCTTCCTTCGGTTTCCGGTCAGCCGCTACGCCCGTCGATGTGGGCGCAGCGGCGATCAAGGCCGCGCTTACTTGCGGCAGTCGTCGACATCGTGCTGGCTGAGGGTCGAGTACGGCGCGAATGCCGGCACCAGTTGCGCGGCGGCGTCCTGCGCGTTGCGCAGCTTGGCCAGCTGATCGCAGATCTGCATCGCAGTGTGTTTGAAGGTTTCCGCCTGCGCTTCGATCTTGTCACCGATCTGGTCGGTGTTGCCGCTGAGCACGCCCTTGAGCGCTTCGCCGGCGGCATGCGCCCCGAAGGCCGCGCCCTGTGTGCCGATGTCGATGCCTTTATCGGCGACGCCCTGGATCTGCACGTAGAAACCGCGCATCGCCTGGCGCTGCGCATCGTTCAGGCTCACCGGCTTGCCGGCGATGCTGAGCGCGCCATCCGCGCCGATGGTGGCCGCGGGCAGGCCGTCGCGGTGGAGCGTCAGGCTCTTGCCGTTGAAGATCACCCCGTTCGCGTTGGTCTTGCCCGACACCACGACCGTGGGTTCGGACTTGCCGCAGCCGACCAGCAGCGCGCCCACCAGTACCGCACAAATCAACAGTTTCATCAGCCGTCCCCCTCTTGAATGGTCAATGCAATGGTCAGTTGTCGGTCGGCACGCGGGTGGTGCCGGCCACATCGCTGACGTCGATGTCGCCGCTGCCCTTGCGCGCGACGCTGACGTCGCCGCGCACCTTGTGCACGCTCAGAGCGCCGGAGTTGACCGCTTCCACGCCGACATCGCCTTGCACATCGTCGATGTCGACATCGCCGGAGCCGATCGTGCCGAACTTGACGTTGCCTGCCACGCCGCGCAGCTTGACGTCGCCCGAACCGACCTTGCCGACCTCCGCCGCGCCATGCACCTGCCTGGCCTTGAGATCGCCCGAGCCGACCGCCAGCACGCGCAGCGATCCCATCTCTTCCAGTTCGATATCGCCGGAGCCGACCTTGGCGGTGACCCGGCCCCTGGTGCGGCGGATGGCCATGTCGCCGGAACCGACATCGGCACTCACGGCGGCAGCGCCGCTGATCTCGGCGTCACCGGAGCCCACGTCGAACTGCACCAGCAGCGTGTCCGGCACGCTGCCGCGCAGGTCCAGGTACGAATAGCTGTCGCCGATGGAGATGCGCAGCGGGCGGTCGTCGGCCAGCGTGACCACCAGCTTGTCGCCGACCCGCTTCTGGGTGACGGTCAGGCCCTTGAGCAGCTCGGCCCTGGCGGCGCAGGCGCGGCCGCTCAAACGCCCGCCGTTGCCCGGCGCGGCGTCCAGATGCAGGTCGTTGGAGCCGACCTCGAACAGCACCGACTTCACTCCGCTCAGTTTCAACTCCAGGCTGCGCGGTTCGGAGAACTTGCATTGCTCCTCGGCAAACGCAGCGCCGGGCACGGCGAACAGGATGGCCAGACTCAGCAGACGACGCATGGGATGTCCTTCAGGCTTCGGAGCGCCGACGGCGCAGGTAGATGGAGGCGGCGATCAGGGCAACGCCGATTGCAGCGCCGATCCAGATGTCCGGATTGCCGTAGACCCGTGCGCTGTCGGTGTGCTGCAGCGCCCACTGCACCAGATCGCTGGGGTTCTGCATCGCGCTGCTGTCGAGGTTGCCGCTGACCGCGCGCGGCGACCAGGTGCCGGGCAGGGCGCTGAGCAGGCCGCGGTAGCCGACGATGTACCAGATCCAGCCGATCGGCAGCGAGATACCCGGCATCGCCGAGAGGATGCTCAGCATCACGCAGGCCAGCAGCGGGAACAGCACCGCCCACAGGAACGGCTTGCTGGTGGCCCAGGCCGAGCAGAACATCAGCCAGCCCACTGTCGGCAACGCCCACAGCAGACTCATCGGCACGGTCTTCAGCAACAGCCACAGCAACGCGAACGGGTGCGAATGGGTGGCCAGGGCCCAGGGGCTGGGGACGCCGGCGATCGAGGCGCCCACGATGGCGATCAGCCACAGTGCCAGGCCGACCAGCACGCCGATCACGATGGAAATCAGCGGCGCCAGCAGCAGCGCCCAGGCGGCCTTGGACAGCACCGTCTGCACATCGGACACCGGCAGCGATTTCCAGAACAGCACGCTGCGGTCGCGGCGGTCGTCGTACAGGCTGCCCAGCGAATAGAAGAACACCACGAATGCCAGGACCACCGAGGCGATGCCGATGCCGCCGAGCAGCAGGCCGTCGCCGACCTGGCCCAGGGTGCGCGTGTATTCGGCCAGATCGTCCATCGTGATGCTGTCGCCGATCATGTTGCGACGCGCGCTGATCGCGCCGATCACCGCGCCCAGCAGCGCGAAGAACACCGCGATGCCACCGGTGATGATCTGTGCCCAGACGAAACCGCCGCGGTGTTCCCAGTACTCGCGTTTGAGCAGCCAGCCGAACGTGCGTGCGGGAGAAGCTTGGTGGGTGAGTGCATTCATGCGTAGGTCCCCTTCATGACCGCAACGAACAGGTCGGCAAGGCCGGGATTGCGGGTTTCGCCAAAACGGGCGAGCTGCGCTTTCGGCACGCCGTCGAACAGCATCACGGTCTTGCCGAACGGCAGGCTGCGCTCGTCGATCGGCTGCAGGCCTCTGGCGGCGTCGAGATGCTCGGCACCCACCAGCACTTCGGTGTATCGCTCGGCCACGTTTTCCATGTCGGCGGTCAGCACGATGCGGCCGTCGCGGATGAACATCACATCGGTGAGGATGTGTTCGATCTCTTCGACCTGATGGGTGGTGACGATGATGGTCTTCTGCTCGTCGAAGTAGTCCTCCAGCAGGCGCTGGTAGAACTGCTTGCGATACAGGATGTCCAGGCCCAGGGTCGGCTCGTCCAGCACCAGGATGCGGGCATCGATCGCCATCACCAGCGCCAGGTGCAGCTGCACGATCATGCCCTTGGACAACTCGCGCACCCGCGACTTGCGGTTGAGCTGCGTATTGGCCAGGAAGCGCTCGCACTTGGCGCGATCGAAGCGCGGGTGCACGCCGGCGACGAAGTCGATCGCCTCGCCAACCCGCAGCCAGCGCGGCAGTACCGCCACGTCGGCGATGAAGCAGACCTCGTTCATCAGTGCGTTGCGCTGGGTGCGCGGATCCATGCCGAGCACGCTCAGGTCGCCATCGAAATCGGTCAGCCCCAGCACCGCCTTGAGCGCAGTGGTCTTGCCGGCGCCGTTGGGGCCGATCAGGCCGACGATGCGCCCGGCGGCGATGGTGAAGCTGGTGTTGTCCAGCGCGAGCCGATGCTTGTAAGCCTTGCGCAGGCCACGTGCGTCGACCACATGGTCGGAGGAGACGGCGGTCATGGTGTTTTTCCCTGTGGCAACAGATCGTCGATGGACAGTCCCAGGCGCTGGATGCGTTCCAGCACTGCGGGCCATTCTTCATTCAGGAAACGCTCGCGCTCGCTGCCGCGCAATTTCTGTGCGGCCTCCGGGGTCATGAACATGCCCAGGCCGCGGCGTTTCTCCACCAGGTTCTCGTCGGCCAGTTCCTGGTAGGCGCGCGAGACGGTGATGGGATTGAGTTGGTAGTCGGCCGCCACCTGCCGTACCGAGGGCAGGGCGTCGCCAGGCTTGAGGATTCCATCGAGCATCATGGCAATCACCCGTTCCTTGAGTTGGCGGTAGATGGGAGCGCCGTCGCTCCATTGGATGTCGTTCATGGTCAGCTCCGTGGGCGCAGAACCTGCGCGAAGGAGAAATAGGGCATCGACAGCGAAGCGCGCAGGTGCCGGCTGGGCCGGGTGCGCGCCTCGGGGGGAGTTGTCGCGTTTTCCGTAACCGCCTCCGACACGCCATAATCGGCGCCGGACTCCGTGACCTGACTGGAAGCGGCTCCCAGGCAACCAATGGCGAACAGGGCGCTGCCGAACAGCAGCAATGGAGCTGGTCGCGTGAAGCGTGTGCTGTTCATGCTTTCCCCCTGCGTTGGATGACTGGTGTTGTATTCAACTATAACACCGACACGCAGGCAGTCAACTGCCTGTCATACCCAACTGATGGCACCCCGCGTCGGCGGGTGGCCCGGACCTATCGAAAGGGATCGCTCATGTTGCTCAAGCGTCTGCTGGTCGTTGTATTCGCTGGCTTTTTCTCCGTCTCGGCGCTGGCCGCCGGCGCGCCGGTGCTGGATCTGGATTACCGGCCGCTGGCCGGCAAGGCGCCAATCAACCTGAACCGTACCTACGGCGGCAAGGTCCTGATGGTGGTCAATACCGCCAGCAAGTGCGGCTACACCCCGCAGTACGAAGGGCTGGAGGCGCTCAACCAGCGCTTCGGCAGCCGCGGTTTTTCGGTGCTGGGCTTTCCGTCCAACGATTTCCAGGGGCAGGAACCCGGATCTGAGAAGCAGATCCAGGAATTCTGCACGCTGACCTATGGCGTCAAGTTCCCGATGTTTGAGAAGGTGCATGTGCTGGGTGCACAGGCCACGCCGCTGTATCAGCGCCTGACCCAGGCCACGGGTGTGGCGCCGGGCTGGAACTTCCACAAGTATCTGATCGGGCGCAATGGACGGGTGGTGGCGCAGTTCCCCAGCAAGATCAAACCGGACGATCCGAGCGTGCTGGCGGCAATCGAACGCGAGCTCAACGCGCCGTCGCGCTGAGCACGGCGCTCGCAAGGCCACGCGCACATGCGACAATGCGCATTCAGCGCCGGCGTCGGCGTGTCTTTTCACTTTCGGGAAGTGCATCGAATGAAGATGGGAAAGCGCGGCGCGGCGGCGTCGCTACTGATGGTGGCACTGTCGGCATCGATGCCGGCGATGTCGCAGCAACCGGCCGCAGCGGCCACCAAGGAGAAGCCAGTTTTGAATGCATCGTCTGAGAAGAGCACGCGCGACAACGTCAGCTACGCCATCGGTATGGACGTGGCACGTTCGTTCGAGCCGATTGCCCAGGACATCGATGTGAGCGCACTGCAACGCGCCATCGAGAATGCATTCAAGGGCGGCAAGCCGCTGTTGTCCGACGAGCAGACCCAGGCTACCGACACCGCACTGCGCACCGCGCTGGCGGCGCGTAACGGCCAGCAGGTTCCGGGCATGGCGCCGGGTAGCGCGCCGGCCGCGCCGTCCAAGGAAAATGTCGGCCTGATGCTCGGCGATCGCGCGGTCGGTCCGTCGCTGGCCGGCATCAAGGACGAGATCGACCTGTCGATCCTGATGGAAGCGGTGCGCACCGTGTTCGCCAAGGGCACCACGCGTCTGACCCAGCAGGAAGCCGCTGCCACCATGCAGGCGTTCGCCTCTGCCAAGCAGGGCGCCGCCGGTGCCAAGAATCGCGAGGAAGGCAATGCCTTCCTGGCCAAGAACAAGACCGAGAAGGGCGTGATCACCACCGCGTCGGGCCTGCAGTACATGGTACTGCGCCAGGGCAGCGGCGAGCGTCCGATGCCCACCAACACGGTGCGCGTGAACTATGAAGGCAAGCTGCTCAACGGGCAGGTGTTCGACAGCTCCTACCAGCGCGGCCAGCCGGCCGAATTCGGTCTGAATCAAGTCATTGCAGGTTGGACCGAGGGCGTCGCGTTGATGCCGGTCGGTTCGAAATATCGTTTCTGGATTCCATCCAACTTGGCCTATGGCCCGAACGGCACGCAGGGGGGGCCGATCGGACCAGACGCAACGTTGACGTTCGATGTCGAACTGATGGGTATCCTTCCCTGATCCCCCACAGGAGTACCCCCACCCATGCGAGTTGCGATCTTTGGTACCGGCTATGTTGGTCTTGTCACCGGTACCTGTCTGGCGGAAGTAGGTCATCACGTTATCTGCGTGGATATCGACCAGGCGAAAGTTGATGGTCTCAATCGTGGGGTGATTCCCATCTATGAACCTGGCCTGGAGCCGATGGTGAAAGCCAACCACGCCTCTGGCCGGTTGCGCTTCACCACCGATGCGGCCGAGGCGATTGCGCACGGCGAAATCACCTTCATCGCCGTGGGCACGCCGCCGGACGAGGATGGCAGTGCCGACCTGCAGTACGTGCTGGCAGTTGCGCGTACCGTCGGTCGCCATATCGATGGCCCCTCGGTGGTCGTCAACAAGTCCACCGTGCCGGTCGGCACCGCCGACAAGGTGCGCGTTGCGATCCAGGAAGAGCTGGACGCACGCGGCGTGGACCATGAGTTCGATGTGGTCTCCAACCCTGAGTTCCTCAAGGAAGGCGACGCCGTGGCCGACTGCATGCGTCCGGATCGCATCGTGATCGGCGCCAAGAAGCCGGCGGCCATTGCCCGCATGCGTCGTCTGTATGCACCGTTCAACCGCAACCGCGACCGCATCGTGGAGATGGACGTGCGTTCGGCCGAGCTGACCAAGTACGCGGCCAACGCAATGCTGGCGACCAAGATCAGTTTCATGAACGAGATCGCCAATATTGCCGAGCGCGTCGGTGCGGACGTCGAGCACGTGCGTAACGGGATCGGTTCGGATCCGCGCATCGGCTGGCACTTCATCTATCCCGGCGCCGGTTATGGCGGCTCGTGCTTCCCGAAGGATGTGCAGGCACTGGCCAAGACCGCCGAGCAGTACGGCATGGAGCCGACCCTGCTCAACGCGGTGGAAAGCGTCAACAATGCGCAGAAGGGGCACCTGTTCGAACTGGTGCAGCGGCATTACGGCGCCGAAGGCACCGGCAGCATTGCCGGCAAGACCTTCGCGGTGTGGGGCCTGGCGTTCAAGCCCAATACCGACGACATGCGTGCCGCGTCCAGCCGCCGTTTGATGGAGCAGTTGTGGGAAGCCGGTGCCACCGTGCGTGCCTACGACCCGGAAGCGACCCATGAAGCCAAGCGCATCTTCGGCGAGCGCGACGATCTGACCTTCTGCGACGAGGCATTTGCCGCACTGGAAGGCGCCGACGCCCTGGTCGTGGTCACCGAGTGGAAGCAGTTCCGCAGCCCGGATTTCGGCAAGATCAAGCAGGCCTTGAAGGACGACGTGGTGTTCGACGGCCGCAACCTTTACGACCCGCAGGAAATCGAAGCCGCAGGTCTGGCCTACTACGCCATCGGACGAGGCCGTTCGTTGCATGCATGAGCAACTCTCGCCGCGCGACCAGGAACTGGACGCGCGGTTGGTTGAACTGGAAACGCGCCTGTCCTTTCAGGAGCAGGCGCTCAATGAACTGAGTGAAGCACTTGCGGACGCCCGTTTGACGGGCGCCCGCAATGCCGAACTGATCCGCCACCTGCTCGAGGATTTGGGCAAGGTGCGCTCCACGTTGTTTGCCGACGCAGCGGATGAACCGCCGCCTCCGCATTATTGATTGCAGATTGCCACCGCCATGAGCGATACCTTACGTGACCAGTTGCTTGGGTTGGGCTTCAAGTCCGCACCCAAGCCCGAACGCAAACCCGACGCACGGCCTGCCGCGCGTCAACATGGCAACGGTGGCAGGCCTGCGCCCGGCGGCAACAAGCCGGGTGGCCAGGGCAGGGGACCGCAGCGGCCGCATGCCGCTGCGGCGACCGACGGCAAGGGCGAGCGCAAACACGACGGCAGGCCGGAGCGTCGCAACGATGGCAAGCCGGCAGGATCGCAGCGTCCGCCGCAGTCCACGGCCGACCGCCGCGGACCCAGGCCGGCACGCACGCGTGAGGACATCGACCTGGCCAAGGCCTATGCGATCCGCGCGCAACGCGAGAAGGACGAGCGCATCGAAGCCGAGCGGCTGAAACAGGAAGAAGCACGCCTGCGTCGCGAAGCCAAGGCCAAGCTCGAAGAGCTGCTCAAGGACAAGGGGCTCAATCATGCCGATGCGGATATCGCCCGGCATTTCCCGTATGGCGGCAAGATCAAGCGTATCTACGTGACTGCCGATCAGCTCAAGGCACTCAACGCCGGCGAGCTCGGCGTGCTGCAGCTCAACGGTCGTTATCTATTGGTGACTGCCGAAGTACTGGCCGACGCCGAAGCGGTATTCGCACCGTCGGTGGCATTGAAGGTGGACCCGAATGCGCCGGCAGGCGAAGACCCGTATGCCGATCCCCAGTACCAGGTGCCCGACGACCTGGTCTGGTAAGGCTGCGTAGATAGGTTTGTGTTGGCACATGGGCACCTGATGGGTGCCCATCTGTTGAGTGGTGGTCAACCCGATTGCGTGGCCGCCAAGTGGATGCGGTCGATGCGTCAAGGCGGGAGATCTAGTTTTCCTGCATGGCGGCCCGTATGCGTTTTAGAGTGCGCCGGTCGGCCGTTCGCGATGAGGGGCGGCCGCTTGTGTGCAAGTGACGAAACTTCGAGGATCAGGATGACGCGCTCGGCGACAGGGAATGCTTACTTCGCGCATATCGACGGATTGCGTGCATTGGCGGTGCTGTCGGTCATCGCCTATCACCTAGACGCCAGTTGGTTGCCCGGTGGCTTCACCGGCGTCGATATATTTTTCGTTATCTCGGGGTTTGTGGTCAGTGCGTCGGTCGATCGATTACCGCGCATTGCGGTGGCCGCCGAGTTGGCGCGGTTTTATGCGCGCCGCTTGCGGCGTATCGCACCGGCCTTGCTGGTCTGCGTGCTGGTTACTGCGCTGTTTTCGACCTTGTTCATTCCCGAGTCGTGGCTGAGCGAAGCCAGCACCAAGACCGGACGCATGGCCTTGTTCGGGCTGAGCAACTGGGTGTTGGCCAGCGTCGGCCAGGATTATTTCTCGCCGCGTGCCGAGTTCAATCCGTATACGCAGACCTGGTCGCTGGGCGTGGAGGAGCAGTTCTATCTGCTGTTTCCGTGGATGTTCCTGGCCTGGATGCGTGGCGGTGCCGGACGTGCCTGGTCGCTGGGCCTGTTCGCGCTCGCCAGCGCGGCCTCGCTGGGCTATGCCTGGCAGCGCACGCAGGTGCCGGGACACGAGGTCACTTCCTTCTATCTGACCACCGCACGCTTTTGGCAACTGGGTGCCGGCGTGGTGTTGTTTCAGCTGATGGCACTGCTGCGCCGCCGCGACGGGCAGCGTGTGTTCGCAGCAGGCATCGGCCTGCCTGCACCGTTGCGCGCAGTGCTGTTGCTGTTGGCCTTGGCAGCCATCGGCAACGGACTGTGGAATGCGCGGCCTGGGCATTCGCCCTGGAGCGATGGCCTGTGGCCGGTGGTTGGCACGCTGGTGGTGTTGGCGTTGCTGCATCGGCACAGCGAGGGCTGGATCGGACGCGTGTTGTCCGCCAGGCCGGTGGTGACGATTGGGCGCATCTCGTATTCGTTGTATCTGTGGCACTGGCCGGTGCTGGTGCTGCTGCGCTGGACGATCGGGCTGGATGCGGTGGCGGCCAAGCTGCTGGCGCTGGTGCTGACGGTTGTTTGCGCGGCGGCGTCGTATCGCTGGGTGGAACTGCCCTGGCGCAATCGGCGTATGGGTGGCTGGTCGAACGTGCGCGTGGTGATGGCCGGCCTCGCTGCGTTGGTGCTGGCCGTCGGCGTGCAATCGGCAGTGATCAAGTCGACGCCGTATACCTCGTTGAGTGTGGTCAGCCGCCACCCGCTGGATTGGTATGCGTATGCGCGCGGCTTGCGCAAGGAGCTGCCGGACTGCCGTCTGATCGCCAGCAACGCATCGGTGGGCGGTCAGCCGGTGCGCATCTTCGCGCGCGGGCAGTGTTCGCGTCCTGCGGCCAGTCAGCGCCAGGTCTTTGTGATCGGCGATTCGCATGCGCTGGCCTACAACGAAATGCTGCGGCGTTTTCCGTTGCTGGAAGGCGGCAGCGTGCGCATGTATGGCGTGGCCGGGTGTGCGGTCGCATCGATGCAGCCGGGTGGTCAGGGCGCAGGTTGCAACGCGTTTCTGCGACCGGCGCTGGAGGACGTGGCGGGCAGGGCGCGTGCGGGCGATGTGCTGTTCCTGCCTGGTTTACGGGTGCCGCGGCTGGCCGAGCAGGACGTGTTGTTCGACCTGCACGGCAATATCGCCACGCTGCAGAGCGAGCCGGCACAGCGCGAGCGCGATGCGACGGTGGCGGCGACGATCGCATTGCTGGCACCGGTGCAGGCGCGGGGCGTTCTGGTTGTGTTCGAAGCGCCCAAACCGGTGCTCAGGGCACCGCCTTACCGATGTTCGGACTGGTTCAATCGTGGCAATGCGATCTGCGCCAACGGCATGCAGATCGAGCGCAAGGCGATGGAAGACTATCGCGCGCCGGCACTTGATGGATTGCGTCGCATCGCATCCGGGCTAGGGGGCGCCAGCGTCTGGGACCCGCTGCCGTCGCTGTGCGATGCGCAGGCGTGCGCGCCGACACAGCAGGGCCGGCCGCTGTTCTTCGATGCCGACCACTTGAGCGGGTATGGCAACCGTGTGCTGCTGCCGGGTTTCGCGGCGCATCTGCGTGGCTTGCCGGCGTCGGCACCGGTGGCTCAATAAAGGACGGGCTGCTCAGCAAAGGTTGACGTGCCGCTGGCGATACACGGGCCGGTCACGGCGCGCGCGGCACCATCGCCGCGTTACTGTCGACGCAGCCGGGCATGGTGCCCACTGTGTCGCTGCCCACTTCTGCCGATGGTGCCGCGTATGTCCATGTTGTCGAACGTGTTGAAGTCCCGTGCCGTTGCGTCGGTTGCCTCCACCGCGCGTGGCGCTTCGGGTTTGCAGGCGACGCGCGCCACGGTGTTGGCCGCTGCCATGTTTGCGTTATGCGGGATGAGTGGGCAGGCCGCTGCGCAGACGGAGGATGCCCCTGCGTTTGACCGTCCCGGCATTCCGTTTGCCGCCGAAGTGCTGCAGCCCGGCGTGTTCGCCTGGGAGCAGGGTCTGCCGGATGCGAGTACCGATCGCAGCGACGGGCAGCGAATCACCCAGTACACCGCCGATACAGTGCTGCGCCTGGGCCTGTTCCAGAACGTGGAACTGCAGGTCGGCAGCGACAGCTACAACTGGCAGCACGGTGGCGGTGCGCATGTGCGTGGCGGAGGCGATAGCCATATCGGCCTGAAGGTGGCATTGCCGTCGCAGTCGGATAGCTTTCATTGGGCCGCGCTCGGCAGCTACAGCGTGCCGACCGGCAGCGCTGCCTTCAGCGATGGCTACGCGCGCGAACTGGGCGTGACCGCGTCCTGGGATCTGGCCCAGCAGCGCGCACTGGCGCTATACGTCAACTATGCGCGCGACAGCGATGGGCATACCTGGACCTTCTCGCCCAACTACACGTTCTTTTCCGGCGAGCGTTTCAGCAGTTATGTCGAGGCAGGCTTCGATACCGGCAGCGAGCATTCGCGCGTGGCCGGCGCCGGCGGTGCCTGGCAGTTGCCGCATGCGATGCAGCTGGATGTCTCGGTGCTGCGCGGGCTGACCTCGGAGAGCCCGGACTGGCAGGGCGGGATCGGCCTGTCGATTGCCTTTCAGTGATGGCAAGATGGAAGGCGGCGGCAGCGTCGCGACCGCTGTCCATGTTGCACTGCCGCATGCATTGAGTGCGTGGAAAAGGCCTAATTGGATCGATCCAATCGACGCCAGATGCATGCGCACTTCTCCCATTGCAAGGTCGGCAACGTGACGCGTGCCAAACCGGCGCCCTCCGCTTCGGAGGACGGCGACGCGCGCCGCAACGGACGCGGGGCGGTGACCCTGCGCGATATCGCCAGTGCCATCGGCGTATCGCGCGCGACGGTGTCGTTGGTGCTGCGCGGCAGCCCGCTGGTGCATGCGACCACACGCGCGCGCGTGGAGGCCGAACTGGATCGGCAGCACTACGTCTACAACCGTGCTGCGGCCAATCTGCGCTGCCGCACCTCATCCAGCATCGCGCTGGTCATCAACGATCTGTCCAACCCGTTCTTTGCCGAATTCGCCGCAGGCGTGGACGAAGCGCTGGGCGCGGCCGGCTATGTGACCCTGCTCGGCAGCACCGGCGAATCGACGCAGCGCCAGCAGGCGGTGCTGACCTCGTTGATGGAGCACACCCCTGCCGGCATCATCCTGTCGCCGGCCGAGGGCAGCCAGGCACAGGCGCTGACCCAGGTGCTGGGACGTCAGCACAACGTGGTGTTGTTCAACCGCGAAGTGGAGGGCGCGGGCTGGGATCTGCTGGCGCTGGACAACGAGCAGGGCGCGTTGCTTGCCTGCGCGCATCTGATCGCGCAAGGCCATCGGCGCATCGTGTTCTTCGGTGGCCATGCCGAATCCAGTTCCTGCCGGCAACGCCGTGCCGGTTACGCGCGCGCGATGGCCGACGCCGGTCTGGCCGTGCATTACGTTGAATCCGCACCGAATCGACAGGATGCTGCGCTGTGCGCCGGTCGCATGTTGGACAGCGCCGCGCACGATCGCGCAACTGCGGCGGTCTGCTACAACGATAGCGTCGCGTTGGGCCTGATGGCCGCGCTGGCGATGCATGGCATCGTGCCGGGGCGCGACTTCGCGGTGACCGGCTTCGACGATATCGCCGAAGCCGCCTTGTTCACGCCCGCGCTGACCACGCTGGCCGCAGATCCGCGCGCGCGCGGGCGCCAGGCTGCGCAACTGGTGTTGCAGCGTATCGGGAGTCCCGCCCTTGCATCGCAGCGCCTGACCGCCGCAGTCGAATTGAAGATCCGCGCCAGCAGCGCCAGCGCGTTGAGCTCCGTGATTCCGCTTCACTCCCCCAGCGATTCCCCCGCCCATTCCCCCACCAAGGCCTCAGGCCGCTGACCAGGCAATTCCTATGGTTTCCCTTTCCACGCAGTCCACAGTGCCTAGCGGCAACAAGGCGCCCGTCAACAACGGCGTTGCGTTGTCGGTCGTCACCACGATCTTCTTCATGTGGGGCTTTCTCACCTGCCTCAACGACATCCTGATCCCGCATCTGAAGGCGGTGTTCGAGCTCAACTTCGCGCAGGCGATGCTGGTGCAGTTCACCTTCTTCGGCGCGTACTTCCTGATGTCGCTGCCGGCCGGTTGGCTGGTGGCCAGGCTTGGCTACAAGCAAGGCATCGTGGCCGGGCTGGCGGTTGCCGCGGTCGGTGCGCTGGGCTTCTGGCCTGCGGCGGAATTGCGCGTCTATGGCGCATTTCTCGGCGCGTTGTTCGTGCTGGCCACCGGCATCACCATCCTGCAGGTGGCGGCCAACCCGTATGTCGCGCTGCTGGGCCCGGAGCGCAGTGCGTCCAGCCGCTTGACCCTGGCGCAGGCGCTCAATTCGCTGGGGACCGCGATCGCGCCGCTGTTCGGTGGCTGGCTGATCCTGTCCAACACGGTGATGAGCGGCGACCAGCTCAAGGTGCTGCCGGAAGCCGAGCAACTGGCCTATCGCGTGCAGGAAGCGCAAGCCGTGCAGGGGCCGTACATCGGTCTGGGCATCGTGCTGTTTCTGCTGGCGATCTTCGTGTTCCTGTTCCGTCTGCCGGCCCTGACCGATGCGGGCGCGCAGAAGGATGAAAGCAGGCATTCGCTGCTGGATGCGCTGGCGCATCCGCATGTGCGCTTTGGTGTATTGGCGATCTTCTTCTATGTCGGTGCGGAAGTGGCGATCGGCAGCCTGATGGTCAACTATTTCTCGTTGCCGCAGATCGGCGGGTTCACCGAACGCGAAGCGACCCACTACGTGTCGGCGTACTGGACGCTGGCGATGATCGGCCGTTTCATCGGTTCGGCCTTGCTGGCCAAGTTGTCGCCGCGCGTGCTGTTGTCGGTGTTCGCCGGGATCAACGCACTGCTGCTGGGCCTGACCATGGCCAGCGGCGGCATGCTGGCGGTGTATGCGCTGGTGGCGATCGGCCTGTTCAATTCGATCATGTTCCCGACCATCTTTACGCTGGGCATCGAGCGGCTTGGCCCGCTGACCGGCCGCGCCTCGAGCCTGTTGATCATGGCCATCGTCGGCGGCGCCATCGTGCCGTATCTGCAGGGCCTGCTGGCCGATAGCATCGGTTTGCACGAGTCGTTTGTGTTGCCGCTGGTGTGCTACCTCTACATCGTGTTCTACGGCATCTGGGGTTCGCGTCTGCGCGGCGCACTGGCGGAGGCGCGCGCATGAGTGCCTTGAAGAACCGGGTGGTGTGTTTTGGCGAGGCCTTGATCGACATGCTGGCACTGCCGCAGACGGGTCCGGATGAGGCGCGCACGTTTGCGCAATACGCCGGCGGTGCGCCGGCCAATGTCGCAGTCGCGGTGGCGCGCCTGGGTGGCGCAGCGCATTTCGTCGGCATGCTGGGGCGCGACATGTTCGGCGATTTTCTGCTGCAGAGCCTGCAGCAGGCCGGTGTCGCCACCGAGGGCATCGTGCGCACCGATGAGGCGAAGACCGCGCTGGCGTTCGTGGCGTTGGATGAAGCCGGCGAACGCAGTTTCAGTTTCTACCGTCCGCCTGCGGCGGATCTGCTGTTCCGGCCGGAGCATTTCGCCGCGGACGGCTTCACGCAGGCTGCCGTGCTGCATGTGTGTTCCAACAGCATGACCGAGCCTGCGATCGCGCAATGCACGCTGGACGGCATGCGCCGCGCACGCGCCGATGGCGCCATCGTCAGCCTGGATCTCAACCTGCGCCCGATGCTGTGGCCGCAGGATGTGGACCCGGCTGCACTGCTGTGGGAGGCGTTGGCGCTGGCCGATGTGGTCAAGCTCTCGCGCGAAGAACTCGATTACCTGGCCGGCACGCTCGATGGCGACGCCAGCGCGGTCACCCGCAAGCTCTGGCAGGGCCAGGCCAGCTGGTTGCTGGTCACCGACGGTGGTGGCCCGGTGCACTGGCAGACACGCACCGATTCGGGTCAGGTGCCGGCCTTCCGCGTGCAGGTGCGCGACAGCACGGCAGCGGGCGATGCGTTCGTCGGTGGCTTGCTGTTTCAGCTGGCGACGCGTGCATCCACGCTGGAGCAGCTGTCCGGCGATGCCGCTGCGATCACCGAGGTGATCCGCTTTGCCGCGGCGGTCGGTGCGCTGGCGGTGACGCGCAAGGGCGCGTTTGCGGCCATGCCGAGCGTCGATGAAGTCCATTCCCTGATCCAGGAACAATCATGAGCCGTTTGCCTGCGAGCCCCGCACCCGATTTCCGTTCGGCCGATGTACTGCGTCAGCATATCGCCGACACCATGGCGTTCTACCACCCGCGCGCGATCGACCCGGCGGGCGGGTTTTTCCAGTATTTCCGCGACGATGGTTCGATCTACGATGCCGGGCATCGGCATCTGGTCAGCAGCACGCGCTTCGTCTTCAACTACGCGATGGCGTATCGCGAATTCGGCGATGCGCAGTACCTGCAGGCGGTGCGTCACGGCCTGAACTATCTGCGCAACGTGCATCGCAATCCGGCCACCGGCGGTTACGCATGGACATTGCGTGACGGCGTGGTCGAAGACGACATGAATCACTGCTACGGCGTGGCCTTCGTGCTGCTGGCGTATTCGTGCGGCCTGAAGGCGGGCGTCGAGGAGGCGCGCGCATGGATGGACGAGACCTGGCAGCTGCTGGAAAAGCACTTCTGGGAGCCGGAATTCGGCCTGTACCGCGACGAAGCCGATGCGCAGTTCAACTTCACCAGCTACCGCGGCCAGAACGCCAACATGCACATGTGCGAGGCGATGATCGCCGCGTACGAAGCCAGTGGCGAGCAACGCTACCTGGACCGTGCGCTGTCGCTGGCCGACACCATGACCCGGCGCCAAGCGGCCAAGGCCGACGGTCTGGTGTGGGAACACTACGATCTGCAATGGAACATCGACTGGGACTACAACCGCGACAATCCCAAACACCTGTTCCGCCCCTGGGGTTTCCAGCCGGGCCATCAGACCGAATGGGCCAAGCTGCTGATGTTGCTGGATCGCTACGCACCGACCGACTGGTTGCTGCCGACCGCGCAACACCTGTTCGATGTGGCAGTGGAGCGCTCCTGGGATGCGCAGCGTGGCGGGCTGTATTACGGCTTCGACCCGGACGGCAAGGTCTGCGATGACGACAAGTACTTCTGGGTGCAGGCCGAATCGCTGGCGGCGGCGGCGTTGCTGGCGCAGCGCAGCGGCGAGCCGCGCTATTGGCAGTGGTACGACAAGCTCTGGGCGTATTCCTGGGAGCACATGATCGACCACCGCTATGGTGCGTGGTACCGCATTCTGGATGCGGACAACCGCAAGTACAGCGACGAAAAGAGCCCCGCCGGCAAGACCGATTACCACACCATGGGCGCCTGCTACGAGGTCTTGAACGTGTTGCGGCCGGCTGCTTGATGCTAGCGTGATCAAGGGCGCCGCCGCGCAATGCGTCGGCGCCACGTAGGAGCGCACCCGGGCGCGATTGGGGCATTCCCGGTGAAGCCCATTCGCCCCCGGGGGGGGGCCGGCGGGTGTGTGGGGGGGGGGGGGGGGGTATTACGG